>DASQWH010000061.1:0-11464 GCA_035640335.1 Gaiellaceae bacterium | reverse complement strand
GGATCCGGCATCACGCCCGACAGCTCGACGAACGGGAGGCCCTTCTGTCCCGCGAGGAGGCGGCCGAGATCACGCTCGTGCAGCCAGCCGCGCTCGAGCAGCACCTCTCCGAGCCGCTTGCCGGAGCGCATGCCTTCCTGGAGCGCGTCCTCGAGCTGCTCCTCGGCGAGCAGGCCCGCGCGGAAGATGAGCGTCCCGAGCGGCACGTCGCGCATCGCGGCCGGCTCCGGAGGAGCGTCGGCCTCGGCCGCAGCCGGTGCAGCGGCCGCAGGCGCAGGCTCAGGCGCCTGCTCCGGCGCCGCGACGGGCTCGGCCGGCGCGGGAGGAGCCAGAGGCGGGACGGCGGCCGGCGGCGCCGCGGCTGGCGGCTGAGCCGGCTGGTCGACGAAGAACATTCCTTCGTTGGGCGGGTTCGAAGACATGGCTCCCTTTCTCTCAGACTCCTGCGTGGCTCATCGGCCGTGGCGCCCTTGCGCCCATCGGCGTAATGGGTGACCCGGGCCTCCCTCGAATGGGGGACAGTTCAAACAAGGACACGGCCCAGTTCGTCCAATGACGTGACGCCTGACATGACCTTCGACAGGCCGTCGTCCCAGAGCGTTCTCATGCCCTGCTCGATCGCGACCTGCTCGATCTCCTCGCGACTCGCGCGCTTGACCGCGAGCGACTCGAGCTCCTCGGACATGACGAAGAGCTGGAAGACGCCGATCCGGCCCTTGTAGCCGGTCTGCCCACACCGCGGGCAGCCGCGCTTGCGGTAGAAGGCCATCCCGTCCGAGGCCGCGGCGACGTCGGGTGAGACGCGGTTCCGCAGCAGCTCGTCGACGGACGGGTTGTACATCTCGCAGCAGTGCGCGCAAAGCTTGCGCGCGAGGCGCTGGGCGAGCACGGCCGAGACGGCGGAGCCCGTGAGGAACGGCTCGACGCCCATCTCCGAGAGGCGCGTGATCGCGCCCGGGGCGTCGTTCGTGTGCATCGTCGAGAGCACGAGGTGGCCGGTCAGCGCGGCCTCGATCGAGATCTTCGCCGTCTCTGCGTCGCGGATCTCGCCGACCATGACGACATCAGGGTCGGAGCGCAGGATCGCGCGCAGGGCCGAGGCGAACGTAAAGCCCGCCTTCGTGTTGATCTGCATCTGCGAGATGCCGGGCAGGCGGTACTCGACGGGATCCTCGATCGTGACGACGTTGATCTCCGGGCGGTTGATCTCCGAGAGCGCGGCGTAGAGGCTCGTCGACTTCCCGGAGCCGGTCGGGCCCGTGACGAGCAGAGCACCGGTCGGCCGGCGGATGATCTCGCTCAGGCGCCCTCGCATCTCCTCGGGCAGGCCGAGCTCCTCGAGCGTCGGCGCCTTCTTCGACTTGTCGAGGAGACGCATCGCGATCTTCTCGCCGTCGACGGTCGGCAGGGTCGCGACGCGGATGTCGAGCATGCGGCCGGCGGTGCGAGCGTTCAGCGAGATGCGGCCGTCCTGGGGCTTGCGGCGTTCCGCGATGTCGAGCTTGGCGAGCACCTTCAAGCGAGTCGTGACGCCAGCGACCATGCGCTTCGGAATGCGCTGGATCTCGTGCATGACGCCGTCGATGCGGAAGCGGACGACGATCCCGTCCTTCGTCGGCTCGAAGTGCATGTCGCTCGCCCCGTCCTCCGCGGCCTGGAAGATCAGCGAGTTCACGAGCCGCACGAGCGGCGCGTCGGAGATGCCGTCGTCCTGCTCGAGGTCGTCCTCCTCTTCCTCCTCGACCTCCTCGAACTCGCCTTCGTCCTCGAGCACGGCCCGGGCGCCGAAGGCCTCGGCGGCGCGCGCGAGTCGGCGCACCTCCGTTTCGATGTCCTCGCGGCTCGCAACGCCGAGCTCGAGCTGGAAGCGGGTGGCGAGCCGGAGCTCGTCGATCGCGTGGACGTTGCCCGGGTCGGCGAGCGCGACGCGCAGCGTGCCTTCCTCGAGCGCGTACGGGATGGCGACGAGCCGCTCCAGCACGTGGAGCGGGATCGTCTCTGCGGCGTCGGGGGAGATCCCCGTCTCGACGAGGTCGACGAGTGGGAAGTCGTAACGTGCGGCGAGCGAGCGAGCGATCGTCTGACCTTCCGCGATGCCCTCGTCGACGAGCGCCTGCGCGAACGACCCCGTGCGCGCCTTGTCGCGCACGAACGCGAGCCTGTCCGGGGCGACGAGCCCGGTCGCCTCGATCACGTCGGCCACGAGCTCGGCGAGCGGGTTGATCGGGAAAGCAGGCTGAAGCGGCGACGCCTCTTGCTGTTCGCCGGCATCGCTCTTAGCTACGGGCCGCAGCTTCGCTGGACGCTCCTGGTCCATACCTCGAATGAGCTATCGGCGGGAGGCGGTTGCGCCTTAAGAGCTAGACGCCGAGAAGGCCGAGATACGCGTCGAAGAGCTGCTCGCCGGCGAAGAGCGCGACGACCGAGCCGAGCGCCAGGAATGGCGCGAATGGGATCGCCATCTTGCGACCGGCGGAGCCGTGCCTGGCGAGGAGGTAGATGCCGGGCACGAGCGCGGCGAACATCCCGAGCATCAGCGCGACCAGGACCGACTTCCCGAGCGCAGCGCCCATGAGCAGCGCGAGCTTGACGTCCCCCATGCCCATCCCGGCCGGGTATGCGAGCACCGCGAGAAAGAGGAAGAGCGACGCGCCGAGGGCAGCGAGCGGCCACTCGAGGCTCGGCTCGAGCGCGGTCTGGGCGGCGAGGACGACGACCGTGGCCGGGAGCACGATCCGGTCGGGGACGATCCGGTGCTCGAGGTCGACGGCCGAGATGGCGACGAGGACGGCGCAGAAGAACGCGGCGACCGCGGCTTGCGCTGTGATGCCGAACGCGAGCACGCAGCCCGCGACGAGCAGGGCGGCGGTCACCTCCACGGCCGGGTAGAGGAGCCCGATCCGCTCGCCGCACGAGCGGCAGCGGCCGCGCAGGACGGCGTACGAGACGAGCGGCACGTTGTCGTACCAGGCGATCGGCGTCGAGCAGTGCATGCACGCCGAGGCCGGGCGGATGATCGATTGCTTCCGCGGCACTCGCGCCGCGACGACGTTCAGGAAGCTCCCGAGCGCGAGCCCCGGAGCGAGCGCAAATGCAGCGAGAGCGACCTCCACGCCGCCTCTATCGGCCGAACCGGACGGCGCCTTGAAGGCCAACCGGGGTCAGACCCTGTAAAGAAGCGCCGCGGCGGCAAGCCGCTGCTCGCGGGCGAATCGAGCGCGCCACCCGCCTCCGCGGGGTCAGACCCCGTAAAGAACCTGTTAGCCCGCGAAGAGCTGCGGCGAGTTCGGCTGCGGACAGGTTGTCCGCGGCCGACGCGGCACGTGGAGGAAGCGGTCGACGGCGGCGGCTAACCGGCGAACATCTGCGGCGGGTTCGGCTGCGCAAAGACCGCCGGGTTCGACGGCATCCCGACGGGCACCGTCGTCACGTACGGGAAGTTGTTCGTCGTCAGGTTGTTGCTGAGGATCACCTGGCTACCGACGATCGGCCCGCCGATGCTGACGTTGTTGCCGAACTCGATCGCGTTCGTCGCGTACAGGGCGCCCTCGAACGACCAGTTGTTCGCGAACTGGATGCTGTCGCCGGGGTTCACCTGGCCGCCGCTTCCGTTCGCGACGATCGTCAGCAGCTCGGTGTTCGGGTCCCAGCTGTTGAAGTCGCAAGCGGAGCCGCTGAACTTGGCGCAGAGGCTGCCGTTCGCGTAGAACGTGCCGGAGAGGTACAGCGTCGCCTGCCCGTTGTACGTATTCGTGGCGGCGTTCGAGATCTTGGCGCTCCCGTCGATCAAGATCGTCCCCTTGACGGTCAGCGTCTTCGTCGTCGCGTTCCACGAGAGCTCGCCGCTCGGCGTCGCGTCGTCCCAGAGGACGGTCTGGCCCGAAGCGTGCGACGCGGCGGTCGTGCCGTTCGCGCCGCGGCTGACCGCCCAGCTCGTCGTGCCGTAGCCGCCCGTCACCGTCATCACCTCGTCATCGATCCTGATCTTGAACTGCGACGTGGGGAACCCGGCGGCCGACTGCACCGCGATCGTCGTCTGCGACGACGAGATCGCCGAAGTCAAGGTCGTCGAGGCGCCGGGGCCGACGCGACAGATGTACGACGTCGCGGGCGTCAGGTCGAAGACCGTCGGCACGCTGTTGTCCCGCGTCGGATAGTTGTTGTCGAACGTCGGGACCGTGCCGCTCGAGGTCGTACACGTCTGCGAGGGGCCCGGGATCGCGTTCTCGTACCAGGTCGCGAAGTCGGCGACGGGAGGTGGAACCACGGGCGGAGAGTGGTTGACGCCGATCGTCGAGCCGTCGGAGAGCTTGCTGTAGATGTGCCTCGCGTCCTGGTTGCCGTCGCACGTCGCCCACGACCCGGTTCCGTACCGGCAGCTGCCCCCGACGTACGTCTCGACTCGCGTGCTCATGTTCGTGTTCGCGCCAACGGCGGCGTTGTTCTGCACGTCGGCGTTGCCGCCGACGATGACGACCGACTGCGTGAGGACCACGTTCGGGCTCAGACAGAGGTTGCCGGCGACGTACATGCGCGACGACCCGGAGATGTTGTTGTTGAGCGTCTGGTCGCAGGTGCTGCCCGTGTGCCCTGAGTACAGGTAGTTCCAGACCGGATTGTTCAGCGGCTGCGTGTACGTTGGCTGGATAGAGACCTTTGCCGTCAGCTTCCGCCGCACCTCCGCGGCTCCGGGACCGGTCGGATTGTTCGAGAGACCGAGCGCACTCACGGTCCAGACGGCCGCACTGCGGTCGAGGACGCCCCACCACTTCGCGGTGCCGTTCTCGTAGGTCGCGCTCGAGGCCGTAGCCTCGCTCGACGGCAAGGTGTCCGGATCGAGCGCGTTGTTCGAAGGGTTGGAGAGGACGGCCATCGCATTTGCGAGCCCCGACTCCGAGAGTGAGAAGGAGCGCGTGTCGTCCTTGCTCCGGCTGACGGAGCGCGTGTTCGTCGCCGTGTAGTAGGCGAGCGTCGAGACGGAGATCGTCAGGACGACGGTGATGCCCAGCACGAGAGGCAGTGCGAGGCCGTCCTGGAGTCGTAAACGTCGAAAGAGCCGCATGTGAGAAACCGCGTGGCGTTCGGCCACGCCATCTCACTCTCGGGGCGCCACGGCGTCTGTGCCTCCCCCGATGGGGTGAGCGCGGTGCGTGCTAACGGGTCGTGTTGCGGAGGACGATGTCCGCGACGAGCTTCCACTCCTTGATCCCGTTCGAAGGATCGATGTTGATCGGAAGCGTCACGCGGAGCTTGCCGAGGCTCGTGCCGGTCACGGGCGCCGTGTAGTTGAACCCGTTCTGATTCGTGACGTAGTCCGCGAGCACGACCGAGTTGCGGCGGAGCTGGAAGCGCTGCCCGGACCCGGCGAGGTCGTACGTGACGGTTGTCTGAGAGCCGCCCGCGCTCGGGCACTGCGCCGGCAGCGTGACGCTGATCGACGTGGACACCCCCGTCGGCGTGATCGCGCTCGAGCAGTGGATCTCTCGCCGCATCCGGTCGACGGCCACGCGCGCATCCTGCTGCGCGCGGAAGCGGCGGTTCGCGTCGACCTCGGCGTTCATGGCCCGCACGAAGAGCGTCGTCAGCGCGCCGACGACGACTCCGAGGATCGCCATCACGGTGACGAGCTCGACCAGGGTGTAGCCGCGCTCGGCACGCAGCCTGCGCCTGAGCTTCATCGCGTCTTGCGGCGGACCTCGGCGAGCGCCACGCGGGCGACCCGCTCGCTGCGGCGGCCGATGCCCCACTGACGCGCGGCCTGGCGGTCGACCGCGATCAGGAGCTCGAGCGCCTCGGCGCCGCGCGACCAGCCGAGCCTCGCGCCCGTCACGACCCACGCGTGCTGGTAGAGCCAGTAGCGCACGTTCGCGTCTGTCGGGCGGGGATGCTCTTTCAGCCAAGTCCCGAGGAGCTTCGCTCGCGCCGGGAGTGGCATCTCGTCGAGCGGCTCAGGCTTCGCGCCGGGGACGAGGAACGCCGGCGGGCGCTTCGTGGCCGGCTTCGGCTTGGGCACGTTCTTCCGCGTCGGGGGAACCTCCCGGTTCCCCCGAGCCCCCTCCCCTGGTCCGTGCTGACGCTTCGCCCCAGCACGGACAGGCCGCTTCGCGGCCGGCTTCGCCTTGGCCTTTGGCTTCACCTTCGCCTTTGGCTTCGCCTTGACCCTTGGTTTCGGCTTCGGCGCGACCTTCGGCTTCACGGTGGGTTTCGGCGCCATCTTCGGCGCGCCCGGGAGTTCGATCGCCGTGCCGGGATACGGCGAGGCGTCCTCCGGCTCACCCTCCTGCCCGTAGGTGAGGTTGCGGCTGAGCGTCAGCGAGATCGTCGGCGCGCCCGTGTCGACCACGCGCGTGCCGGGGGCTGGGCTCTGCGCCGAGACGAGGTTGGCCGAGTAGCCGCGGACGCCGCCTGTCACGCGCCAGGCGAAGCCGCTCTCCTCCAGCGTGCTCTTGGCGAAGACGTAGGCCTGGCGGCGCACGTCGGGCACGAGCAGAAGGCTCGGCGCCGCCGGCTCGGCGGCGGGTGTGTTCGGGGCACCGCTGCGCGTCTCGGCGGCAAACGTGATCGTCGCCGTGCCGAGGAGCACGACGAGCGCAGCCAAACCGAGGCGTGGCAAGAGGAAACGGGGCCGCAACGCCATGCGTCCCTCTTCGGCAGGAAGGCGCACGGAGTTAAGACCTCTCCGCAGTGAACATGATCACGGAGCCTTCGCCCGAGATCGGCTTCGCGTCCTCGACGATCGTGAACACCGGCGGGCCTGCGCCGACGTACGGCGTCGGCGCGTCCAGCCAGTGGAACGCCTTGCCGGCGAAACCCTGGAACCAGGCCTCGTCCTGCGGATAGCTCGACGGCGGATTCAGCTGCAGGTGCAGATGAGGCCCGGTCGAGTGGCCCGTCGAGCCGACGAGCCCGACGGGAGCCCCCGCCGTGAGGACGACGCCGGGCTGCACCGCGGGCTCGAGATACGAGAGGTGGCAGTACGTCCAGGCGCGGCCGTCGGCCGTCTGCAGCTTGAAGCCGATCCCGCAGGCGCCATTCGGGGACGGCCACGCGTCCACGACGACTCCGTCGGCGAGCGCGTAGAGTGGCGCGCCGGACGCGGCGGCGATGTCGGCCGCCGGATAGTCGTGGTGGTAGTGGCCGACGGAGACGGCCTCCGGCCCGCCGCCGACCGGGAAGACGTAGTCGCCCTGATAGAGCGGCGCCGCGATCAGCGTGCCCGCACCCGAGGCGAAGGAGCTCGTGACGGCATTCGACCGCGCTTCAGCGAGCAACTCCTCCGCGCGCTCCAGCCGCTTGCGCAACCGGGTGACGATTGTCGAGGCCTCGTCGTGGCGGCCGTCGGCCTGGACGGCGTTCTTCAGCAGCGCCAAACGTTCGGAGAGCAGCCGCGCGCTGTCGACGCGCGCGTGGAGCGACCGCGCTCGCCGGCCGATCGCGCGCTCGCGCTTCTTCGCGGCGACGAGGCGGCGATTCGCGCGGGAGACCGCCTCGCGAGCCGTGTCCAGCTGAACCTGGAGCCGGTCGAACGAGAAGGCCACCTGCGCGCCGCCGTGGCCGTAGAGCCGGGCGAGCCGGAGCACGTCGTCCACGTACCACTGCGCGTGGTTGTAAGCGAAGATCCCGCGCTCGAGGTCGGTGCGCCCGCCCGCGGCCGCGAGGTACCGCGCCGCCGAGTAGACGGCGTCCTCCGCGTTCCACGGGTCGGCAAGCCCGTCGCCGTTCGCATCGGTGCCCCACCGGAGCCACGTCGACGGCATGAACTGCATCCATCCGATCGCGCCCGCCGAGCTCGGGCCCATGTTCCGGCCGAAGTTCGACTCGATCTTGTTGATCGCGGCCAGCACCTCCCACGGGATCCCGTAGGTCGCGCCGGCGCGCTGCCAGAGACCGTTCAGCGTCGCGAACGGAAGGCCGTCGGACTCACGCCGCTCGAGGTACGAGGGTGGGAGGACGAGCGACCCGGGCGCGTTCGGCGCCTCGGCGCTCGGCAAGGTCGCCGCCGGCTCGGAGGCGACGATCTTGAAGACCGGCGGCGCACCGGCCGCCCCCGCCGCGCCTACACAGGTGACGAGCACGACGGCGAGAAGTGCGAGCGCTTTGCTCATCCGTCCCTCGGGGAGACGACGCGCAGCTCGGGCGGCGGAGCCGCCTCGGCGGCGGCGCGCTCGGCCGCCTCCCGCTCGGCAGCGCCCTTGCGCTTGAGCGCGTGCTCGAGCGAGACGAGGAAGTCGTGTTTGTTCGTCGCTGCGTTCGCAGCCACCTCGCGGTCGACCTCGCCGGTGACGACCAGCTCGATCAGCGCCTGGCTGAACGTCTGCATGTTGAAGAACGCGCCCTCGGCGATCGCGTCGTGGATGTCGTCGGACTTGTCGTCGCGGATGAGTTCCGCGATGCGCGCGTTGTTGACCATCACCTCGAAGGCGGCGACGCGGCCGCCGCCGACGCGGGGCAGGAGCCGCTGGCTGACGACCCCGCGCAGAACGCCCGCGAGGATTGAGCGAATCTGCGGCTGCTTGATCCCCGGGAAGAACTCGATGATGCGGCCGAGCGTCTCGGCTGCGTCGATCGTGTGCATCGTCGAGAAGACGAGGTGGCCAGACTCGGCGGCCTGCAGCGCCGTGTGGGCGGCCTCGTCGTCGCGGAGCTCACCGATGAGGATCACGTCGGGGTCCTGGCGGAGCGCGCGCCTGAGCGCCTGCTGGAACGAATGAGTGTCGAGACCGACCTCGCGCTGGTTGACGATGCAGCCGTGATCGGCGTGGAGGAACTCGATCGGGTCCTCGATCGTGACGATGTGTTGCCGGCGCGTGCGGTTGATGTGGCCGAGCATCGCGGCGAGCGTCGTCGACTTGCCCGAGCCGGTCGCGCCGGTGACGAGCACCAGCCCGCGGTGCTCGTCGGCGAGCTTCTGGACGCCGGTCGGCAGCCGGAGCTGCTCGAACTGCGGGATCTCGTTCGGGATGACGCGGAAGGCGAACGACGTCGTGCCGCGCTGCCTGAAGCCGTTGACGCGGAAGCGCGCGAGGTCGGGCGCCATGTAGGACGTGTCGAGCTCGCCCGTCTCGCGAAACGTCTCGAGGCGGTGCGGCGCTCCGGCGGTCACGTGCTGCAGGACGGATTCGAGGTCGGCCTCGCCGAGGGCGTTCCAGCCCTCGAGGCCGCCGAGCGAGCCGTCGCGTCGGACGACCGGCGGCAAGCCGAGCTTCAGGTGGAGGTCCGTGCCGCCGCACTCGACCACCGCGCTCAGGAGCGCGTCCAGGTCCATACGGGCCGGAATCGGCAGGCTTAGGGAGGTTCTTTAGGCGTTATCGGTCGAATTCATACGAATCGACCGGTCATTTCAGACGGCGCGCGGGCGAAGCCCGCACGCCTGAGGTCGGCACCGGCGAGCCGGTGCCTCAGGTTTCCGCGAAAGCTTTGCCAGGATTCCCGGCGGCGCGCGCGATGCCGGCGATGACCTTCAGGCTCGCACGGCGGAAACCCCGCATCGCGCCCGGGCTCGGCACTTCGCCGCCCATCAGCGACTCGACCGCCTTCCAGACGTAGGGCGAGCGGATCGCGGTGTAGGTCAGCCGCGGGAAGCGGTCGAGCGCCATCTTCGCGCCCCATGCGGCTGCGAGCTGGGAGGCGAGCGAGCGGCGGACGACGTGGGCGTACGGCTCGAGGTTCGCGGCTCGCCCTTCGAGGAGATCGAGCGTCGCCTCGGCCGCGAGGCGCCCGCTGAGGAAGGCCTCGTAGATGCCATCTCCCGAGAGCGGGTCGACGAGCCCGGCCGCGTCGCCGACGAGCGCGACCCGGCCGCGCGCGAGCTCCGTCTTCGGCTTGATCAGGGGCAGCCGGAAGCCGCGGACACTCTCGAGCCGGCCCTCGTCGAGGCCGTACTCGCGGCAGAAGCGGCTCAGGTGTCCGCGCAGGGTCGGCGCCTCACGGGCCCAGCCGCCGACGCCGACGTTGACGTGGTCGCCCTTCGGGAAGACCCAGCCGTAGCCGCCGGGCACGACGCCGAGCTCGAGGAACAGGCGGCCGCGGTACGTCTCCGGATCGAGCGCGTCGTGGGGCACGTTGCCCTCGAGCGCGACGCCGTAGTCGCGGTCGTCGTCGATGCCCGCCGCGCGGGCCGTGGTGCCGTTCGCGCCGTCGGCGGCGATCAGGGCATGGGCCTGGACGCGGGAGCTGCCGACCGTGGCCTCAGCGGCGTCGGCCGTGACTTCGAGGTCGCTGACTCGCGTGCCGTCGCGGAAGTCGGCGCCCGCCTCAGCCGCCTGCCCGGCGAGGAACTCGTCGAGCCGGCTCCGCTGTGTGAGCAGGACGAGCGGCGCCTTCGCGCGGCGCTCGAAGCGGTGGTCGAAGTCGAGGCCGAACGTGAAGTCGGAGGCGCGGTCCTCGACCACGGGCTCGACCGAGAAGGGCAGCAACCGGACGGCGCGCATCGTCAACCCGCCGCCGCACGGCTTGTCGCGCGGGTAGCGCGCCCGGTCGACCAGGAGCACGCGCGCGCCCGCGCACGCGAGGCGGTAGGAGGTCGTCGAGCCGGCCGGCCCGGCCCCGACGACGAGGACGTCGAACTTCTCCACGGAGGGCCATCCTAGAAGGCCGGAGGCCGCGGCTACAGTGCCTCTCCCGCGCGGGAGTTCCGGAGTGGCCAAAGGGGACGGGCTGTGAGGCGTCGCTTGCGACGCCGGCCTGGAGGCCGTGGCGGCTTGGCCGCCGCGGCCGGTTTATCGAAGTGCGCCGCTACAATGCCTGCCCCGCGGGGGAGTTCCCGAGTGGCCAAAGGGGACGGGCTGTAAACCCGTTGGCTCTGCCTTCAGAGGTTCGAATCCTCTCTCCCCCATTTTCGCGCGCCCGAAGGGTGCCCGAAAATGTCCACGGCCGCCGAAGGCGGCGCTGGACACGGCTCGAGGATCAAGCCCCGCCGCGCGCCAAGGCGCAGCGAAAATGTCCACGGCCGCCGAAGGGCGGCGGTGGACCAGCGCCGAATAGGCGGTCTTCTTGGTTTAGCCCGCGCAGAGTGCCGCCGATGCTCGAACGGCATGAAGCGTGTCCTCATCGCCGTCCTAAGCGTCGTAGCCTTTGCGTGTGTCGCCGGGTTCGCGTTCGTCACCGGCGCCGTTCCCGGCGTCGACGGCTGCGTCCTCAGAAGTGTCGACAAAGACCGCTATGTAGCCAAGAACGAAGCCCTCTTCTCGACCATCCCGATCCCGCCCTATCTGCGCGAGGCGAACCAGACGACGTATTCGGTCGGGACCTCGGCCCAGGACGCGTGCCTGCCGTTCGAGAACGGCCCGCCGTACGACGCGTACATCACGTGGCATGTCTACACCCGCAAGCCCGGCGAACTGCACCCGCTCGGCTACGACCGGAGCCTCCTTCGCGGCGCCTGGGTCTCGCAGCTGAGCGGCGGGCCCGATCAGACCTTTCGCCGGGGACAGGCCTCGTTGTACGTCCACTACAGCGACGAGGC
>DASQWH010000060.1:0-5681 GCA_035640335.1 Gaiellaceae bacterium | reverse complement strand
TCGCGGCAGCGCGGTGTCGAGCGCGGGACGGACTGCGGGCGCCGCGACGTTCGAGCGGACGTCGCCGAACGCCAGCTGGTACGTGCCGGCGAGCCTGAGCCGCGGGCGGAAACGGACTCGTCCGGTGCGGCTCGCGGAGGCCGTCGCCACGGCCTGCTCTCCGGCGAAGAGCGAGATTCTCGCTCGCGGCAGCGCGGGCGTCAGCCTCCCACTGAGACGGATCGGCCGGCCATAGGTTCCGCTGCGTGGCGAGGTCAGCGCGAGCGTGAACGCGGTGACCGTGACGCTGGCCTGGGCAGACTCTCCGCCTTTCGTCGCGGTGACCGTGGCCGTGTAGCGGCCCGTTGCGTAGACGTGCTGAACGACGCGGCCCTCGGCCTGCGAGCCGTCACCGAGGCTCCAGACGAAGGACTCGGCGTCAGCGATTGCCGTCAGCGTCACGTGGAGCGGCGCCTGACCCGCTGCGGGAGACGCTTCCGCCGAGACTGCCGGTGGTGCCGCATGCGCTGCGGGGGCCCAGACGAGGACTGCTCCGAGCAGGAGGACCCGCCGCATTGCCTTGAGAGTAGCTAGGTCGCGACGCCGAAGGCCAGCGCCGCGGCGTTGAAGCACCCGTGCAGGATCATGCACGGAATCACACTGCTCGCCCTCGCACGCAGGTACGCGAGCCCGATGCCGAAGGCCATGATGATCACCAGCCCTTCGAGCAGCCCGTGGACGAGGCCGAACGCCACACCCACGGCGACGATCGCGAGCCTGGGGCCATAGGGCTCGAGCAGGCCGAAGCCGACGCCGCGGAACATCAGCTCTTCGACGATGGGCCCGACGACCGTGACGACGAACGCGAAGAGCGCGAATTGGGCGACGCGGTGGGAGTTCCAGTGCTCGGGCACGAGCCCCTGCTCCTCCTCGGGATTCGTGATCGGAGACAGCGCCGCCGAGAGGACGAGCATCAGGAAGAGGATCGCCGTCGAGATGCCGAGCACGGCCCACCATGAGCGCGGCCGGCGCAGCGCCAGGAGCTCGCGGTGGCCGCGTGCCAGGAGCAGGACGATGCCGAAGACGACCGCGTACTGGGCGATCGCGGCGATCGACGCTCCCCACTGGTACGCGACCTCCGTGTCGTTCTCGTCCGGCGGGGCGAGGAAGCGCGCCGCGTAGTTGAGGGTGGCGAAGACGAGGACGAAGAGCAGCCAGCCCGCGAGGCGCCCGCTCAGCTGCGCGCGCGGCGCCCGTTCTACGCCACCCACTGCCACAGCGCCCACTGCGTGACGGCGACGCCGAGCAGCATCGAGCTGACGGCGACGACGGCGACGTGCACCCGCGGTCGGCCGCCGAGGACCGCCAGCGCGAGAAAGAACGGGAAGATGGTCAGTCCGAAGCGCGGCAGCGAGAGCAGCGGCCAGCGCTCGCTCGGGAGGCTCAGCGGGATCGCGAGGCTGAGCGCGGCGAAGAGGCCGTAGGGAGCGCCGAAGTGCCGCCACGCGACGACCGTCAGCGCGACAAAGAGGACGAGGAACGCGAACGCCTCTAGGTTCACGGCCGCGACGCGCATCGGGTCGGTGCCGTCGACGGCGGGCCAGTACGTCGTCGTGTGCGAGCCGGAGACGAGCTGCCGCACTCCGGCCCACGCTGCGCGGAGGCCGTCCCAGATGCCGCCGAGGGGCCCGGCGTACGAGAGGTGGCGCGACCAGATGTCCTGCGCGCGCGCGAAGGCCCACGGGTCGTCGCGCTGCCACCAGAGCACGAGCGGGTAGACGAGGAACAGCACGGGCGCGGTGGCGAGGCGCGCAAGCGCTCTCGCGCGGCCGGGTGACCGCCACGCGAGGAGCGCAAGTGGGGGCAGGAGGGCGACGCCGACGGGGCGCGTGAGGAGGGCGAGCCCGGCGACGATGCCTGCGGGGAGGAATCGGGTGCGCTCGGCGAGGAGGAAAGCGGCAACCGTCAGCAGGAGGAACAGGGCCTCGCTGTAGACGGCCTGGAGGAAGAGCGTCATCGGGAAAAGCGCGAGGTAGAGCACCGCGCGGCGCGCACCGTCGGCGCCGAGCTTCCTCTCGGCGAGGTCGTGCAGGAGGAAGAACGCGGTGAGAGAGGCGGCCAAGGACACGACTATGCCGGCGAGCACGTAGTGGCCGAAAAAGGCTCGTCCGAGCAGGCCGACGGTGGCCGGATAGAGCGGATAGAACGCAGCGGCTGCACCCTCGAGCGAGCCGTAGCCGTGCTCGGCGATGCGCAGGAACCAGACGCTGTCCCACCGCGCCCAGACGTCCGTCACCCAGCCGAGGTCGCGCGTGACGGACGGGTCGTCCCAGCGCGCGGCTTCCGGATGCCGGTTGGGCTCGAACACGAGGAAGGCGAAGAGTGCCGTCGCCCAGATGGCCACGCGGCTCCAGAGGAAGATCTCGAGCACGGGGCTCCGCGCTTTCCCGAGGTGGAGGTCGCGGCGCGCCGTCCGCGGCCTGAGAAGCCGTTGACCCGCGCTCACGGCCGCTCGATCATAGCGGCGTGGCTACGCGCTACTTCACAGCCGAGGAGGCCAACGAGGCGCTTGTAGAGGTGCGGCCGCTCGTGGAGGAGATGGTCGAGCGGCGACGGGCGCTCGCGCAGCTCCAGGAGCGGCAGACGGTGTTCGAGAGCCAGATCGCCGGCAACGGGGGCGACTTCGACCCCGGCGAGCTGCGGGAGCTTCAGCAACAGCTTGGCGAGCAGGCTACGGCGGTGGCCCGCTGCGTGGCGCGTATCCACGAGCTCGGGGTGCTGGTCAAGGACCTCGACGAGGGACTGGTCGACTTCCCGGCCCGGCGGGGCGACGAGGACGTCCTGCTCTGCTGGAAAGCGGGCGAAGAGTCCGTCGCGTACTGGCACGGCCTCGAAGAGGGATTCGCCGGCCGGAAACCGCTTCCGCTCTAGCCCGCGCCTCGTTTCTAGCCCGAAGCTCGTATCGGGGGGCATCCGCGCGGACCCCCACCCTGGGAGGGGAGTCGGGCCACCCGCCTCCCGGCGGTGACGCTACCGCCTTCTCCGTGGCGCCGCTGTGCCGATTCCGCGCCAAAAGGGTCACGCGGGCGCCGTCGAATAGACGCGCATGGAGTTCTGGGAGCGGCTCACGGTCGTCGCGGTCGTCGTCGCGGCGTCGCTCGTCGTCGCGAAGCTCGTCGACCGCCGAATCGCGCGCCGCGACCTGCCCCCGCAGGCCGTGACGCGCTACCGCGTCCTGCGCCGCAGCCTGATGACCGCGATCGTCCTCGTCGGCCTCCTCTCGGCGGCGCTCGTCATTCCACAGGTGCGCGCCATCGCCGGCGGCCTGCTCGCGTCGTCCGCCCTGCTCGGCCTCATCATCGGCCTCGCCGCCCAGCGCCCGCTCGCCAACTTCGTCGCGGGCGTCGTCATCGCCTTCACCCAGCCGCTGCGGCTCGGCGACCGCGTCGTCGTCGACGACGTCGCGGGAATCGTGGAGGAGATCGGTCTCACGTATACCTTCATTCGCACCGATGACAACGCCAGGCTCGTGATCCCGAACGAGAAACTGGCCTCCGATACGATTCGTAACTCGACGATCGTCAGCCCCGAGAAGCTTGCCGAGGTGACGGTGGAGGTACCACTCGAGAGGGACTTGAAAGCGGTTGTCGACTCACTGCGCTCCGAGACGGCCGACGATACGCGCGCGGAGGTGCTCGTCACCTCGCTCGCGGACGGTGCGACCGTGACGGTGCGCTCCTGGGCGCCCGACGCGGCGAGCGCCGAGCGGCTCGCAAGCGACCTGCGGGTGCGCGTGCACTCAAGACTGCGAACCGAGGGCCTGCTCTGAGCCCGCCGTCTCGCAACGGTGCCGGCCGCCGCCGGCCCTCTGCGCCGCCGCACGTCCACGCTCGGCGGCGCCAGCGCCGGAGGGCACGCGCCCGTCGCCGGCGGCGGATCGCGCTCATCGCGACGCTGCTGCTGCTCATCGTCGCCGCGTTCAGCGCGGTCGGGTTCACCGGAGCGGCGTCGATCCGCGACGGCTGCGACTTGGCGCGCCTCAAGCCCGCGCGGATCGGCGAGAACACGTTCGTCTACGCGGCCGATGGCTCGCTGCTCGGTTCGATTCCCGCGGAGCGGAACCGCGAACCCGTGTCGCTCAACGAGGTCAGTCCGTGGATGCGGAAGTCGACGATCGCGATCGAGGACCGCCGCTTCTACCAGCACGGCGGCATCGACGTCGAAGGCATCGGCCGGGCGTTCTGGCGCGATGTTCGCGCGGGCCGCGTGGTCGAGGGCGGCTCGACGATCACGCAGCAGCTCGTCCGCAACCTCTACATCCGCAAGAACGAGCGCACACTGGAGCGGAAGCTCACCGAGGCGTGCCTGGCGATCAAGCTAAACCGGAACCGGTCGAAGAACTGGATCCTTGCCGAATACATGAACACCGTCTACTACGGCAACCACGCGTACGGCGTGGAAGCCGCGGCGCAGACGTACTTCTCGCGATCTGCTCGGAAGCTGACGTTGATGCAGGCGGCGCTCCTGGCGGGGCTGACCCAGGCGCCCTCCGTGTACGACCCGTTCCAGTATCCCGCCCGCGCGATCGCGCGTCGGAACCGCGTGCTCCAGGCGCTCTACCGAAGCGGCGACATCAGTTACGCGAACTATCGCGAGGCGGCGGCCGTCACGGACCTGAAGCTGAAGCGCGGCAAGATCTACACGCGCATCCACGAGCCCTACTTCTTCAGCTACGTCCGGGAGGAGCTGATCCGAGAGTACGGCGCCGAGACCGTCCGGTCGGGTGGACTACGCGTGTACACGACGATTGACCGGCGCTACCAGCGCGCGGCGAACCGGGCGATCCGCGATCGACTCTACTACGACGATGACCCCGCTTCCGCGGTCGTCGCGATCGATCCGCGGAACGGGGCGATCAAGGCTATGAACGCGGTCACGCCCGGGCGAGCGGGGAACCAGTTCAACCTCGCGGCGCAGGCCCGCCGGCAGGCGGGCTCGACGTTCAAGACGTTCGTGCTTACGGCCGCCGTGTCCGAGGGCGTCAACCCCGACACGACCACGTACCTCTCGGCACCGCTCCACTATCAGCCCGATCCGTACTCAGAGGCCTGGGACGTCTCGACGTACAGCCATTCGTACTCGGGCACGACCACGATCCGGAGCGCAACGCTCGCCTCGGACAACACGGTCTATGCCCGGCTGACCCTCGACCTGGGGCCGGAGAAGGTCGCGGCGATGGCGCATCGCCTCGGCATTCGCTCGTCGCTGAAGACGAAGGAAGGCGCGTACGTCCCGTCGCTCGGCCTCGGCTCGATCGGCGTTTCGCCACTCGACATGGCGTCCGCGTACGCGACTCTCGCGGCCGGCGGGATCTACTCCGAGCCGATGGCGATCCGCAAGGTCGAGCTCGCCGGCGGCGGCGAGGACCACGATGCCGGCTGGGGGAAGCCGCGCCGACGGCGGGTGATCGCCGACTGGGTCGCCGCCGAGGTGACCGACGTCCTCGAGGACAACATCCAGGCCGGCACCGGTGTGGCGGCGAACATCGGGCGGCCGGCGGCGGGCAAGACCGGCACGACTGAGAATCACGCGGACGCGTGGTTCTGCGGCTTCACGCCGAACCTCTCGACGACGGTCTGGGTCGGCTACCCGCAGGCCGAGATCCCGATGGAGAGCGTGCACGGCATCTCCGTGGCGGGCGG
>DASQWH010000059.1:0-12779 GCA_035640335.1 Gaiellaceae bacterium | reverse complement strand
GCGGGTTGTCTGCAGCGAGGCGCGTCCTGATCACCGGCAGGAAGTCACGTGCGGACTCGTACTTCGTCTTGATGCCGGTGTCCTTCGTGAACTGTGTGAGGACCTTCTGGAACGCCTCCTGCTCGCTCCCGCCCCAGAGCGAGAAGATCGTGATCGTCCCCGTCCCCTCCTTCGTCCCACCGCCGCCGTCGTCCCCGCCGCAGCCGGTCGCGGTGAAGACCGCGAGCAGCAAGACGGCCAGCAGCGCGATCCACCGCTTCGTCATCCGGATGCTCCTTTCGTCTCGTCGTAAATTCCCAGTCCGGTCTCGGGATCGAAAAAGTGCAGCGCGCGGGTGTTGACCGCCACCTCGGCGGTGTCCCCCTCGTTCACGCGTGACTCGGCGCTGAAGCGGCCGACGACGGTCGCCTCGTCGCCGGCGGAGGCCTCGAGCTCCTGGACCGCCTCGTCGCCGACGTCCGCCGCCAGCTCCTTCACGTCTTCGGTGACGGCCGGTCGAGCGGGGATGGTGAAGTGGACCATCAGCTCCGCGCCGAGCGCCTCCCGCAGCTCGACCCGGCCGCGCAGGCGCTGGTCGCTCGGCACGTCGGTCTCGAGCCGCGCGTCCTCGAGGTGCTCGGGTCGCACGCCGAGCACGACCTCGCGGCCTTCGTAGTCCTTCAGCGCGGGCCGCGACGCGAGAACCTCGTCGTCGAGCGAGAGGCTCTGCTCGCCGAGCGCGACCGAGATCTTGCCGTTCGCGCGCTCGAGCGTCGCCTCGAGCATGTTCATCGCCGGGCTGCCGATGAAACCGCCCACGAACAGGTTGAGCGGATGGTCGTAGAGCTCCTGCGGGCTGTCTACCTGCTGCAGCTCGCCTTTGCGCATGACCGCAACGCGGTCGCCCATCGTCATCGCCTCGACCTGGTCGTGTGTGACGTAGATCGTCGTCACGCCGAGGTCGCGCTGGAGCTTGCTGATCTCGGCGCGCATCTGGACGCGGAGCTTCGCGTCGAGGTTCGACAGCGGCTCGTCCATCAGGAAAGCCTGCGGCTGGCGGACGATCGCGCGCCCCATCGCGACGCGCTGGCGCTGGCCGCCCGAGAGCGCGCGCGGCTTGCGCTCGAGGAACTGCTCGAGGCCGAGCACCTTCGCTGCCTCGCGCACGCGCTTGTCGACCTCCTGCTTCTTCACCTTGCGCAGGCGCAGGCTGAACGCGATGTTGTCGTAGACGCTCAGGTGCGGGTAGAGGGCGTAGGTCTGGAAGACCATCGCGATGTCACGGTCCTTCGACGAGATGTCGTTGACGACGCGGTCGCCGATCCGGATGGCACCGCCGGAGATGTCCTCGAGGCCGGCGACCATACGGAGCGCGGTCGTCTTCCCGCAGCCCGACGGGCCGACCAGCACCATGAACTCGCCGTCGGTGACCTCTAGGTCGAGCTCCGACACAGCGGTCGTGCCGTCGGGATAGACCTTGCTGACCTTGTCGAAGGCGACTTCAGCCACGCGGAACGGCTTCCTTATCAGTTGTGAGGCCGGGTGGCAACCGAGTAAAGGCAGATCTGGCGGTAACGTCCGGCCCGGAGTGAATCCGACGGAGCGGCCACAGCAGCTACGGACGCGCCGCTGCGAGTGCGGGGCCGCGGACTGCACCGCTGTGGTCGAGATGTCCTGGGAGGAGCAAGACGCCGCGGACCACGCCGGCCACTGGGTCGTGACCCCTGCTCACGAGCCGCTTGGCGGGCGCAGCTGGCGGGTGATCCGTGCCACCGATCGGTTCGTCGTCGTCGAGGTCGAGGAGGAGCCGGTCGAATAGTGCGACTTCGGCAGCCCGAGCCACGCGGACGTTGGATCAGTGAGGACTAGGCACTTAGTCGGCGACCAGGCAGTAGCCCACGCCCCACACGTTCTGGACGTACGGCGGCTGCCCGGGGCGCGCTAGACGGCGGCGTAGACGCGACGCGTGCGAATCGAGCGTGCGCGTACGTCCGAGAGAGCGAAAGCCCCAGACTTCGCGCAGGAGGTCCTCCTTCGTAAACACTCGCGCCGGGTCACTCGCGAGCTTCAGCAGGAGCTCGTACTCCTTGCCGGGGAGGACGACCCGTTCACCGTCGACGGTCACGCGGCGTGTCGCCGTGTCGACCTCGATCGCGCCGGCGCGCAGCACGCGGCCCGGCGGCGGCGCCACACGCCGCAGCACTGCGCGGATCCGCGCCACGAGCTCGTCGTAGTGAAACGGGCGCGCCACGAAGTCGTCGCAGCCGCGCGCAAAGGCGCGCACGCGGTCGACGGCGTCGCTCTCCTGCCCGCCGAGCACGATCACGGGCAGGTCGCGGTCCCACGACCGGCCCGGCTCGCCTTCCCGGAGCCGGCGGCAGAGCTCGAGCGCGAGCGCGTCGCTGACGAGCACGACATCGGGCTGGCGCCGCTCGACGAGATCGAGCGCCTCTCCGTCCTCGGCCTGGACGACGTCGAAGCCGTCCTGCCGCAGGTGCCGCTCGAGAAATCCCCGCGTGAGCGGCTCGGGCTCGGCGAGGAGGACGGCGCTCTGCATCTCGCCCGACGCTAGCGCCGAGCCGCGCGGCCCGCCAGATGTCCATTTGCGCGAATCTGTGCCTAACGATCGACAGCCGTCCGCTCAGGACGCAGCTAGCGACAGTTGCGGATCTCCTGGCGGCGACGTTGCGTGCCGTCTCCGCGCGCATCGAGCACCGCACCCAGAGTGGCCGCGAGCTTCACAGTCGCCCCGAGCGGATGACCCCCCACAGCAGCCAGACCCCGAGCAGCCCTGCGATCAAGAACCCGAAAGCCGACACGGCGTTCAGCCCGAGCAGCTTCGGGCCGCTCGTCGCGAAGACGCCGATCAGGCTCGAGCCGATCAGCCCCGCCGCGACGACGAGCGCGATGATCAGCCGGTTGAAGGCGACGTCGATCTTGTGCATGAACTCGTCGAGGCCCTTGTGCACGAAGCCGACCTCGATCTGTCCGTCGCGGGCCTGCTCGAGCACGTCGTGGATCTGGTACGGGTATTCGGAGAACACCTGGGCAAGCTTGAGGCTCTCGCGCCGCGCCCGGGAGAGCATGCGCTGCGGCGTCAAGCGGCCGAGCATCAGGCTGCGCGCGTAGGGCCTCGCGACCTCGAAGACGTTGAAGTCCGGGTAGAGCTCGACGCCCACCGAGGCCAGCGTGGCGATCGCCTTGTCGAGGAGCATGAAGCGCGTCGGCAGGTGGAGGTTGAGCCGGTAGATGAGGTCGAAGACCTCGCGGATGACCTGCAGCGGGTCGATCTCGGCGAGACTCGCGCCGTAGTAGCGGTAGAACATCTCCTGCAGCTCGGCGACGAACTCGGCCTCGTGCTCCTTCGGGTAGCGGACACCGAGCTCGGCGAGGCGCTTCGGCAGCGCCTCGACGTTCTCGTTCGCGACGTCGATGAACAGGCGTGTCGCCTTCGAGATGTCATCCTCGGTCAGCTTTCCCGCGAGGCCGAAGTCGACGAGCCCGATCAGGTCGGGCCGGATGACGAGGATGTTCGCGGGATGCGGGTCGCCGTGGAAGAAGCCGTCGCGAAAGATCATCGTCATCCAGGCCTCGGCGATGACCTCGGCGAGGCGCTTCCGCTCCTCGAGCGTGTAGGGCGTCGTCTCGATGTCCGCGAGCTGCGTGCCTTCGAGGAACTCGAGCGTCAGCACACGCGCGCGTGTGTAGCTCCAGTAGACCTTCGGGACGCGGACGTGCGGGTGGCCGGCGAAGTGCTTGCGGAGCGTCTCTGCGTTGCGCGCCTCGAGCCGGTAGTCGAGCTCCTGCCGGATCGCGCGGGCGAACTCATCGACGAGCTCGCGGACGTCGACGAAGTCGAGCGCGCGCACGCGTTCCTTGACGATGCGGCCCGCCTGGTAGAGCAGCGCCAGGTCGGCTTCGATCTGCCGAGGCGCGCCGGGTCGCTGGACCTTGACCGCCACCACGCGCCCGTTCGGGAGCACCGCGCGGTGTACCTGGCCGATCGACGCGGCGGCGATCGGAACGCGGTCGAATTCGATGAAGAGTCGCTCGATCGGCTGGCCGAGCTCCTCGCGGACGACGCGTTCGACATCTTCGTACGGGAACGGCCGTACGTCGTCCTGCAGCCCGCGGAGCTCGGTGATGATGTCCGGCGGCAGGACGTCCGGCCGCATCGAGAGCAGCTGGCCGAACTTGACGAAAGTCGGCCCGAGCTCGTCGAGCATTTCTCGCAGGTGCTGCCCGCGCTGCGACGGCGTGCCCTCGACCAGCTCCGGCCCGCCCCGGCCGGGGAGCAGGTCGCCCAGGCGGTGCCGCTGGAAGAAGTAGCCGAAGCCGTGCCGGACGGCGACCTGCGCGATCTCCGTCAGGCGGCCTAGATTGCGCGTCTTGGGAGCCGGCTCAGCCATGCCCCCAGTGTTCCACGCGCACTGGTGAAGCCCTAGTGAGGCGGATCTGGAACCGGCCGGGGGCCGCTTTCGAGCAGCTTCAGGCGATGCTCCAGCTGCGCGACGCGGAGCTCGAGCTCCTCGAAGTCGGCACGCGTGACCAGGCCGAGCTGCTGGAAGAGCCCCTCGAGCCCGGCGCCCGCGCGCTCCCCGACGCGCACGGCGTCGCCGCGCCAGCGGCGCATCAAGTCCTCGATCGCTTCGCGCGCCTCGTCGCGGCGGATCCCGCCGCGCTGGGCCAGCTCGTCGGCCATCGCGTCCGCGCGCTCCGCGGTGAGCGCCACGGCGCCGATTGCCGCGAGGCCGAGCCGCTCCGCGGTTTCGCGCACGTCAGCGCCTGCCATGTGGGCGGGCCCGGCGCCGTTGGCGCCGCCGCTCTCGCTTTGCGCGTGACGCCGACGTCGTGGCCGGCGCAGCGGCACCGTCGCCTTCGATCTCGGCGACCGGCGCGGGCGCGAGCTCCGGAATCGGCACCGGCTCGGCGGCGGCCGCCTCCTCGGCCTCCTCGAGCGTGACCGCGGCGCCGTCCTTGTCGATCTCGCGGCTCTCCTTCTTCCGCGCCCACTCCGGCTCGCGCTCCTTCCACATCGTCAGCAGCGGAGCGGCGATGAAGATCGACGAGTAGGCACCGGCGCCGATCCCGATCAGCAGCGCGAACGCGAAGTCCTTGAGCGTGTCGCCGCCGAAGAAGAGCAGCGCGCCGACCGGCAGCAGCGTGATGAACGTCGTCGCCAGGGAGCGGCGCACCGTCTCCCACAGCGAGACGTTGGCGATCGTCGCGAACGACGCGCGCCGCATGATCGGCACGTTCTCGCGGATACGGTCGAAGATGATGATCGTGTCGTAGATCGAGTAGCCGAGCACGGTCAGGATCGCCGCAACCGTTGAGGTCGTCACCTCGCGCGCGGTCAGCGAGTAGATGCCGACGGTGATCACGACGTCGTGGAGCAGGGCCGCGATCACGGGCCCGGCGTACTTCACGTCGAAGCGGATCGCCAGGTAAAGGACGATCAGGAACAGCGAGAAGAGGATTGCGAGGATCGCCGAGCGGGCGATCTGACGGCCGAAGCTCTCCGAGACGTTCTTCGTGCCGAACTTCGTCGCCTGGAAGCGGTCCTCGAGGCCGTTCTGCAGCCTCGTCTGCTCCTCCGGCGCCAGCGACTCGGTGCGGATCTGGAAGTCGCGGTACTTCCCTTCCGTCTGGGCCCCACGGCCCTGGATCACGGCCCTGGCGAACTCCGAGTCGATCGAGCGCGCCTCAGAGCGGACGTCGTCGACCGACTGCGGTTGCGGTGTGGAGAAGGTGGCCTGCGTGCCGCCCTTGAAGTCGATGCCGAGGTTGAGGCCCCGGACGCCGAGCGACACGATGCTGATGAGGACCACGGCGCCCGAGATCGCGAACCACAAGTTGCGGCGACCGATGAAGTCGATCTGCAGCCATTTCGCCCGCTGCTGAGCCGCGGCGCCCATGAAGCGTGGGTTGTCGAACCAGCTAAAGCCCGCGAGCAGGCCGAGCATGGCGCGCGTGGCGGCCACCGCGGTGATCAGCGAGATCCCGGTACCGATCAGGAGCATCAGCGCGAAACCCTTCACGCCCGCCGTCGCGACGAGGAAGAGCACGAGCGCGGTGATCGCCGTCACCGCGTTCGCGTCGAGGATCGTGTGGAAGCCTTTCGCGTAGCCGGTGGCGATCGCCGCGCGCACGGACTTGCCCGCGCGCGCCTCCTCTTTGATGCGTTCGAACACGACGACGTTCGCGTCGGCCGCGACGCCGATGGTCAGGATCAGGCCCGCGAACCCCGGCAGGGTCAGGGTGACGTTGAAGAGCAGCACCGCCGCGTACAAAAACGCGGCGTAGATGCCGAGGCCGATGACCGCGACCAGGCCGAGGAAGCGGTAGAAGAGAAGCAGGAAGAGCGCGACGATGATGAAGCCGCCGATCGCCGCGTTCTTCGCTTGCTGCAGCGAGTCCTTGCCGAGCGTCGCCGAGATGTCGGTCCGCTCGATCGTCACGTAGTCGACAGGCAGCGCGCCCGTCTGCAGGACGAGCGCCAGGTCCTTCGCCTCGCTCAGCGAGCCGATTCCGGTGATCTGCGCGCCGTTGCCCGGCGGGATGCCGACCGGGTTGTCCTTGAAGTCGATCGTCGGCGCCGACTTGATCTCGCGGTCGAGGACGATCGCGAACTGCTGGAACCACTGCTCGGCCGGGCCGCCGTAGCGCCCCTGCAGCTGCCGGCCGCGGTCGGCCAGCTCCTTCGTGACGTCCTGGAACTTGTCACCGCCCTTGTTGGTGAACTGCATCGTCACGATCGCTTCGCCCGTGTTCGTGTCGAAGTCCTGCCGCGTGCCCGAGAGCTTCAGGTCCTCGCCCGTCATCTCCGGGATCGGGTGATCCTTGTTATTCGGCTCGTACTTGAAGAGGTAGAAGTACGTCCGGCTCGGCTGCTCCTCGTTCACGCCCGGGCAGTAGCGCTCGGTCTTGCCGCACGTGATGACGACCGTGTTCTGCGGCACGCCGAAGACCTTGTGGCCCTTCGGCACCTCGCCGCGCTTGCCGTGCTCCCGGACGTACTTGGTTGCGAGCAGCGCCTTGCGCGACGGCGCCGGCCCGGCCACGTGCTGTTTCTTCGCATTGAAGAGGTAAAACTGGGCCGGCTGACCCTTCTTCGCCTGGCTCTGCACCTGGGAGAGCAGCGCGAAGAGCGTCAGCTGCGGTCGCGGATTCCCCTGTAGGTCGCGCGAGGGGCCGGTGAGGTCGGCCTGCAGGTCGTAGAGCTCGAGCTTCGCCGTCTTGCCGATCAGCTCGGCGGCGCGCGCCTGGTCGTGGACGCCCGGGAGCTCGATCACGATCTGGTCGGAGCCCTGCTTGCGGATCTCGGGCTCCGAGACGCCGATCTTGTCGACCCGGCTGCGCATGATCTCGACCGAGCGGTCGAGGTCCGATTCCTGCAGCTTCTGGCCCTTCTCGGGGACGGCCTTCAGCACGACCTCGAGGCCGCCCTGGAGGTCCAGGCCGAGCGTGGGGCTCTTGTGGGCCGGCGAGCCCGGGATCGCGAGCGCGGCGACGCCGACGAGCGCCGCCACGATCAGCGCGACGAGGATGAGATGACCGCGACGTTCGGACACGTGTTTCGCCTTAGGGTAGCGGGGCTTCCCCGGTTTGATCCGGAGTTTCGGCCGCTTCCGGCTCGACTCTGGCGCCGACCGCGCTCTTCGCCACGCGGAGGCTCGTCCCTGGTGCAACCTCGAGCGTGACGTCCTCGTCTCCGACCGCCTGGACGCGTCCGTAGATGCCGCCCACGGTGATCACATCGTCGCCGGCGGCGAGCTCGCTGAGCAGCTGCTCCTGCTGCTGCTTCCGGCGCCGCTGCGGCTGGATGAGCAGCACCCAGAACAGGACGAGCAACACGAGTAGGAACAGGATCGAAAAGCTCACGCAGCCTCCTCCGGCGCGCCGCTCAGGCGCTCGAGCGTCTCCGCTTTGAAGGATGACAGGTTGCCGCGCTCGATCGCAGCGCGCGCGCCCGCGGTCAGCTCGAGCAGGAAGCGGAGGTTGTGCAGCGTCAGCAAGCGCGACCCGAGCAGCTCCTGCTGGTTGACGAGGTGCCTGATGTACGCGCGCGAGAAACGTGAGCACGCCGGGCAGTCGCAGCGCTCGTCGAGCGAGTTCGGATCGCGCGCGAAGCGGGCGTTCTTCAGGTTCAGGCGGCCGGTCGAGGTCAGCGCCGTGCCGGTCCGCCCCATCCTCGTCGGCAGGACGCAGTCGAACATGTCCACGCCCCGCTCGATCACGTCCAGGATCCCTTCGGGGTCGCCGATGCCCATGAAGTAGCGCGGCTTCTCCGCCGGCAGCTGTGGAGCCGAGGACGCCACGGTCTCGAGCATCGGGTCGCGCTCCTCGCCGACGAGGAGCCCGCCGAGCGCGTAGCCGTCGAAGTCGAGGGCGGCGACCTCCTCGATCGACCGACGGCGCAGCTCGGGGTTGGTCGAGCCCTGGGCGATGCCGAAGACGAGCTGGCCCTCGGGTCGCGTCGCCTTCCGTTGGCGGTCGGCCCAGAGGGTGGTCAGGCGCACGGCCTCCTCGAGCTCCGCCCGGCTCGACCCCGCCGGCGCGCAGACGTCGAGGCACATCGCGATGTCCGAGCCGAGCTTCGCCTGGATCTCGGCGGCCAGCTCGGGCGTGAACCGCGCGGCCTGCCCGTCGTAGACCGAGCGGAACGTGACGCCCTCGTCGTCGGTGGCGACGATCGTGTCACGGAGCGAGAAGACCTGGAAGCCGCCCGAGTCGGTGAGGATCGGCCCGTCCCAGCCCATGAAGCGGTGCAGGCCGCCGACCTCGGCGATCACGTCGGCGCCCGGCCGGAAGTGCAGGTGGTACGTGTTGCCGAGCAGGACCGAAGCGCCGAGCGCACGCAGCTCGTCTGGGTCGACCATCTTCACGGTCGCCTTCGTCCCGACGGGCATGAACGCGGGCGTCGGCACCTCGCCGTGCGCGGTCCGAAGCATGCCCGCGCGCGCGGCGCCGTCGGTTGCTTTGACCTCGAGGGTCACAGGATCAGCATGGCATCGCCGAACGAGTAGAAGCGGTAGCGCTCCTCGATCGCGAGCTCGTAGAGGCGGCGCGTCTCCTCGACGCCCGCGAACGCCATCACGAGCGCGAGCAGCGTCGAGCCGGGCAGGTGGAAGTTCGTCAGCAGCGCATCGACCCGCCGGAACTCGAAGCCGGGCGTGACGAAGAGGTCTGTCCGGCCGATAAGCGGAGCGCCGCGTGCGAGCGACTCGAGGACGCGGACGGTCGTCGTGCCCACGGCGAGTACTCGCTCGGCGGCGCGGATCCGCTCCCAGGCCGCCGCCGCGACCTCGTACCGCTCCGAGTGCATCGTGTGGTCGCCCAGATCGTCGGCCGCGATCGGACGGAACGTGTCGAGCCCGACGTGGAGCGTCACGCGCTCGACGTCGAGCTTCGCGAGCAGCTCGGGCGTGAAGTGCAGCCCTGCGGTCGGCGCGGCGGCGGAGCCCTCCTCGGCCCCGTAGACCGTCTGGTATCGCTCCGGATCCGCCAGCGGCTCGGTGATGTACGGCGGCAACGGCGCCTCGCCGGCCGGCTCGCCCTCGAGCCGCAGGCGCCAGCGGCCCTCGCCGAGCGGCTCCAGAAACTCCACAGGCCCCAATCGCTGTCCGGGCCGCAGCTTGCGCGACGGGCGCGCGAGGCCTTCCCACTCGTCGCGCCCGTTCAGCCGCTCGAGCAGCAGCACCTCGGCCTCTCCCCCGGTCGGCCGCCGCAGCCGCAGGCGCGCAGGCAAGACCCGCGTGTCGTTGACGACCACGAGCTCGCCGCGGACCTCCTCGGGCAGCTCGAAGAACCGCCGGTGGCGCACGTCAGCGCCCGCTCGGTCGTAGACGAGCAGCCGAGACTCGTCGCGGCGCTCGGCGGGGTGCTGCGCGATCAGCTCGGGCGGCAGCGAGTACTCCAGCTCGGAGCGCTTCATCCGACCCCAACGCTAGCGTTCGGGCCCATGGACGAGGTCGCGATCAGGCGCGCAAAGGAGCGGCTCTACGAGGCCTCTCAGCGCCGCGCCGAGCCCGCCGACGTCGACGCCGCCCTCGATCGCGCACGCGCGCAGATCGAGTCGCTCGCCGAGCTCACCGCGCAGATCGAGTCCACGCTCCCCGGTCAGGTCGAAGACGCCGTCCGGGAAGGCGTCCGGGCCGAAGCGCTCCCCATCGGCCGTCAGCTCGCGGAGGTGCGCGGGCTCTCTGGACAGACCATCCGCCGGCTCGAGCGGCTCGAGCACGACCTGCTCGCCGAGCGGCACGCCCGCATCGACGATCTCGCACTCCTCGTCGATCTGATCACGTCGGGCTGGAAGGGCGTCGACCAGAGGCTCGCGCGCCTCGAGCGCAAGGTCGAGACGGCAGAGAACGGCGCCTTCGTCTACCGCATCGAGGAGCGGGAGCCGCTCAGCTCGTGGCCGCGAGAATCGCGGCAGCAGTCACAGCCCACAGGCTGATCGCGACGATCAGCGCCCGGTCGGTGAGCAGGACGTTCTCGGGCTCCTCCCCGAGATCGTCGCGTTGGACGAGCAGCAGATAGCGGAAAAGCCCGAAGACGACGAACGGGATCGTCGCGGCCAGCGCCGGGGAGTGGGCCGTGATCGTGTAGACGGAATACGCGGCGATCGTGCAAGCGACCGTGATCGTGATCAACTGGTCGACGAGCGGCAGCGAGTAGCCCTCGAGCACGGGCCTCGCCGTTCCGGTCAGCATCAGCTCGCCGCGGCGCTTCGCGAGGGCTAAGAAGAGCGCGAGCAGCGCGGTGCAGACGAGCAGCCACGGCGAGATGCGGACGTCCACGGCCTCCGCGCCCGCGGCTGACCGGATCACGAACAGTGCCGCGATCGCGAGCACGTCGATCAGCACGACGTGCTTGAGCCCAAAGCTGTACGCGGCCTGCAGGGCGAGGAAGCCGGCGAGGAACGCGACCGAGGTGAGGCCGAGCAGCGCGACGAGGGCGACGGCGAGCACGACGAGCCCGCCCGCGAGCAACAGCGCCGCGCGCGGCGACAGCTCGCCGCGCGCAACGGGCCGGAGCCGCTTGAGCGGATGGCGCCGGTCGTGGGGCGCGTCCCGCACGTCGTTGACGAGATACGCGGCGCTCGAGGCCGCGCAGTACGCGGCGAACGCGGTGGCCGCCTCGCCCCAGCGCGCCCAGTCGCCGACCTTGGCCGCGAAGATGATCCCTGCGAAGAGCAGCAGGTTCTTCGACCACTGCCGCGGCCGCAGGGCGACGAGCGCAGCGCGGACCGGCGACCGGGGCCGCGGCAGCTGGACGACGTCGGCTCGCGCGGGCAGGGCCACGGCGCCGAATGCTAGGCGCTACGCGGTTCGGCCCAGGCGGGGCTCCGTCGGCAGCACGAGCTGGAAGCGGCTGCCGCTGCCAACCTCGCTCTCGAGCTCGATCCGTCCGCCGAGCGCGAGGGCGAGCTCGCGGGCGATCGCGAGACCGAGGCCGGTGCCGCGCCCGTCGTGCGTCCAGAAGGGCCGGAAGATGCGCTCCCGCTCGTTCGGGCCGATGCCCGGGCCGCTGTCCTCGACGGCGACCCGCACCTGCCCGTTCGTCGCGTTCAGCTCCAGCTCGACGCGCCCGCCGTCCGGTGTCCAGCGAAACGCGTTCGCGAGCAGGTTGGAGATGATTTGCAGCACGCGGTCGCCGTCCGAGACGATCACCGGGCTGGGGCCGACGTTGCGGTCGTAGCGGATTCCGCGCCGCTTCGCCTCCTCCCCGAAGGCGACGTACGCCTGGTCGAGCAGGCGTTCCATGTCGACCTCCTCGCGTCGGACGGTGAAGCGCCGTGCGTCGAGCTTGGCCAGATCGAGCACGTCCCCGACGAGCCGCTCCAGCCTCCCGGCCTCGGACAGAACGACCTCGAGCGACTCGGCACGCGCGGCGGGATCGTCGGCCAGCCCCTCGCGCAGCGCCTCGACGTGGCCGCGGATCGCAGTTAGCGGCGTCCGGAGCTCGTGCGACACGGACATGAGGAAGTTCCGCTCCAGCTCCTCCGCCTCGGCGAGGCGCCTTGCCATCTGGCGGAAGGAGTCGGCGAGGTCGGCGATCTCGTCCCGCCCGCTCACGGCAGGCACCTCGACGGCGTAGTTGCCCTCGGCGACCTCGTCCGCCGCCTTCGCCAGCGACGTCACAGGCCGCGTGATGCGTCCCGACAGGTACCACGCGAGGCCGGCGGTGACGAGGATGCCCGCCATGAACGCGAGCGCCAGGCGCTCGAGCAACGTGACGAGCCGCTCGCGGAGCTCCGTCTTCGGCGTCGCGACGACGAGCGCGCCGAAGGGCCGCTCGTGCTTCGGGAAGAAGAGCGGCCGAGCGACCGCGAGCAGCTCGTGCTTCTCCCCCGGCGGGGTGAACTCGAACTGAATCCCGTTCTTCGGGAGGTTCTGCCAACTGAAGTTGAGGCTGCGCGCCGGCAGCCGCTTCAGGCCCGACTCCTGGCCGAGGAACGCGGGCACCCCCACGTAGAAGAGCCTGTTGCCGCTAGCCCGCTCGAGCTCCCGCGCCTGGAAGCTCGGCGGCGGCCGGTCCTCGTTCAACGACTTCTGGGCCTGCTTCGCGTAGAGCGCCGTTAGGCCGGCGGCCTCGCGGCGCAGCTCGCCGATCGTACGGTCTCGCGTGTAGTCCTGGAAGAGCCCGAAGGCGATTGCCGTCGAGACGAGGCCGGTCAGCGCGATCCCGGCGAGGAAGAGCGCCGGCAGACGGAAACGCAGCGACCGAAACACCTTAGGCGCCGCTTGCGGCGCCGCCCTCAGGACGCGCGTGCTTCGCATGCGCGTCCGTCTGAA
>DASQWH010000058.1:0-7376 GCA_035640335.1 Gaiellaceae bacterium | reverse complement strand
TCGCGCGCGACGGAAAGGTCGAACGAGCCGAGCAACCGCCGCAGGCTGGGCGGATACGGGCCGAGGATCACAGGCTCGAACCGACGCCAGCCCGAGACGAGCGGGCCGACGACGCGCCGGTAGGCATCTGCGTCCTCCCCGAGGCTGACCGCGGTCTCGTCCAGTGAAAGCTCGGTCATCACCGCGGTGCCGTCGTCGAGCGGGTGGGCGGCGGCAGCGGGCGGGTCGACCCACTCCACCGGGAGGTCGAGCTCGCGGAAGAGCGGCGATTCCCGCCCGAGCGGGTGGATCCCGGAGCAGACGTCGTGCACGAAGCCCGGCAGCGTCAGCTCGGCGGAGCGCATCCCGCCGCCGATCGTCGGCTGCTCCTCGAGGACGGTGACCTCGAAGCCGGCTCTGGCGAGCGTGACCGCCCCGGCGAGGCCGTTCGGCCCCGAGCCGATGACGACCGCGGTTTTGGCTACGACACGCCTTCCAACAGAAACGCCCGGCTTTCCTTCAGCATCTCGCGCGCGATGACGAGCCGCTGGATCTGGTTCGTCCCCTCGTAGATCTGCGTGATCTTCGCGTCTCGCATCATCCGCTCGAGCGGATACTCCTGCATGTAGCCGTAGCCGCCGAGGATCTGCACGGCGTCGGTCGTGACTTCCATCGCGACGTCCGTGCAGAACAGCTTCGCCATTGCCGAGATCTTGGTCACCTCGTCGTCGGGCGCGCCCTCGTCGATCATCAGCCCGACCTTGTAGAGCAGGCCGCGCGCGGCCTCGCACTTCGTCTCCATGTCCGCGAGGCTGGCCGCGATCAGCTGGTGCTGGGCGATCGGCTTGCCCATCGTCTCCCGGCTCTTCGCGTACTCGAGCGCGTAGTCGGTTGCGCCCTGGGCGAGGCCGAGCCCCTGGGCGCCGATCCCGGGCCGCGAGCGATCGAGGATCCGCATCGCGATCTTGAAGCCCTCGCCTTCCTCGCCGAGCAGGTTCTCGGCGGGGATGCGCATGTCGTTGAAGAAGATCTCGCCGGTCGTCGACCCCTTGATCCCCATCTTCGGCTCGATGCGGCCGACCTCGAAGCCGGGCGTGTCAGCCTCGACGGCGAACGCCGAGATGCCCGCGTGTCCGGCCGTCGGGTCGGTCTTCGCGAACACGGTGTAGAGATGCGCGACGCCCGCGTTCGTGATGAAGCGTTTGCCGCCGTTCAGGACGTACTCGTCGCCGTCGAGCCGCGCCTCGGAGCGCATCGCCGCGGAGTCGGAGCCCGAGCCCGGCTCCGTGAGTGCGTAGGCCGCGAGCCACTCGCCGCTCGCCAGGCTGGGCAGGAAGCGCTGCTTCTGCTCCTCCGTGCCGGCGAGCTTGATGCCGAGCGAGCCGAGCTCCTGGACGGCCATGATCAGGCCCGTCGTCGCGCAGACCTTCGACAGCTCCTCGATCGCGACGAGCACCATCAGCGCGCCCGTCCCCGTGCCGCCGTACTCCTCGTCGTACGGGAGCCCCAACAGCTCGTGTTCGCGGAAGAGCTCGACCATGTCCCACGGGAACTCGCCCTTCTTGTCGATCTCGGCGGCGCGCGGGGCGACGCGCTCGCGCGCGAGCGTGCGCACGAGGTCGCGGATCTCGCGCTGCTCGTCGGTCAGCGGGTCGTACGCCACGGAGCGATTCTAGGTACCGCTAGAGCTCTGCCCTGAACCTGCGCTCTTCCGTGATGGCGACGACGAAGAGCAGAAGCGCACTTCCGGCGCCGACGGTCGTCATCGTCCCGTAGATCCAGGACGAGAGGTCCCGCGTTTGCGTCCAGGAGATCAGCAGGAGCGGGAAGTAGCTGAGCAATGCCATCGCGAGCCCTACGGCCAGGCAGTCGAGGACGAACCGGAGCTTGTTCGCGTTCGACGGCAGCAGCAGGTCGGCGGGGCCGAGGTCGGGGAACGGATGCAGCGGGTGGGTGTTGAGCTTGATCGAGGGCCGGTCCCAGCCGTCCTCCGCGGGGTCGAAGAGGGACTCGAGTGGCCCGTCGATCCGCTCATAGCCGAGCTCCTCAGGCCGGCCGACGTCGTGCATCCGCTGCTCGTCCTTCGCGACGCGATACGGCATGGGCGGAGTGTAGTCCTACTCGCGCCGGCCCTCCAAGATCGCGAGCATGCGGTCGATCGACGCGAGCATCTCGCGGGCACCCGCCTCGGCACGAGCGTCGTCGAACACGTCGCTGAGCGCCGCAGCGAGCTCGCGCAGTGAGCCAAGGCGCGAGACGAGCTCAGTGTGATCGTCGGCGGAAAGCTCCATCAGCGGTCGTGGAAGACGGCCTCGACGTTGTTGCCGTCCGGGTCGAGCACGAAGGCGCCGTAATAGCCCGGGTGGTACTGCGGCCGCTCGCCCGGCGGGCCGTTGTCCCGGTGCCCGGCTTCGATCGCCGCCCGATGGAACGCGTCGACCTCCTCTCGGTTCTTGGCGACGAAGGCGACGTGGACGTTGCGTGTCAGCGGCCTGCCGTCGGCCGCGATCGAGAAGTCGCCCCACTCGGCGAGGCCCTCCTCGGCGTCTTCCCACGCGAGCTCGTGCCCGAGCGGGGCGAGGACCGTCGAGTAGAAGGCTTTGCTCGCCTCGAAGTCCGAGACGCGGAGCGTGACGTGGTCGATCACGCCGAGTGCCCGCGCGAAGCGGGGCTCACGGGCGCGGGTCGGGAGGCCGAGCCAGAATTGCGCGCGGCTGCACACCCACGGGCTCAGCCGCCCTGCGGACGGACGAAGCTGCTTCTTCCGCGGGGAGGTCGAAGAAGAACGTCGACCCGTTGTCCGCGTTCGATTCGACCCAGATGCGTCCACCCATGCGCTTGACGAGCTCGTCGCAGATGTAGAGCCCGAGACCCGTGCCTCCGACCCCGCGGGTCATGTGCGGATCGAGACGGTAGAACTTCTCGAAGACTCGTTCGTGCTCCTCCGGCGGGATGCCCATGCCTTCGTCCTTCACGTAGAAGCGAACTTCGTCAGTGTCCAACGCCTTGACGCCGAGCTCGATCGTGCCGCCCTCGGGCGAGTACTTGATCGCGTTGTCGACGAGGTTCGTCAGTACCTGCCGGGCCTTGTCGCGGTCGGCTGCGACCCGAGGAACGTCGTCCGCGGTCTTCACGTCGAATGTGATCGCCGCGGGTGCGTAGGCGCGCGTCGCCTCGACCACGCTCTGAAGGACTTCATCGGTATCGAAGAGATCTGCGCCAAGGTCGAGGCGCCCGGCGTCGAGCTGGCTCGCCAGCAGGATCTCGTTCACGATCCGCCCAAGGCGGTCCGACTCGTCGGCGATTAGGGAGACGAAGCGCTTGCGACCTCCCTCGTCGAGCGCGAAGTCATGGCGCAGGAGCGTCTGCGCAGCGCCGTAGACCGCGGCGAGCGGGGTGCGGAGCTCGTGCGAGGCCGTGGCGATGAACTCCGCCTTGAGCTCTTCCAGGTGCCGAACCTCGGTGAGGTCGCGGAAGGCGTAGACGGTGCCGCCGAAGAACTCGACGCCCGAGATCGAAATCCAACGCTCCCCGCGACTCGTCTCGAGCGGGATCACGACCTCGGGGTGGCCGGGGTCCGGCGCCTCGGCGACGGGGATCGAGTCGACGGCGTCGCGCCACCCGGGAATCGCATCGCTCGCAGAGTGGCCGACCGCGTCGGCCACACGGATCGCGGTGATGCCCTCGGCCGCAGGGTTCCAGAGGCGAATCGTCCCGCCGCGGTCGAGAAGGAAAACGCCGTCGGCGACGTGCTGCAATACACGCGCTGCGTCGGCGCGCTCCTCGACCTCACCGAACAGACGGGCACGGTCGATGGCGATCGCAATCCGGCCGGCAAGATCCTCGGCGAGCGCAAGGTCGTCCGCTCCGTAGGCGTCGTGCGACTCGCATCGGACCAGCGTCAGAGCGCCGATGGAGCGCTTGCGCGACCGCAGCGGTACGCAGATTGCCGAGCGCGCTTCGACGCCGTTCAGAAGCTTCGGACGCGAGTCTCCGTTCTGACTCTTACCGAGAGCGGGGACGATCTCGGCGACACCGGTCTCGACGACCTTTTGCACGGCAGCTTCGGGCGTGCGTTCCGGTCCGCGCCCGGCGGCGCCTTTCAGCAGCTCGCTCCGCGCGATGGCGAGTCGCCGCAGCGGGCTTCCGTCCTCGGTCGCGTCGACCACGCACCAGTCGGCGTAGTCGCGGACGGCGAGCTCGGCGACGCGCTGGATCGCGCTCGCATAGTCGATCGAGGCGGACAGGAGCTGGCCTGCCTCACGGAGAAGGTCGAGGCGGCGCTGTCGCTCCACGGTCCGGGACGCCGCCGCCCGCTCCGCCGCCACGAGCCGTTCGCGTGCGTCCTCGGCCCGCTTCCGGTCGCTGACGTCGAGCAGGAAGGTCTGCGTATACAACGGACCTCCGTCGGGGCTGCGGACGGTCATCGTCTCCTCGTGGATCCAGACCGAGTTCCCGGCTCGCGTGATCAGCCGGTACTCGTCCTGGCGAACGTCGGCTCCGTCCCCCGCGGACTTGCGGCGGCGGGCCAGCACGCGCTCGCGGTCGTCGGGATGGAGCAGCTTCGAGAACAGCTCGGCATCGTTCCGCCACTGCCCGGCCGGGTAGCCGAGCATCGCCTCGACTTGCGGGCTGACGTAGATGGTCGACCTGTCTCCGACGGCCGAGAGCCAGGTGGCGAGCGGCAGGCCCTCGGCGAGCGCTCGGTACTTGCCCTCGGCCTCGCGTAGCTCCTCCTCGGTCTGCGCCTGCCTCGTGTCGTCATGGATGACGGCGCACGCCCGGAGGGCTCGGCGACCGTCCGAGATCGGAGAGAGGTGCAGCGAGACGAGCGCCGCGCTTCCGTCCTTGCGTCGCAGGCGGAGACCCTCCAGCTGCTCGCGCTCGCCCTCGCCGACGCGCTCGAGCGCGGTGACGACCTCGGGGGCCGTCGAGCCCAGAAAGACGGAGACGTGCTCTCCCTCGACCTCGTCCCCCGCGTAGCCGTACTGCTCCTCCGCCGCGGCGCTCCAGCCCGAGATCGTTCCGTCGAGCTCGAGCTCGACGATCGCGTCCGAGGCGCTCGCGCGGACGGCATCGAGCTCGCTGTCGGCCAGCCGCCGCTCGTTCGCCCCTCTGCGCGAGCGGTCGCCGAGCAGGCCGGCCGCGATTGCAAGCGCGAGCCAAACGGGCAGAGCGAACAGAGCGCGCGTGTCCTCGTCTGCAGGGAAGAAGTAGAAGAGCCCCCACCCCGCCGCCGCGACGACGACGCCCCAGCGCGGGCCGGCGGCGAACGCGACCAGCCCGACGACGAGCAGGGCGAGCGCAGCCGACGCGGCCTGCGCGTCGACGAAGGCGAACGGCACGGTGGCGGCTCCCTCGAGGAGAAGGCCTGCCACGGCCAACAACCAGCCGGGGGGTCTGTGCGACCTGGCTCTCAACACGGGCGACGCCGCCAGCCTAGCTCCGTCGTCGCCGGATCACAATCCTCCACCTCACTCCGGTGTGTGCGTGACGGCCTCGATGTTGTTGCCCTCGGGGTCGAAGACATAGGCCCCGTAGTAGTACTCGTGGTAGACGCGGCGAATTCCCGGCGGCCCGTTGTCGCGGCCTCCGGCTGCGAGCGCCGCCTCGTGGAAGGCGTTGACGGTATTGCGGTCGCGGCTCGCAAACGCCACGTGGACGGGGCTGCTCGGCTCGCCACGCTGCGCGAGGAAAAAGTCCGGCTTGCCCTCGGAGCCGAACGCCGCTCCTTCGAGGAAGTCCAACGTCAGCTGATAGCCCAGCGGTCGCAGCGCCTGCTCGTAGAACGCCTTGCAGGCGTCGAGGTCGCGGACGTTCAGCGTCACGTGGTCGATCATCGCTCTCCTTTCGCGTTCGGCCGAAGCTACTACAGTCGCGTCGTGATCCTCGAAAACGGAATCGTGCACACGCTCGAGGCGACGATGCCGACGGCGCGCGCTCTGGCCGTCGCCGGCGACCGGATCGCCGGCGGAGTCGGCACGCACGAGACGGCGGGGGTGTCTCCCGAGCGTGTCGATCTCGGCGGCCGCTGTGTGCTGCCGGGGTTCAACGACGCGCACGTGCACTTCCCGACGTGGTCGGTGGCGCAGCAGGAGGTGCGGCTGGAGGGGACGGCGTCGCTCGACGAGGCCTTGACGCGGGTCGCGGACGCCATGAGCTCGGTGCCGCCCGGTCGCTGGCTGCGAGGGCGCGGCTGGCGTGCGGGCGACTGGGCACCGGCCGTCGAGCCGTCGCGCCAGGATCTCGACGCGGTCAGCGGCGACACGCCCGTTGCGCTGATGGCGCGCGACTACCACTCGCTGTGGTTGAACTCGGCGGCTCTCGCCGTCGCCGACGGGGACCTCCAGGTCGACGGCGGCGTCGTGGAGGTCGACGACGGCGGCCGGCCGACAGGCGTCCTGCGCGAGGAGTCGGCCTGGCAGTTTCGCGACCGCTACCTGCTGCCGCCCGACGACGAGTTCGTCGAGGCGATGCGCGGCGGGCTCCGGATCGCAGCTTCGCGAGGCGTGACCGCCGTGCACGACAAGGACGGGTGGCTCGGGGCGCCGCGGTTGTGGCAGCGGCTCCTCGACGAGGGCTCGCTGACGCTCCGTGTCTGGCAGTCGCTGCCTGCCGATCACGTCGGGCGCGTCCGTGAGATCGCGCTGCCGGCGGGAATCGGCGGCGACCTGCTGCGCGTCGGTTACTTCAAGGCGTTCATGGACGGGACGCTCGGCTCGCAGACCGCGCGGTTGCTCGACGGGAGCGGCGTGGAGATCACGAGCCGCGACGAGCTCGTCGAGATCGTGCGCGAGGCAGCGCGCATCGACTGGCCGGTTGCGGTGCACGCGATCGGCGACGCCGCGAACCGGGACGCGCTCGACGCGTTCGAGGAGACCCGCGACGAGTGGGCCCCTCGAGGATTGCGGCCGCGCATCGAGCATGCACAGCTCCTCGCCAAGGAGGACGTGCCGCGCTTCGGCGAGCTCGGGGTCGCGGCGTCGGTGCAGTTCAGCCATGCGCCCTCGGACCGGGACATCGCCGACCGGATCTGGTCGGGCATGACCGATCGCGCCTACGCCTACCGATCGCTGCTCGACTCGGGCGCGCGGCTCGCGAACGGGTCGGATGCGCCGATCGAGGAACTCGATCCGCTCGCGGGCATCCGCGCGGGGGTGCTGCGGACGCTGGACGAGCGCGAAGGCTGGCATGCCGAGCAGGCGGTCTCCGTCGAACAGGCCATCGAGGCGACGACGGTCAACGCAGCTTGGCTCGCGGGCGACGAGCGGCGCCGCGGCAAGCTCGTGCCCGGCAACCTGGCCGACCTCGTCGTCCTCGACCGCGACCCGCTCGGCGTCCCGGCCGAGCAGCTCCACGAGGTGCAGGTCGTCGCGACGATGCTCGGCGGCCGCTGG
>DASQWH010000057.1:0-2014 GCA_035640335.1 Gaiellaceae bacterium | reverse complement strand
CGCCATACCTCGGCGGCGCGGCGGCCGTGGGCGCGATCGTCGCCGTGCTCTCGGTCCTCGCTCCCTCCGGGGTCGGGGTGCGCGAGGCGTCGATGTACGGGCTGCTCCTCGCGGTCGCCTCGGCGCCGGTCGCGCTCGGCGTCACGGTCCTGAACCGGCTGGCGATCACGCTCGTCGAGGCCGTCCTCCTCGGCGTCGGGGTGCTCGCCTGGCGGAGCGGCCGGGCCAGCTCACACCCGCCTGGCACGACGACCGCGTGATCAGCGAGCGTCGGCGAGCCATGAAGGACGACGATCAGCGCGGAGGGGGAGTGGCTCTTCTCCTGGGTGCTGGAGGGTCGCGCGGTGCAGGACGTCTGGATCTGTCCGTCTCGCCGGTTGCGCGGGGCCCCGGAGGTGCCGCGCGGGGAGTACGGGACGACCGTCCGGTTCTACGATCCGGAGCAGGCGTGCTGGCGGATCGTCTGGGTCGGGCCCGGGTACGGCAACGTGCGGACGTTCCTCGGCTTCTCGCGAGACGGCGAGATCGTGCTCGAGGGCAAGACGCCCGACGAGGAGCCGCTGCACTGGATCTTCTCGGACATCGCCCAGGCGTCGTTCGACTGGCGCTCCCAGACGCTGCGGGACGGCGAGTGGCGGCTGGGAGAGAAGATCGCGGTTCGCCGCCGCTGAGCAGTCAGCTCGTGCGGACGAGCTCCTCTTCGACCTGCCGGTAGGCCGGCGACTCGGGCGGGAGCTTGTCGAGTGCCGCGCTGAGCAAGCTCATGGCCTCCTCGCGGTGGCCCTGCCGTCGGTGGACGGCGCCGAGGTTGGCGATCACGCGCGCCTCGTACTCGTCGTCGCCGAGCTCGCGGAGGACGTCGACGGCCTGCTCCAGGTGCTCCACGGCCTCCTCCTCGGCACCGCTGTGCGCGAGTGCGAGGCCGAGGTTGTTGAGCGTCAGCGCCTCGGCCTGCTGGTCGCCGATCTCCCGGACGAGCGCGAGCGCCGCGCGATGCTGCTGCGCGGCCTGCTCGGGGTCGCCTTCGCGGCGGAGCTGCGCTCCGAGCTCGTTGAGCTCGAGCGCCCGTCGGCCGGGGTCGACCGAGTGGACCTGAAGGACGCCGAGCCGGTACATCGAGTCGATCGACCCGCGCGCCGCGTGAGCGGTGACGCGCGGCGCGTCGGCGACGACCCGCCTCGTCGAGCCGCCGAGTGCACGGGCGTGCTCACGAACCCGCGGACGCGGGGCGCGGGCCTTCGCGGTGCCGATTGCCGCGGCGGTCGTGCGGGCGGACGCCTGCAGCACCGGCCGGACGTCGACCCGGCGAAGGCGTCGGGCGACGATCACCGAGAGCCCGGCCAGGAGCATCAGCGTGGACGCGGCCAGCACGACGACGACGAGCGAGAGCGCCGTCAGCAGTCCGGCCAGCAGGAGCCACATCCCGCCAAGCGCAAGCGCTCTGCGCCGTCGTTGCTCGCCATCGGTTGTCACCGCAGAGCTCGAAGTCTCGTCACGGGACCTCCTCGAACCTGTGGCGTTCGCCATCCTCGCGAATGTTCCTCCGATCGGCCGGAGGCAAACGACGCTGGCGGACGGCTATCCGTCCTCGTATTCGTCGTGACGGCGCCACCACTCGTACGGCTTCCCCTGCGGGTAGCCCTCCGGCGATTCCTCCCACTCTTCCTGCCGGCCGAGCGGCGTGACGTCGAGGAGCGTCCAGACGGTGCCGAGCGCCTCGACACCACGCCGGTCCGTGTAGTACGTGCGGTAGATCTCGTCGCCGTCGCGGAGGAGGGCCGTCAGGCGGAAGTTCTCGCCGTCCTGATACGCGCCGACCTGCGGCTCCTCCGGCGAGACCCCTTGGTCGACGTTGAAGTCGCTCGCGAAGGACGAGTACCAGGGGACCGTCCAACCCATCCGCTTCCGGTACGGCTCGATCTTCTCGATCGGAGCGCGCGAAACGAGGACGAACGACGTGTCGCGGGCGTGGAGGTGCGCGAGGTGGGGCAGCTGGTCGACGACCATCGAGCAG
>DASQWH010000056.1:0-20436 GCA_035640335.1 Gaiellaceae bacterium | reverse complement strand
CGCTCGCATGAGCCTCGCGGGCGGCCCCGGCTAGACTGCGGCCTCTCTTGCGCCGGGTCCTCACCGCCGCCGCACTCATCTTCACTGGGGTCTTTCGCTGATGGGCGCTCGCCTGCAGCGTCTCCGCCGCGCGCTCGAGGTGACGCGTGTCGCCCGTGGGCGCAAGCTGCTGCGCATCCTCGGCGAGCTCAGTGTTGTCGGCGAGCGGCCGGCGACGCGCGAGGGCGCGCAGGCTCTCCGGACGACGCTCGAGCAGCTCGGGACGACGTACGTGAAGCTCGGCCAGCTGCTCTCGTCGCGGTCGGACCTGCTTCCGGACGTCTACATCCAGGAGCTGACGAAGCTCGTCGACGAGGTTCCGCCGACGCCGTTCGCCGAGATCGAAGAGATCATCCACCGTGAGCTCGGCGATGGCGTCTTCGCGCGAGTCGATCCGGAGCCGCTCGCGACCGCGTCGATCGCGCAGATCCACGCCGCGCTGACGCGTGATGGACGTGACGTCGTCGTGAAGGTGCGGCGCCCCGGCATCGAGGAGCAGGTGGCGCTCGATCTCGACCTGCTGCGCTCCACCGCGCGAGTCGCGGAGCGGCGGTCCGCTGCGGCGCGGATCCTGCAAGTGGACACGCTGGCCGACGAGGTGGAGTCGCATATCAGGGCGGAGCTCGACTTTCGCGAGGAAGCCGGCAACGCGGAGCTGATCAGCTCGATCATCGAGGACTACGAGGGACTGACCGTGCCCGGCGTCGTGCGCCCGCACGTGACCGAGACGGTGCTCGTGCTCGAGCGGATCTCGGGGGAGAAGCTGACGACCGAGCACGGCCTGCCACCCGACCGCGCGCGCGACCTCGCGACGCAACTCTTCCGCGCCTACGTCCACCAGGTCGCCTCGGCTGGCGTCTACCACGCCGATCCGCACCGAGGCAACGTGCTCCTGACCGAAGACGGGCGCCTTGCGCTCGTCGACTTCGGCCTGCTCGGGCGCCTCGACGACGACACCCGTACGACGATCTCGCAGCTGCTGCTCGCCGTCGCACAGAACCGCGCGGACGACGCCGCGGCGGCGATTCTCAAGCTCTCGCTGACGACGCTCGAATCGGACGAAGCCGGGTTCGTCGCCGAGCTCCGCCGCAAGCTCCCGCGCTACCACTGGCGGCCGCTCTCGCAAATTCGAGCGGGAGAGGCGCTCGCGGACCTGCAGCGGCTTGCGCTCACGTACCGCATCCGGCTCCCGCCGAGCTTCGCGCTCGTCGGCAAGACGCTCTCGCAGGCGGACTCGATCGCGCGCACGCTCGACCCGGAGCTCGACCCCGTCGGTCTCCTCGATCAGGACGCGCTCGGGGTCATGCTGCGCGAGGCCGAGCGGCGGCTCGAGCCGAACGCGCTGCTCAGCTACCTGTTCACGCAGCTCGACCCGCTGCTGCGGCTTCCGCGCCGCATCGTCCAGGCCGCCGACCGGCTCGAGACCGGGACGCTGAAGGTGGGCATCGTGCCGACCGATCTGCACGGGCTCGAGCAGATCCTCCGCTCGACGGCGAACAGGCTCGGCGCTGCGCTGATCATCGTCGGCTTGCTCGTCGCCTCGGCGCTGATGGCGCGGGTCGACCACACGTTCTCGATCGTCGGGTTCCTGATCTCGGCGGCGCTCGGGCTCTACTGGCTCTGGAAGATCGTGCGCACGCCCGGCGAGCTCTGAGCAGGCTTTTCAGGGCGGAACGCGAACGGGAGTGCAAGAACCAAGCTCCTCCTCTCCCCTGACAAGCGGCGGCGACTCACTGCCGCCGCTTATTTCTTAGCTCTTAAGGAATGCAAGGGCGCCGTTCGTCGTTCATGCGGCTACAGTTCGCGATTCTTCGGGAGAGCGCCCTGGACCTGGACGCCGTCAACGTCAAGCTCACTGATCTCGCCTCCTGCGGCGGCTGCGCTGCCAAGTACTCGGCTGCGCGGCTCGAGCAGCTGCTCGCCGGCTTCGTCCCGGCTGATGCAGAGAACCTGCTCGTCGGTCTCGCGCCGGCCGACGACGCAGCCGTCTACCGCATCGACGACGAGCGCGCGCTCATCTTCACGCTCGACTTCTTCCCGCCGATCGTCGACGACCCGGGCGACTACGGGGCGATCGCCGCCACGAACGCGCTCAACGACGTCTTCGCGATGGGCGGCACGCCGCTCCTCGCGCTCTCGATCGCGGCGTTCCCGGAAGAGCTGCCGATCGAGATGCTCGCGCGCATCTTCGCCGCCGCGAACGAGCAGGTGCAGGCCGCGGGCGCGCTGCTCGCCGGCGGCCACACTATTCGCGACGCCGAGCCGAAGTACGGGCTCGCTGTCGTCGGCACCGTGCATCCCGAGGGCATCTGGCCGAAGAGCGGCGCGCGACCGGGCGACGCCGTCTACCTGACGAAGCCGCTCGGGACGGGCCTGATCATGACGGGCCACAAGCAGGGCCGGGCCGGCTCGCAGCCGCTCGAACGCGCGGTGGGCTGGATGAAGACACTGAACAGCGGGGCGGCCGACGTGCTAAGGCGCGTCCAGGTCAACGCCGTCACCGACGTCACCGGCTTCGGGCTCTTCGGGCACACCCACGAGATGGCCGAACGGAGCGGCGTGCGGATCACGCTCGAGTCGCAGCGCTTCCCGGCGATCGACGGCGCACTGGACATGGCCCGCTCGGGCGTGCGGACGAGCGGCGACCCGCGCAACCGCGACTTCGCAGGCCGGCACCTCACGCTCAAGAACGTCCCCGAGACGCTCGTCGTCCTCGGCTACGACCCACAGACGGCGGGCGGCCTGCTCGTCACCCTTCCCGCGGAGCAGGGCGCTGCGCTCGAAGCGGAGTTCGCGGCGCGCAAGCTGTTCGTGCGGCGCGTGGGCGTCGTCGAGGAGGGCGTGGGCGTCGTCGTCTCCTGAGTGGCATGCGCGCACGCGGCATGATCCACGGCCGGTTCCAGCCGTTCCACAACGGGCATCTCGAGTACATGCGCGGAGCGGCCGCGCAGTGCGAAGAGCTGTACGTCGGCATCACGAACCCTGATCCGTCGCGGATCAAGCCCGAGCCCTCCGATCCCGCTCGTCATCTGCCCGAGTCGAACCCCTGGAGCTACGCGGAGCGGCAGCTGATGGTCAAGGCGGCGGCACAGGACCTCGGGCTCGACCTCGCGCACGTGCACGTGATCCCGTTCCCGGTCAACGAGCCGGATCTGTGGCGGGCGTACGTCCCGGACGGCGTGACGCAGTTCCTGCGGCTGTTCTCGGACTGGGGCGGCGAAAAGCTCGAGCGCCTGCGCGCCGCGGGCTACGAGGTCGTCGTGCTCGACGAGGGTGCGGAGAAAGGGCTCTCGGGCAGCGACGTCCGCACGGCGTTCCGCGAGGGCGGCGGCTGGGAGTCGCTCGTGCCGCCGGGTGTCGCGCGCATACTGCGCGACCTCGAGCGCGTGCCCGTCTAATCAATCCTGGCTGTCGAGGCCGGTGACGCCCCACGTGTCGGCGAGCAGGTAGCCCTCCGGAAACGGGTCCGTCGGATCGACGAGGACCTGCGTGATGCCCGTGATCCACGCGCTGCCGCGGATGGCGGGCACGATCGCGTCGCGGTCGCCGACCTTCGTGACGGAGACGATGCGCCCGTCGAACGTCGAGCCGAGCGCGGACGCGTGTGTCATCCCGTCGCCGACCTCCATGAGCCCGCGAGCGTGGAGCACCGCCATGCGCGCCGAGAGCCCGGTGCCCGTAGCCGAACGGTCGAGCCGCCCGGGCGCGACGACGACCGCGTTCCGGGTCACCTGGCCGACCCCCTGCCACGGCTGCGCGATCTGGACGATGCTGACGCCCGCGATCGCCGGGTTCTCCGGGTGTTCGCACGGCAGCTGCTCGCGGGCGGCCGTACGGATCCGCTCGCCGACCAGCGAGAGCTCCCGCGCCTCGTGCGCCTCGATCGCGAACCCGAGTGCCTCCGCGTCCGCGATCGCGTACCACATCCCGCCGTAGGCGACGTCGAGGCTCAGCGTGCCGAGCCCTTCGACCTCGACCGGCGCGTCGAGCCGGTCGGCGAACGACGGGACGTTCGTAAGCTCGACGCTCTCACAGCGGCCGTCGCGGCACGTAGCGCGCACCTTGACGACGCCGCCGGGCGCCTCGAGCCGCAGCACCGTCTCGGGCTCCTGCATCTCGACGATGCCGGTTTCGAGCAGCACAGTCGCGGTGCAGATCGTGTTCGACCCGGACATGGCCGGGTACTCGGTCGGCTCCATGATGATGAAGCCGGCATCGCAGTCGTCGCGCGTCGAGGGAACGACGAGGTTCGCGTGGCAGGCGACGCTTCCGCGCGGCTCCCTCAGCAGCAGGCGGCGCAGCCAATCGGCGTCGCGGCGCAGCGTCTCCATCTGCTCGAACACGGTCGCGCCGGCCGGCGGCAAGACCCCGCCGATGACGACGTTGCCGATCTCGCCGCCCGCGTGGCAGCCGACCACGGTGATCGTCCGGCTCGCGCGCATCAGCCGGGCGACGATATGCCGTCGGGTTAGCCTCCGCCGCGTGTATCCGATCGTCGTCGTCCTCCTCGACGGGCTCGCCGACCGCGCGCACGAGTCACTCGGCTGGCGAACGGCGAACGAGATCGCCGCCACGCCGAACCTCGACCGCTTCGCCGCCTCCGGCTCGTGCGGCGTGATCTACGGCGTCGGCCCGGGCCGGGCTCCGTCGAGCGAGGTCGCGCACTGGGCCATGCTCGGCTACACGCAGGAGGAGTTCTCCGGGCGGGCCGTCTTCGAAGCGCTCGGCGCGGGCGAGGACGTCGATCCGGACGACGTCCTCACCTTCGCGGCGCTCCGCCCGGCTGAGCGGCGCGACGACGGCTGGTGGCTGACCGGCCGGCCGCGCTACGGGGCCGACGAAGAGGATGCGGCGGAGCTCGTCGCGGCCTGCGACGGGCTCGAGGTCGACGGGCTCCGCTTCGCGCTCGACCACCTCCGGCGGGGAGAGGCCGTGCTCCGAGTCTCCGGCGGGGCCGACGACCGCGTTACGGATTCGGACGCGTTCTTCCGCGAGCGCCACCCGGTGCTGCGGCCCCAGCCGGCCGCTCCGGAAGCCGAGCGCACGGCGCGCGCGGCGGAGGCGTGGATGCGGAGGACGATGGACATCCTGGCCGGCCATCCCGTCAACGAGCAGCGCGGAGCCGCCGGCCTGCCCGTCTTCAACGTGATCACCCTCAAGTGGTGGGGCAGGCTGCGCCCCGCGCCGACGTTCTCCGAGCGGCACGGCCTGCACGGCAGCTTCATCGCCGACTCGCGGTTCCTGCAGGGGCTCGGGCGCGCCGTCGGCCTGCAGCCGGTCGACGCCGACGAGAGCGACGACGCGGCGACCGACCTCCGCCTGCGGCTCGGCCTGATCGAGGAGCGGCTCGCCGCGGGCGACACCTTCGTCATCGCGCACCTGAAGGCGACGGACATGGCCGGCCACACGAAGGATCCGGCCGTCAAGCAGCGCACGATCGAGCAGCTGGACGCCGAGCTCGGCGCCCTGCCGACGGATCGCGCGATCGTCTGCGTCACCGGCGACCACGCGACGCCGACCTATGCGGAGGTGATCCACTCCGGCGACCCCGTACCGTTCATGGTCGGCGGCCCGGGCGTCCGTGCCGATCCGGTCACGACCTTCGGCGAGCTGGACTGCGCGGCGGGGATCCTCGGCCAGCTCCGCGGGCCGGACATGATGCCGGTGCTCCTCAACGCCGCTGACCGGCCGCTCTTCCTCGGGTCGCGGCCGACGCCGTTCCGGGGCGCCGACGGGTACCCCGAGATTCTGGAGCCGCTTCTCTAGGAGGGTTCGGTGGAATGTTGCTCGTCGCCGGGGTGCGATGATCGTTCCGGGGCAAGGACGCAGGGAGCGTTCGTAGCCGGAGGCTACGGGCGCGACTGAGGACGCGGCCTCGGGGCGAGCAGCGTGGCCCGGCGGCACAGTCCATATTTCGCCGAACCCTCCCACTAGGCTTTTGGCGATGGCCGTCGAGACGCTTCGCGCTCGCGTCGCAGCGCCCGGGAGGCTGTTCGTGCTCGCGCTCAGCGCGGCCGCTTCACTCTACGTGATCACGGTCACGGGCGCGCTCGTCCGGCTCACCGGTTCGGGCCTGGGGTGCGAGAGCTGGCCGGGCTGCGAGAAGGGCGCGTTCTTCCCGGCCGAGGACTACCACGGCTTCATCGAGTTCGGAAACCGGGCCTTCGGGGCGGTGCCGCTCGTGCTCACGTTCACGGCGTGGCTCGTCGGGCGGCGGAGCGGTCTGCCGCCCTTCGCGCGGCGGATCGCGCTCGCGACCTTCCTCGTCACGCTTGCGCAGGCGCCGATCGGGCTGATCGTGATCGCGACCGACCTCGAGCCCGTCGCCGTCGTCGTCCACTTCACCCTCGCCCTGCTCGCGCTGGCCGGCGCGATCCTCCTCGTCCTCGAGGTCCGCGCGCTCGACGAGGGCCACGCGCCCACGACGGCGCCGCTCGAGCTCCGCCGCGCCGGCCTCGTCCTAGCGGCTGCGTGCCTCGGGCTCGTCGTCACGGGCACGTTCACGACGGCCGCCGGGCCGCACTCCGGCGACCCGGACGTGGGGCGGCTCTGGGTGCTCGACCACGCGATCTGGGTACACGTGCGCTCCGCGGCGCTCTTCGGCCTCGCGCTCGTCTTCGTCGTCGGCTACCTCGCTGCGAGGCGCGCGACGTCGCCGCGCCTCTTCACCGTCGGGCTCGTGCTCCTGGCGCTCGCGGTGGCGCAGGCCGGCGTCGGCGAGCTGCAGTGGCGCACCGAGCTGCCGTGGGGGCTCGTGCTCGTCCACGTCGCGCTGGCGGCAGCCGTCTGGGCGGCGACGGTCGTGCTCGTCGCCTTGCTCTACCGCCCGCTCCGGTCACTGGAGGCGGGCACTACACTCTGACGGTGGCAGAAGAGCTCCGGATCGCCAGCCGGCCGACTCTCGAACGCCCAGTTCTCATCTCCGCTTTCCGAGGGTGGAACGACGGCGGCCAGGGTGCGTCGCTCGCGGCGGGCTACCTCGCCAAGCTGTGGGGAGCCGACCGCTTCGCGGACGTCGACCCCGAAGGCTTCTTCGACTTCCAGGCCACGCGGCCGCACGTCTCGCTCGTCGACGGCCTTACGCGTCGCGTCGACTGGCCCGCGACGGTCTTCTACAACGCGCGCCCGGCCGGCCTCGACCAGGACGCGGTCATCCTGCTCGGCATCGAGCCGAACCTGCGCTGGCGGACGTTCAGCGAGCTGCTCGTCGGCTTCGCGAAGGAGCTCGGAGTCGAGCTCGTGATCACGCTCGGCGCTTTACTCGCTGACGTGCCGCACACGAGGCCGTGCCCGGTCACCGGCAGCGCGAGCGACGAGCAGCTCGTCGAGCGACTCGGCCTCTCGGCGTCGCGCTACGAGGGCCCGACCGGGATCGTCGGCGTGCTCCACGACCAGTGCCGCCGGCTGGAGCTGCCGTCGGTCAGCCTCTGGGCCGCGGTCCCGCACTACGTGTCGCTGACCCCGAGCCCGCGCGCCGCACTCGCGCTCTGCGACCGCCTGGGTGAGCTGCTCGGGATGGACATCGACACCGCCGAGCTGCAGGAGGCGGCAGATACGTACGCCGACCAGGTCTCGGAAGCAGTCGCGTCCGACCCGGACACGGCCGCCTACGTCGAGGAGCTGGAGCAGCGCGCCGACTCGCTCGAGGAGGAGGCGAACCTCCCGTCCGGCGAGGCCCTCGCCGCGGAGCTCACACGCTTCCTCCGCGACCGCGAGCGCGGCAACGGCGAGCCCGACTTCGCGTCGGATCAGTAGCCAGGAGTGTTCGGTTCGGCGCAATACGGCCTGAGCCGCCGGGCCGCGCTGCTCGCCGCGAGGCCGCTTCCTCAGTCGCCCCGATGCTCAAACGCATTGAGGGTCCCTGCGTCCTTGCCTCGGAACGACCATCGCGCCCCGGCGACGAGCAGTGTCAGCCAAACCCTCCTAGCCGAACGTGAAGGCGTACGCGCTCACGCCCGGCGTGAAGCGGAGCTCGAGCACGCCGTCCGTGATCTTGCGCTCACGCAAGAGCGTGTAGAGCCGGTCGCCCGTGACCGCGACGCTGCCCCGCGGCTTGCCGTCGACCAGCACCTGCACCGAGCCGAGCCCGCCCATGACGAGGAAGACGTGCTTCGCGCGGAAGTGGAACAGAACGCGGGCCCCCGGCCCCGCGACGATGTGCTGCGGGTCGACGCGCAACCGCCCCGCGTACGCCATCTCGTTGAGACCCAGCGGCTGCGGCGGCGGGTCGTACGCAGCTTGGCCCCCCGCCACGACCTCCTCGTAGTTGACGAGCTGGTCGGGGTTCAGCCGCTGGCCCCCGAGGTACGTCTCCGGCGAGTAGAGCGCCTTCGGCGTCGGGTCGGCGAGGCGCACACGGCGCGGCAGCCGGGCCTTGCGCTCGGCGAGGAGCTCGCGGATCCTGGCCTCGGTCTGCTCGTACTCGCCCTCGCCGAAGTGGACGTAGCGGACATGGCCGCGCGAGTCGATGAGGTACTTCGCGGGCCAGTAGCGGTTCTGGAACGCGTCCCAGGTCTTGAAGTCGTTGTCCATCGCGACCGCGTAGTGCACGCCGAGCCGGTCGACGGCGCCGCGGACGTTGTCCTCCTCCTGCTCGAACGCGAACTCGGGCGTGTGGACGCCGACGATCGTCAGGCCGTCGCGGCGGTACGTGCGGTCCCACGCCTTCAGGTGCGGCAGCGTGCGCAGGCAGTTGATGCACGAATAGGTCCAGAAGTCGATCAGCACGACCTTTCCGCGCAGCTCGCTCAGCGACAGCGGCCGGTCGCCGGGGGTGTTGATCCACTGCGAGATGCCGGCGAAGTCGTGCGCCTCGCCGAAGTCCGGAAGCCTCGAGCCGCCGGGCGCGGCCGTCGCCTCCTGCCGCTCGCCGCCGCGTAGCTCGTCGAGCTCACGGCTGGCGGCGCTGTTCTCCTCGAACCAGCCCTGCAGCTTCCGCGTGTAGTCGGGCACCGACGTCTGGAAGTGCCGGTCGACGTTGAAAGCGATCGCGAGCGCGGTCAGCGCGATCACCGCGCCCAGTCCGCGGCGCACGGTCTGCGCGTGGGGGCGCAGAGCCTTCATGCCGGCGCTCGCCCGACCGCCGAGCGCGATCGCGAGCATCGGCACCGCCGCGCCGAGGGCATAGGCAGACGTCAGCAGGATCAGCCGGCCGCCGATCTCCTCTGTCGCCGCGAGCACGCTGACGACGGCGAGCACCGGCCCCGCGCACGGCACGAAGACGAGCCCCAGGCTCAAGCCGAGCACGAAGCCGCCGCCGAGGTCCGAGCTGGGGCGCCGCGTGAGGCGGTAGAGGGGCCGCTCGAGAACGTCCGCGAGCCGCGGGACGAGCAGCGTCGCGGCGACGACGAACAGGAGCGCGATCGCAAGGTTGCGCAGGAAGTCCTTCGGCAGGCCGAGTTGGTCGAGCAGCCACGCGCCGCCTAGCGTGAAGACGACGAAGCTGAGCACGAGGCCGGCGACGATCGAGTACGGCCGTCGCTTGCCGCCGCTCGCGCCACCCGCGAGAAGGATGGGCAGGACGGGCAGGACGCAGGGCGAGATCGCGGTCGCGAACCCCGCAGCGAAGCCCACGAGGAGCAGCACGATCACGGCCTCAAGGTACTCCGCTCCGAATTAACGAAGGGTTACGCCTCGGCGGTCTTGGCCGGTTCCGCCGCGACGGCCGAGCCGTCGTCGGAAGCGGGCGCCTTGGGCTTGCGCCGCCGTCGCTTCTTCTTCGCGGGCGCGCTGCCGTCAGCTGCCCGTGCCTCGGCACCGTTCGACGCGTCAGCGGCCTGCGCCTGCTCGCCCGCGCCCTTGCCACGCCGCTTGCGACGGCGCCGCCTCCGCCGAGAGGGAGCCTTCGGCGCCGGCAGGTTCTCCGCGAGCGCGTACGCGACCTCGGAGAGCGTGCCGAGCCGCTCGCGGGCGCGGTCGATCAGCTGGTTGGAACGCGGCGTGTAGCCGTCCGCCGAGGCCAGTAGCGCCGCTCCCACCTCGAGCGGGAGCTCCAGAGCCGCGTTGACGAGCTTCGCCGCGTTCTCCTCGTGCCGATGGCCGCGCGAGTTCGCGAGCGCGCCGAGCAGCCGCTTCGCCTCGGGGAACTCGGCGCTCACCTTGCGGTCCTGCGCCTTCCGCGTCGCGCGCGCGAGCTTCCACGTCCAGCGGGCGAGGATCTGCTCCGGCGCGTCGGCCTTCCCTTCGCCGATCGCCCGCAGCAGGACGCGTGCGCCCTGCACGCGGTCCTTCTCCCACGGCGGCGCCTGCGTGACGAGCGTGACGAGGTCGTCGAAGTCCGCGCGCTCGACGGTCATCGAAACGCGGTCGGCGAGCGCGAGCAGTCGCAGTCGCCGGTTCGGGTTCTCGGCAGCGCACGTGGCGAGGAACTGCTCGAGCGCCACCTTGCTCGCTCCACGCTCGGTGAGCTTCTTGACGAACTCGGTGCGCTCCTCGAAACGGACCTGTCTGCCGGCAATCGACGCCCAGTAGCGCTGCTCGTCCTCGTCCAGGTACTTCGGATCGACGCGCTGCCACTCGCGCTGGATGACGCCGAGCCGCCGCCGCACGTCGGGCGTCACCGGCACGAGCCACGGCGCGGGCGAGAGCTTCCGCCGCGCGCGCCGGCTCGGTCGCCGCCGCGGCGCCGGCGTGACGCGCGCGCCCTCGCGGTAGAAATCGGAGCCGAGCAGGCTGTGCAGTGTGATCACGCGCTCGTTGTGCGTCGCGCCCTTGTTCACGAAGTCGACGACGATCCCGGCCTCCTTGCGCGGGTGCGTGCGCATGATGCGCCCGATGCGCTGCTGGTAGACCCGTCGACTTGCCGTGGGCGCGAGATGCATGACGACCGTTGCGCGCGGTGAGTTCCAGCCTTCGGCGAGCAGCATCGCGTTGATGAGGACGTTCAGCTCGCCGCGCTCATAGGCCGCGAGCGTCTCTGCGAGGCGCACCGGCGGCGTGCGACCGCTGACGGCCTCCGCCCTGAGGCCGGCGGCGCGGAACTCCTGCGCGAGGTTGTATGCGTGGTCGACGCCGGCCGCATAGACGATGCCCGGCGTGTCGTCGAAGCGGTCGCGGTAGAGGCTCGCCGCCGCCTGGTTCAAAGCCTTGTGGTCGAGGACGGCGGCCAGCGCCCGCTCCTCGAAGTCGCCGCCAACGATCGGCACCGAGTGGATCGCCGCCGCGGGCGGCACGCGCAGGCTGCGCAGCGGCGCGATCAGGCCGCGGCGCGCGGCGTCCGCGAGCGGGAGATCGTCGACCGACGCGGGGAAGACATCCGAGACCTGCTTCGCGATCAGCTGCTCGGTCGCGGTCATGCCGATGAAGATCGGCTCCGGGAAGCTCCGGATCGCCTTGCTCGTCTTCTCGCCGAGCGCGGTATGGGCCTCGTCGGCGATGACGAGCTGGTACGCGTCCGGGTCGACGCTGCCGACGTGCCGCGCGAACCACGCGTAGGTCTGCACCGTGACGGGGTTCGTCCGCGGCGCTCGCTGGCCGCGCTCGATGATCGGCGTCAACCGCTCGCCGTAGCCCTCGGCGGTCAGCTCACGGTTGAACTGGGAGACGAGCAGCCGGCGGTGCGTGAGGATGAGGACGCCCATCGTGCGCGCCGCCTCGACGAAGCCCGCGGCGGCGATCGTCTTGCCGGACGCGGTCGGGTGCCTGAAGCGATAGCGCCGCACGGCGCCTGGATCGGCCTCCGCTGACGGCGCCTCGTCCTGGAAGTCCTCGTCGTCGAGGGCCTCGGCCTCGGGCTCCTCGTCTTCCTCGTAATCCTCGACCCCGTTGCCGTTCCCGTCGACCGGTTCCTCTGCGCGCTGCGCTGCCGCGATCAGCTCCGTCAGCATCCCCGCGAGCGCGTCGATCTGGTGCCTGCGCAGCTCCGTTCCGGAGGCGAGCGTCGGCGGCCGCTCCGACAGCACGCGCTCGAGGCCGAGCATGAGCGCGTAGCGCACCTTCCACTGTGGCGACGGCTCGTCGCGGCCGCCGTCGATCTCGGCGATGGCGTCATCGAGCGCAAGCCGGCGCGCTGTGTCGGGCCCGAGCACGAGCTCGGTCTCCTCGCCGTTGTGCAGGAAGGGCTCGCCGGCCCAATCCTCGGCACGCTTTGCCGCGGCGACGAGATCATCGGTCGCCACGAGCGCTATCGGTCGCTGCTCTGTGGTCTCCTGCATGTGTGCGGCGCACTGCGGCTGCCGCCGTACCTCCAAGAGAAAGGGCGCGCTCGGAATTCCCCTTAGGTGAGCGTCGCAGAACGAAGGATACCCGATATCACCGGGCTAGTCTTGGCGTCTATGACGGGTCTGACGCTCGATCACCTCGTCATCGCGGTTTCGGACTGGGAGCGCTCGAATGCCTTCTACCGCGACGTGCTCGGCGCCGAGCTCGTGGAGATCGACCGGGGCCGCTGGTCGTACCGCTTCGGCGAGACGCAACTCAACGTCCACGGCCCGGGCGTCGACGTCTCGACGAACGTGGCGCGCATCCCGGTGCAGCCCGGCAACAGCGACTTCTGTTTCGTGTGGGCCGGGTCGGTGGAGGATGCGATCGCGCATCTCGCGTCGCACGGCGTCGCGGTGGAGACCGGGCCTGTCGAGCGAAGCGGGGCGCGCGGCCGCGGCACAAGCGTCTACTTTCGCGATCCGGACGGGAGCCTGCTCGAGCTCATCTCCTACGTCTGAGCGCGACCACGGGGACGGCGAGCAACCAGAGCAGGCCGCCGGCGAGCGCGAACGGCCAGCTGCGCGACTCGGTGCTCGCTCGCGGTGCGACGACCGCGCGCGGGAAGGGATCGTTCGTGATCGGGAAGATCATGTCGGAGGTGTGCGAGCCGCCTTCGCCGCTCGAGTAGCCACGCAGGCCGACCTGGAGGTCGCCGATCCCGCCTTCGGGCACGGCGACCGTCGCCGTCCACTCTCCTGTCGTCGCCGGCCCTGGCGTGGCGAAGCTCGTCTTCGCATCAGAACCGGATGCGCTGAGCAGGCGGACGAAGATCTCGCTTGCGCCGAAGGGCCGCCAGCGGCCGTTCTCGACGTAGCCGAGCCGCCAGGACACCGTGATCCGCGCTCCCGGCTGCGCCTGGCGCGGGACGGCCGTCGTCAGAGTGGCTTTGACGCCCTCTTTGGCCAGGGCGAAAGGAGCGGCTGCGAGGGCCGCGGTGGCGACGAGCAGCACGAGTGGGATGCGGTGCACCTCTTCAGTTCTACACCGCTGACTCGCGGGGAGTTCCTACTTCTTGACCACGAGCCGGTTCGGCTCCGCCGCCGAAATCTCCAGCACGCGCAGCCCCTCGGGCGCGTCGTCGCTCTCGAGGAGGAGCTTGCCCTCCTCGAGCTTCCAGCTCCCGCTGCGCTCCTCGGGCGCGTCCGTCGGGCCCGGCGCGCGCTCGAGGAAGGTGCCGTCGGGCTTGAACTCGAACCGCTCGCGGCCGCCCCGGGCCGGCGGCAGCGGCTGGTCCGCCGGCCGGAAGACCATCTCGTCGTCGGTGTCCTCCTCTTGGACGTGCACCCACCGCTGGCCGAGAACCTCGGGCGGAAGCTCGTTCACCGGCCGATCTTCTTCCGCGGGCCGGCGAGGGTGGCGTTCATGCGCGCGACCTGCGCCGCGGTGAACATGAACATCGAGTCGTCGTCGACATAGTCCATGTAGTTCATGTACATGTCCCCGTTCGGCCCGTTGTTGCACGTGATGTGCGGGAAGGCGGGCTTGCCGGTGTTCGGCAGCTGCTGGTTCGGCGTGTCCGGGACGAAGTCGGTGCCGCCGCAGTCGTTGCGGTCGCCCCAGATGTGGCGGAGGTTCAGCCAGTGGCCGACCTCGTGCGTGGCCGTGCGGCCGAGGTTGAACGGCGCTGCGGCCACGCCGCTCGTGCCGAAGGCGGTGTAGAGGATGACGACACCGTCCGTCGCGGCCGGGCCGCCCGGAAACTGCGCGTACCCGAGCAGGCTGTCGCTGAGGTTGCAGACCCAGAGGTTGAGGTACTTGTCGGTCGGCCACGCGTCGGCGCCGCCCTGAGTGGCCTTCTTGACGGCGTTGCCGGTGCCGAACGAGTCGCGGACCGTCTGCGTCCGCGTGATGCCGGTCGTGTTCTTGCCCTTCGGATCCTTCTTCGCGAGCTGGAACTGGATGTTGGCGTCGCCGACGAGGCTCTTCCAGACCGGCGGCACCTTGCTCTTGTCGGGGTTGGTCGCGCGGAAGTCCTTGTTCAGGACTTGGATCTGGCTCTTGACCTGCGCGTCGGAGATGTTCTCGGCGGGCTTCTTGTAGACGACGTGGACGACGACCGGGATCGTGATCAGCTTGCGCTGGGTCTTCATCGCCTCGCCGGTGAGGATCGAGCGACGGATGCCCTGCTCGATGCGCTCCTGGTTACGGCGGTAGCCGGCGTACTGCTCGGACAGCTTCTCGTGGACGACCATCGTCCCGCACTGACGGCGGTTGGGTGTGGCCATGCTCTCTCCCCTTTCCCGCTCCCGCCGCAGAGAGGAGCGCGGAACGCTGAAGGACGGTGCCGATCATGACGCGTTGCTCAAGCGCGTGCCGCGGTGCCGACCTCGGCGAACGTCCTGCCCGCGACGCGCTCGGACACGGCTGTGAGGTCGAGGTGCTTCGTGATCCCGCCGAGGAAGAACGGGAAGCCGGCTCCGAGGATGAGCGCCGTGTCGACGTCCTTTGCCGACGCGACAACGCCCTCGTCGAGCAGGTGCCGCGTCTCGTCGGCGAGCGCCTCGCGGACGGCCTCGAGGATCTCGTCGGGGCTGCGCCGCTCGTCGCCGCGCCGAACGATCTTGTCCTTGCCCGCCGCGTAGTTCGCGAGCGTCCGCGACCGGGGGAACCGGTCGGGATACGCCTCGTTCAGCGTCTCCAGCACGTAGTTTGCGACCCGCGGGCCGACCATTTGCACGAGCACGGAGGGCGCCATCGGGAGGCCGAGGCGCAGCACCGCCTCGTCGGCCTCCTCGGTCGAGTTGCCGTTCTCGATCGCATCGAGGACGACGGTCATCATCCGCGTCAGCAGCCGATTGACGACGAACCCGGGCGCGTCGTTGACCAGCACCGGCCGCTTGCGCAGACGCGCGGCGACGTCGAACGCGGTCGCGAGCGCGGCGTCGTCGGTCTCGGGCGTGCGCACGAGCTCGACGAGCGGCATCAGCGCGACCGGGTTGAAGAAGTGGAGGCCGACGACGCGCTCGGGCTGCCGCAGTCCGGCGGCCATGTCCGTCACGGAGAGCGCGGACGTGTTCGTCGCGAGCACGCACTCGGCCGGCACGACCTGCTCGAGGTCGCCGAACACCTCGCGCTTGACGTCGAGCTGCTCGAAGACGGCCTCGATCACGAAGTCACAGTCGGCGAACCCGTCCCAGCGCGTCGAGCCGGCGACCAGCGAGGCGAGCGCGACGGCGGTCTCCTGGTTGATCCGGCCGCGCGCCGCGGCTCCGGCGAGCTCGTCGCGGATCTGCTCGATGCCCTGGGAGACGAGCACGTCGTCGACGTCACGTAGTACGAGCGGCACCTGCATCCGGCGCAGCACGAGGGTTGCGAGCTGGGTCGCCATCAACCCCGCCCCTGCGATACCGACCTTGCGGATCGGGCGCGGCTCCACCTCCGGGCGGCCGACCTGGCGTTTCGCCCGCCGCTCGACGAGGTCGAACGCGTACAGCGACGCTCGTGCCTGCGGAGTGAAGAGCAGCTCGCCGAGGGCCTGCTCCTCATTCCGGTAGCCCTCCTCGATGCTCCAATCCGCCGCACCCACGATCAGGTCGAGCGCCCGGTACGGCGCGGGCGCGGCGCCGTGCACCGAGTCGTCGAGCGTCCGCCTCGCGCGTGCGACGACCTCTTCGGCGTCCGCGAGCTCGACGTCCGGCCGCTCCGGCCGCTCGCGGGCAATGGTGAGCGACGCGTCGAGGAGCTGCTGCGCCTCGACGACGCGGTCGACGAAGCCGAGCTCGTGGGCCGTGGCCGCGTCGAGCATCTTGTTCTGCCGCATCGGGTTGAGGACGATCAGCTTGACCGCGGCCTCTGCGCCTGCGAGCCGCGGCGCCAGCTGCGTCGCGCCCCAGGCGGGGACGAAGCCGAGCAGGCACTCCGGGGACGCAAAATGGCGGACGTCGTCGGCGATGACGCGGTAGTCGCAGTGAAGCGCGATCTCGACCCCGCCGCCGAGCGCGCCGCCGTTGATGGCCGCGACCGTCGGATAGGGCAGCGCCCGAACGCGCGCGAACAGGTCGTGCCCGGCGCGGCTGGCCTCGATCGCCTCTTCCGCCGAAGAGATGCGCGGGAACGCGTCGACGTCGGCACCGGCGCAGAAGCTGCCCGGCTTGCCGGTGAGGACGAGCGCGGCGAAGTCGCCGCCCTCGAGCTCGGGCAGCACGGCGGCGAGGGATTCGAGCGCCTCGCGTCCGAGGACGTTCGGGCGCTCGGAGTCGCCGTTGTGCATCGTGACCAGCGCCGTCGTGCCGTGTGGCGAGTCGAGCCGCTCGAGGCGGAACTCCGTGACGGGGGCGGTCACGGTGAGAGAGTCTAGATTTCGAAGGTGTGGAGGACTGGAGCGCGCACGCGGAGCGAGAGGTCGAGCGCTACCGCGACGGCGAGGCGCGGCTGCCCGACGCGGCGGACGCGGACGCGCGGCAGAGGCAGCTGACGCGGATGGGGAACGCAGCGGGCGGCGCGGCGCTCGCTCTGCTCATGCACGGCCGGCGCGACGAGGCAGCGGCCTGGTTCCGGCGAGCGGCCGAGCGCTATCGCGACAGCTTCGCCGACGCGCCGCCTGGGAGCTGGGGCCGCCCGCTCGGTGCGATGAAGTCGCTCGTGCTCGCGGGCGATTGGCCGCCGGCCGAAGATGCCGCCCGCTGGGCGCTCGAGGCGGGAGCCGGGGAAGCGCAGTCGCCGATCGGGCAGTACGCGGCCACGCTCGCGCTGCTCATCCTGGGCCGAGACGACGACGCGCGTCCGCACGCCGTGCGACTCCGCGGCCGCGACGGCTTCCCGCGCGACGTGGCCGACGCGCTCGCGACGATCGCTGCCGAGGACCGCCTGGGCTACCTCTACGCGATCGAGAGCGTGCTCGAGTCGTTCGAGAGCCGCGACGAGTACCTCGAGGACATCCCGGTCGCCGACACCGTCATCGTTTTGCAGGCGCTGGCGCAACGCCGAGGCATCGCCGCCGAGCTCGAGTCGCCGCTGCTTCCTACCAGGAGGGTTTGGCGCAATACGGTCTGAGTCGCCGGGCCGCGCTGCTCGCCCCGATGCCGCGTCCTCAGTCGCCCCAATGCTGAAAAGCATTGAGGCTCCCTGCGTCCTTGCCTCGGAACGACCATCGCGCCCCGGCGACGAGCAGTATCACGCCAAACCCTCAGCGCGACGTCGGAGGGTGCATCACGGCGGTGATGACGAGCGGCTCGGTCGCCGAGCTCTCCATGTCGCGCGCCTTCTCGACGAGCTCCGTGATCAGCTCCAGTGCCTGGTCCATCGTCACGCGGGCCGTGACCTGGGCGCTGCGAAACGTGCCTTCCTGCCGCTCGGCGAACCCGCGCTGCACCTCCTCGAGCATCGCCGCCTGCAGGTCGCTCGTCAGCCGCGACGAGAGCAGCTGCGGCGCGACGCGCACGGTTCGCGCCCGCGCGCGGTAGGGCTTCTCACGACCCTTGCCGCCGTCGGCACGCTCGATCAGTCCGGCGCGGAGCAGCATGCGGACGTGGAAGTGCAGGTGCCCGGGGTCGACGCCGAGCCGCTGTGCAAGCTCGCGGTTCGTGAGCGCCTCCTCCTCTTCGCCGCCGAGCATCTCCAGCACGCGGAGGCGGAGAGGGTGCCCGAGCGCCTTCAACTGCTCGGGCGTGTCGAGCGTGAGGACGTCAGGCTGGGGAGAAGCCTGATCGGAGGACATGTCACGACCTACATATAGGGATTCGCGCCTAGTTGTCAAGGTTGGCGGCTGCAGCGGCGTCGAGGAGGACGATCGTCTCGCCGCCCTGCGAGCGGACGAGGCTCGCCGGGAGCGCCGGATCCGGCTTGCTTCCGAAGGCTTTCGCCACCGCCTCCGCCTTCTCGGCGCCGAGCGCGAGGAACACGACCTGCCGCGCGGCGCAGAGCACCGGCAGCGTCATCGTCACGCGCTCGATATCGGGGCGCTGCACGGCGACCGCGCGCCGGTCGCGCTCCCCCAACACTGGGTCGCCCGGGAAGAGCGACGCCGTGTGCCCGTCGGGGCCGATGCCCTGGAGCGCGAGGCCGAGGCGGACGCCCTCGAGCAGGCGGTCGTACTCCTCGCCCGCCGCCTGCCCGCCCAGCTCGCCGCGCACGCGATGCACGGCCCGCGGCGGACGCTCGAGGCGCTCGAGCAGCGTTTCGCGCACGAGGCGGTAGTTCGAGCGCTCGTCGTCGGGTGGCACACAGCGCTCGTCGCCCCACCAGAGACTGGCCTGCGACCAGTCCGCCTCCAGCTCCGCTGCGAGCTCGTACGCCGGCCCGGGCGCGGACCCTCCCGACAGCGCGATGTCCTCGCCGCGGTGCGCTGCCGCGACGAGCAACTCGGCCGCCGCGTGATGCGCCTCGGCTGCGGTCTCGAAGACTCGGTTCAGGACTCGCCCCGGGCGAGCTCCCGCGAGCGCTCCATCGCCGCTTGGATCGCGTTCAAGAACGCAGCGCGCACACCGGCTCGCTCGAGCTCGCGGATCGCCCGGATCGTCGTCCCGCCGGGCGAGGTGACCATCTCGCGCAGCTCGACCGGGTGCATCCCCTCGTCGCGCAGGAGCTTCGCCGTCCCGAGCATCGTCTGCACGACGAGGTCGGTCGAGACCTCGCGCGAGAGCCCGAGCAGGATCCCCGCCTCGATCATCGCCTCGGCCAGGAGCGCGAAGTACGCGGGCCCCGATCCCGAGACCGCGGTGACCGCGTCCATGTACGGCTCCGGCACCTGGACGACGCGGCCGACGTGCTCGAGCACCTCCTGCGCGGCCGCCAGGTGCTCGTCGCGTGCGTGCGCGCCGGCGCACAGGCCGGCGACGCCCTCGTGCACGGTGGCCGGCGTGTTCGGCATCGCGCGCAGCACCGGGACGCCCTCGGACAGGTGCTGCTCGATCTGCGCCGTAGGGACGGCGGCGGCGACCGAGAGCACGGTCTGGTCCGCGGAGATGATCGGTGCGATCTCGCCGAGCAGGACGTCGAAGTCCTGCGGCTTCACCGCGATGACGATGAAGCCCGCGCGCGCGACCGCCTCCGCGTTCGAGAGCGTTGCCTCGACCGAGTAGTTCTCGGCCAGCTCCTTGATCCGCTCCTCGCGGCGGCCCGTGACGACGATCTCGTCCGGCTTGCGCCAGCCAGAGCTGAGGAGGCCGGCGAGGAGCGACTCGCCGATCTTGCCTCCGCCGAGAATGGCAATGCGCCGGCCGTCGACGGCCATAGCTCGGATCTTAGGAGGGTTCGGGGGAACACCGCTCGCCGTCGGGCTGCGATGGTCGTTCCGTGGGGAGGACGCAGGGAGCGTTCGTAGCCGCAGGCTACGGGCGCGACTGAGGACGCTGCCACGGGGCGAGCAGCGTGGCCCGACGGCTCAGTCTGTGTTTCGTCGAACCCTCCGAAACTAGGCGGCGTACCTGGCTTTTAGCCGTGCCCGCCGCACCTGGGCGCCGTTCAGCTGCACGGGCACGAGACCGCGTGCCGCGCCTGCCATCAGATAGACGCATGCGAGCCCGGCCCACTCCTCGTACGGCGCCAGCAGCTCCGCGGTGTCGTCCGCGTCGACCCACCGGCCATGGATGGCCGAGCAGAGCTTCAGCAGGCCAAGGTCGCCGACGAGCCCCACCTCGGTTCGCCCGAGCCCCTCGAGGCAAATGACGCCGACCGACCACGGCCCGATCCCGCGCTCACGGCCGAGGCGCTTCACGACGCCCTCCGTCGGCGCGCCGCGCAGGCGCTCGAGGTCGAGCGTCCGGCAGAGCCGCACGATCGCGCTTGCCTTGCGAGACGGCAGGTCGAAGCGCTGCAGCTCCGCGGGCGCGAACCGCGCCAAGTGCTTCGGCAGCGGCGGCGCATGCAGGTCGAGATGGGGCGGCGTCGTCGCGCGGATGAGCCGCCGCTCGATCTCCCGCGCCTCGCGCGAGGTGATCAGCTGGCCGGCGACGGCGCGCACGAGCGACTGCGTGACGGTCGCGGTGCGGATCCGCCGCAGCCCGCGCAGGTGGCGGACCGCGCCCGCAAGCAGCCGGTCGTTCGCGAAGCGGCGCAGGAACTCGGTGTGGTCGTCGTCGCAGGCGAGCACGAAACGCAGGCCGTCGAGGGCCTCCTCGTTGGGCGCTCGCAGGACCAGGGTGCCGTCCGTCTGCTGGAAGGCCGAGACGCGCTCCGGCCGCCCGTCGACCCAGTGCACCGCCGTCAGCGTCCGGTCGCGAAAGCGGCGTGTCGCGTCGGACGACAGCCGGGCGGAGA
>DASQWH010000055.1:0-3153 GCA_035640335.1 Gaiellaceae bacterium | reverse complement strand
CCGCTCCGCCTCCTCGATCCGCCCCCGCTCGATCAGTAGCTCTGCGAGGCCGCGCTGGCTCTCACAGAGGGCGGCGCGGTCGCCGAGCGGCTTGAGCAGCCGGATCGACTCCCGAAAACGCTTCTCGCCCTTCGCGAGGTCCCCCTGCCACCACGCCGCCCAGGCGCCGTCGTTGAGCGCACGGGCGGCGGCCCAGACGGCGCCGGCCTCGTTGAAGAGGCGCTCGGCTTCCTGCGCGGCCTCCTCCGCCTGCTCGAGCTCGCCGCGGAAGAGGTAGATCCGCGACCACGTCATGAACACGCGGCCGCGACTGGCGACGGCGCCGCTCTCCTCCGCCAGGTCGCGGGCCTCTTCGAGCAGGGCCTCCGCCTCGTCGAGCTCGAGCTTCACGCGATGGGTGTCCGCGCGCGTGAGGATGGCGAGGCTCTCCAGATCCTTGCGGCCGGCCGCGCGTGCGGCTGCCAGCTCTTCGGTGAGGTAGTGGTCGGCCTTCGTGAGGTGCCCGACCCAGTAGGCTGCGTTCCAGGCGACGCGAAGGGCGTCGAAGCGACCAACCGCGTCGTCTCCGTCGAGCGCCTTGAGCGCCTCGTCGGCGAGCTCGCGGGCCCGCGTGGGATCGGCCTCTCGCATGAGCTTCATGTCCGCCAGCGCGGTGAGCGCACGACCTTCGAGCGAGCGGTCGCCGATGCGCACGGCCTCCTCGCGGACCGCGCCCATCTCGCGCGAGACCGCCGGCAGGTCGTCGAGCCGCCACGCCGCTTTTGCGGCCAGGTAGCGCCGCGCGAGCGTCGGCTCCAGCTCCACCGCGCGGAGAAGCAAGTGTCGCGCCGCCTGATTCGCCTCGCGCGCGAGCGCGCGCCTGCCCGCTTCCTGCAGCGTGGCGGCCGCCTCCTGGGCGAGCTCCGCCGGCGGCGAGCCGTCCAGCTCGGCCAGCAGCGAAGCTGCATGGTCGAGGTGGTGAGCGCGGATCTCGAGCATCTCCTCGCCAACGCGCTCGCCCAGCCAGGCCGCGAACTGCGCGTGCAGCTCGGCCCGTGCCGACTTCGAGAGGCTGGCGTAGGCGACGTCGCGGATCAGCACGTGCCGGAACCGGTAGGGAGTCTCGCCGGAGATCGACGACCGCGCTTCGCCGACGATGAAGTCGCGAAGCATCAAGTCCTCGAGCGCTTCCTCGACGCCTTCCAGGTCGCCGACGAGGTGGTGGACGGCACCAGCCCAGAAGCTGCGCCCGATGACCGAGGTTCGCTGCAAAACGGTCTTCGACGCCGGCGGCAGCCGGTCGATGCGCGCGGCGATCATCGCCTGGAGGGTGTCCGGGATCCGCGCCACCGCCAGCGCCTCGCCCGACTCCTCGACCATCCGGATCGTCTCCTCGAGGAAGAGCGGGTTGCCCTCGGTCTTCTGTAGGAGCAAGCGCCGAGTCTCGGCCGAGACGGCGCCGTCCGCGGTCAACGCGTCGATCAGCGTCTCGCTGTCGGCCTCGCCGAGCGGCTCGAGCTCGATCGACGTCGAGCGCACCCTGCCGCCGCCCCAGTCCGGGCGGATATCCAGCAGCTCGGCGCGCGCGAGGCACAGGATGAGGAGCGGGCCGCCCTGCACCCAGGCTGTCAGGTGCTCGATCAGCTCGAGCAGCGGCTCCTCGGCCCAATGGATGTCCTCGAAGACGAGGACGAGTGGCTGCGTCTGCGCCATCAGCTGCGCCCATTCGCGTGCTGCCCAGGCGATCTCCTGCTGGCTGCGCTCGCCGTGTACGGCCTCGAGGACCCCGGTCGCGAGGCCGAGCAGATCGGCCACCGCTTCAGCCGGGCAGCAGTCGCGGAGCTTCTGAATCGCGACATCGAGCGGATCGTCGTCGGCGATGTCTGCGGCGCCCTTGACCATCTCGGCCAGCGGCCAGTACGTGATGCTCTCACCGTACGGGAGCGCTCGGCCCGCGAGAACCGTGGCGTTCTCCAGCGAGCTGAGAAACTCGTTTGCGAGCCGGCTCTTGCCCACTCCCGGGTCGCCGTAGATCGTGAACAGGTGGGCTCGCCGGTCGCGGACGGCTCGCGCATACGTGTTGTCGAGCAGCTCCAGCTCGTGGTCGCGGCCGACGAGCGGCGTGACGGCCACGCGCGGCGGCGGACGCCCCTCCGAGCAGATCGCGGCCCACGCCCAGACGGGCTCCTCGCGGCCGCGCACGTCGACCGGGCCCACGTCGTCGACCTCGATGCGGCCGAGCGTGAGCCTGTGCGCCGCCGGGCCGATCAGGATCTGGCCGGGCTCCGCGGACTGCTGGAGCCGTGCCGCGATGTTGACGGCGTCGCCTGTGGCGAAAGTCGAATCGGTGTCCTCGGTGACGACCTCGCCCGATTCGATGCCCATGCGCATCTGGAGACCGTCGTCTGTGTGACCGTCGCGGACCGCGAAGGCCGCGCGAACCGCCCGCTCGGCGTCGTCTTCGTGTGCCTGGGGGATTCCGAACGCCGCCATGACCGCGTCGCCGGCGAACTTCTCGACCGTGCCACCGTGCTTCTCGATGCAGTCCGAGACGTGGTCGAAGAAGCGGCCTACGCGGCGGCGGACGATCTCGGGGTCGCTGCCCTGGACCAGCGCGCTCGAGTCGACGAGGTCGACGAACAGGACCGTGGCTAGCTTGCGTTCCATTCCCTAAGTCTAGAAACGATCAACGCCGCCCCGACCTTCCGGGAACCGCCGGTTCGAGAGCCCTTGACGGAGGCGCCCGGGCCCGACCGGCCCGCCGAGCACGGCCGCCGTTAGCATCCTGCGGATGCTCGACCCGAAGGTCTTCAAGGCGTACGACGTCCGTGGCATCTATCCCACTGAGTTGGATGAGGAGGGCGCCTACGCGATCGGGCGCGCCTACGTCGAGCAGTTCGAGCCGCGGCAGATCGCGGTCGGGCGCGACATGCGGATCTCGTCGCCCGCGATGGCGAAGGCGGCGATCGAGGGCGCGGCAGACGGAGGCGCCGACGTGAAGGACATCGGGCTCGTCGGCACCGAGATGCTGTATCTCGCCGTCGGCCACCTCGAGCTCGACGGCGGCGTCGAGGTCACCGCCTCGCACAATCCCAAGGAGTACACCGGGATGAAAATCGTCCGCCGCGGCGCGCTTCCGGTCGGCGGAGACTCGGGCCTCCTGGACATCCGCGA
>DASQWH010000054.1:0-18265 GCA_035640335.1 Gaiellaceae bacterium | reverse complement strand
AGCTCGGCGAACGCGAGCGCGCCGATCGCGACAGCAACTACCGCGATGAAGGCATAGCGCCGCCTTCCCTTTCCCGACCTGAGCTCCGCCGTCGGCTCCTCCCGCGCGGCGCCGAAGCCGCGTTCCTCGACTTCGCGTTGCAGGAGGACGTCGTCGAGCTCGCCGGCCAGGCGGAAGAGCTCCGCCCGGTCGGTGTCCTCCGTCACCGTCGCGAGCGCGTTCCACGCGTGAGTCGCGGCTTCCTCGGCCCGTCCGGCGTCCAGCGCACGCCGGGCGCGCTGGAGGTAAACGTGCATGCCTCTGTTATCGGCCTGGCGCGCGAGCTGCGAAAGCTCGCCCGGCCACGCAGCGCAGCTAGCGTGGCGCGATGAGAATCCTGCACCCGGTCACCGAGGACGAGGTGATCGCCGCCTTCCTGCGCGTCGAGCTCGGATCGGGGCGCTATGGCCCGAAGCTGCGCGCGCTGCTCGAGCGGGACGCGGTCGCGGTCGAGGTGCTCGAGCGCCCAGACGCCGCGGACTTCGAGCAGAACGCGTACAGGCGCCGCCTGCTCGACGAGCATCGGGGATTCGAGCAGCGCATCGGCCTCTTCGACGGCTTTCCGGCACGCGTCGCCTGGTACCGGGCGGCGCTGCCTCCCGACGAGGTGCTCGCGATCCGCTACATCAACTGGGACTGGTGGAACGTGGTCTCCCAGGGGACGCGGAGCGCCGTCGTCGCCGCGGAGCGGATCCGCCGCGGGGAGATCGAAGGCGTCACCGTCGAGGAGCACGCCGAGATCGCGCAGGCGCTCTCCGCGACGAGCCCACACCCGGAGCTGATCGTCGTGACGAAGCCCGACCACGCGCGGCCCGTGCTCGTAGAGGGCCATGTCCGGCTGACGGTCTATGCGCTCTTCCCGGACCTGCTGCCGCCGGAGCTCGAGCTGTACCTCGGCGTGGCCGAGGACATGGACGCCTGGTCCGAGTTCTAGCCGCGCGGGATCTGGGAGAGCTCCCCGAGCTTGCCCAGCGTGTCGCGGACGTTCAGGAGCAGGCGCAGACGGTTCGCGCGGACCGCTTTGTCCTCGGCCATGACGAGCACGTCTTCGAAGAACCGGTCGAGGGTCGGGCCGAGCTCCGCGGCCGCCGCGACGCCGGCGTCGAAGTCGCCCGCTTCGAGGGCGGTCTCGAGCTGCGAGTCGAGCTGCTGGATGGCTTCCGCGACGTCGACCTCGGCCGGCTCGACGAGCAGCGCCGCGTCGAGGTGGGCCGCAGCGCCTTCCTCCCTCTCAGCCAGGCGGCTCGCGCGGGTGTACGCCGTGTGGATCGGGCCGAACTGCTCGTCGGGAAGCCCGGCGAGCGCCTCTGCCAGGCGAGCGACCGACCCGAGGTCGCGCACGCCGGACTGCCGCGCCGCCCGCACGTGCTCGACGGGCACGTCGACGAGACCCTCGAGCCGCTCCTCGACGAACTCACGCACCTCCGGTTCGAAGACGCTCCGCGGGATCACGAGCTTCCCCTCGGTCGCGAGCCGGCAGAGGCCGATCGCGGCGCGGCGCAGCCCGTACGGGTCACGCGACCCGCTCGCCCGGTGGCCGAGGCCGAACGAGACGTTGAGCGTGTCGATCTTGTCCGCGGCGGACAGGACACGGCCGGCCTCCGTCTGCGGCAGCGGCGCATCGGCGCCGTCCGGGAGGTAGTGCTCCTCGACCGCCGCGCAGACGGCCTCCGGATACCCGGCCAGCCGCGCGTACTCGGCGCCGACATGGCCCTCGAGCTCCGGAAACTCGCGCACGAGCTCCGATGCCTGGTCGGCCTTCGCGAGCCGCGCCGCCTCGAGCGCAGCCTCGCCGCCGCCGAGGGACTCGACGATCTTCGCGAGCCGCTCGGTCTTGTCCGCGTAGGTCCCGGCGCCGGCGAAGAACGTGATCGCCCCGAGACGCTCCGCGAGCGCGTCGACGCCGACCTTGACGTCCCGCTCGAAGGTGAAGGACGCATCCTCGAGGCGCCCCTCGACGACGTTCTCGACGCCGCCGCGCACCACTTCCGAGTCGCCGCCGTTCGCGACGAACGCGAACCGGTTCTCGCCGAGCGGGAACGCGCGGATGTGGTGCTGGATCGTCGTCTCGATCACGCGCCTCGGCAGCTGCAGGTAGCGCTCGTCGAACTCGCCGGCGATGACGAGCGGCTTCTCGACGAGGTAGACGACCTCCGCCATGACGCCGTTCGGGTCCGACCACTCCCCCACCTCGGTCAGCGCTCGCTCGATCGACCGCAGCCGCTCGTCCTGGTCGGGCTCGACGTCCGCGGCGCGCAGCGTCTCCTCGTACGCGTCGGCGCTCGACACGTCGACCGCGCCGTTCATGAACCGGTGACCGTACGTCGTGTCGCCGACCACCTTCCGTGCGTCGAGCATCGCCAGCCGCCACCTGACCGGCCGGGGGAAGCGCAGGCCGCTGTCGTCCCAGCGCATTGTCTTCGGGAACGCCAGGCCGCGGACGACAGCCTCGACGTGCTCGGGCACCAGCTCCTCGAGCGGCCGGCCTGCGACCTCCACCCCCAGAAAGCCGTCCCGCTCCTCGAGCTCCTCGACCGCGACGCCGTGCTTCCTCGCGAAGCCGGCCGCAGCCTGCTCCGCCACCTTCACAGGCGGGCCCTTGACCCACTGGTCCGGTGTCCGCTCGTGAACGTCGTCGACGAGGACGGCGAGCCGGCGCGGCGTCACGAGCACCCGGCTCGGCGGGACTCCGATCGTCGCCTCCACGAGTCGCGGGAGCTGCTCGCGTGCCGCTGCGCACGCCGACGCCGGCAACTCCTCGCAGCCGATCTCAATCAGGAGCGTCGCCATCGGCTCCCACGTAGAGCTGGGCGAAGCGGCGGGCGAGCTTGCGCACGCGGCCGATGTACGCAGCCCGCTCGGTGACGGACACGGCGCCGCGCGCGTCGAGCAGGTTGAACGTGTGCGAGGACTTGAGCAGCTGGTCGTAGGCAGGCAGCGGCAGGTCCTTGTCGAGCAGTTCTTCGGCCTCGGCCTCGTGCTCGTCGAAGCGCCGCTGAAGGACATCAACCGGCGCCTCCTCGTAGTTGTAGCGCGACCACTGGCGCTCGTTCTCGCGGTAGACGTCGCCCCACGTGACGCCCGGGGCCCACTCGAGGTCGAAGACCGACTTCTTGCCCTGGAGGAAGAGCGCGAGCCGCTCCAGCCCGTACGTCATCTCGGCCGGGATGACCTCGAGATCGATGCCGCCGAGCTGCTGGAAGTACGTCCACTGCGTGATCTCCATCGCGTCGCACCAGACCTCCCAGCCGAGCCCCCACGCGCCGAGCGTCGGCTGCTCCCAGTCGTCCTCGACGAGGCGGATGTCGTGTTTGCGCAGGTCGATCCCGAGCGCGTCGAGCGAGCCGAAGTACTCGTCGAGCACGTCCTCGGGGGCGGGCTTGAGGATGACCTGGAACTGGAAGTAGTGCTGGAAGCGGAACGGGTTCTCGCCGTAGCGACCGTCCATCGGCCGGATGACGGGCTCGACGTACGCCGCTCGCCACGGATCCGGCCCGAGCGCCCGGACGAAGGTCGCGGGATTGCTGGTGCCGGCGCCCAGCTCGGTGTGGTAGGGCTGCATGATCACGCAGCCGCGTTCGGCCCAGTAGCGCTCGAGCGCCGCGATCATCTCCTGGTAGTTCACGGCGCGAAGACTATGAGCTACGGCGGCTCGCGCTCCATGAGCTTGTAGCCCGGCTTGCGGAAGCCGAGCTTCTCGTACAGCGCGTGCGCGTCCTCGGTGTGCAGGAGCCAGCGGCGATCGGCGTAGGGGCCGTTCTCGACCGCCTCGCGGACGAGCTCGAAGCCGAGCCCGCGGCCGCGGTACTCGGGCAGCACGTAGACGTCGGCGAGGTATGCGAACGACTGGCCGTCGGATACGGTTCTCGCGAAGCCGATCAGGCGGTCGCCCTCGTAGAGGCCGACGATGCGCGACGCCTCGCGGACCAGCCGCTCGACGGTCTCGCGGGGTCGCCCGAGCGCCCAGTAGGCGTGCTCGGAGAGGAACGCATGCAGTGCGTCGATGTCGACACGGCCGGGGTCGTCGTCCAGCTCGAGGCCGCCGGGCAGGGCACGCTTCACGAGTTCGAGTCTCGCACGAGCGGGGCATTCCTCAGGCGATGGAGAAAGAGGTCAGGGTCGCCGACGTCAGCGCGTACAAGACGCGATCGGGCAACACGCGCTACGTGCTGCGGGACGACGACGGCGACGAGTACACGACGTTCAAGGAGGACATCGCGCGGCAGGCGGTCGCGGCGGAGGGCCGACGCGCGCGGATCGAGTACCACAGTCAGCAGCGCGACGGGTTCACGAACGTCTACCTCGACGGTGTCGAGCTGCTGGACGACGATGAAGGCGAGGGCGACGCGGAGCGACGATCGCCGGACGAAGCCGCCTGGGACGCCGCCGTCGAGGCCGCGCCGTGGCTACTCGGGACGAGCGAGCCGAAGAAGGCCGTCCCGCCGGACAAGCTCTTCGAGAAGCTGAAGCCGTTCCAGGAGCGCGTCGCGGAGGACATCCGCGACGGCGAGGACGAGGACGACGAGCCGGGCGGGACATGACCGGTCAGACGCCAGACATCGCCTAGGAGGCCAGCGTCTTGAGCCGAAAGCCGCCGTAGTACTCGTACGACAGGCTCACGACACCGAGCGCTTCGCGCGCCGCGCGCCCTTTGACGGACGCGTCCGACAGGGGCGTGCCGAGCAGGCTCTCGATCGCGGCGATCCCCGCCTGCGAGAGCGCCATCGCGCCACCGGAGCAGCTTTCGCAGACCGCTCCACCCGCGCGTGGCGAGTAGCCGACTAGTGGCCCTTCCGCCCCGCACTCTGCGCAGCTCGTCAGGTGCGGCAGGTAGCCCGAGAGCCAGAGCAGCTTGAGCTGGAACGAGAGCGCGAGCGGATCGAGCGCAGCGCGGCTCGCAGTCCCCTGCCAGCCGTCGAGCACGTCGAGGAACCGTGTCAGCGCCTCGAACGCGCGCGGGTTCGCCTCCTGCTCCGTGAAGAGCCTCAACATCGCCTCGAGGCCGACGAGACCGACGCCCAGGCGGTACGAGTCGTCCCGCGCAGCACTGTGCGGCCGCACGAGCTGCGCGCCGGTGACCGTCTGCAGCTCGCCGCTTCCCTCGTGGAGCATCAGCTCGACGTGGCTCATCGGCTCGAGCCGGCCGCCGAAGCGCGACTTCGTCCGGCGGATGCCCTTCGCGACCGCGCCTACGCGCCCGCGGTCGAGCGTGTACACGTGCAGGACGCGATCGGCCTCGCCGAGGCGCATCGAGCGCAGCACGACGGCCTCCGTCTTGTACGTGCGGCCCACGCAGCAAGTGTAGAGAGGGGCCTCGTCGGGAACGGACGGCGCGGATGGCCAGGATCAAGCTCTACACCACCCGTTGGTGCGGCTACTGCGTCCTCGCGAAGAAGCTCCTCGACGAGCGCGGGCTCGACTACGAGGAGATCCACCTGGACGACGACCCTGCCTTCCGCCAGAAGCTCTTCGACCTCACGGGCCGCTGGACGGTGCCACAGGTGCTCATCGACGGCCGGCCGATCGGCGGCTACGTCGAGCTCTACCGGCTCGACCGCGAGGGCAAGCTCGCGGCCTAGCGGACCCGAGGCATCGCTTGCGATGCCGCTTTGGAGGCCATGCCGGCTTGCCGGCGTGGCCGTTCTTAGAGGTCTCCGTCCGCGCTAGCGGACCCAAGGCATCGCTTGCGATGCCGCTTTGGAGGCCATGCCGGCTTTGCCGGCGTGGCCGTTCTTAGAGGTCTCGTCCGCGCTAGCGGACCGAGACCGGCGTTCCAAGCGGCATCAGTCGCTTGAGCCGGAGAACCGCCGGGTTCCGCATGCGGATGCAGCCGTGCGAGACGCGGCCTGGCAGGATCCCGGGCGCGTTCGTACCGTGGATGCCGATGAAACCGCCGCCCGGCCAGTCGGTCAGCACGTTCGAGCGGGCGCTCAGCCCGAACGCGACCGGCCCGTAAGCGGGCATGTTGTAGCGCGTCAGGATCTCGCGGACGTAGAACTCGCCGCGCGGAGTCGGCCAGTGCGGCTGCCCCACGCCGACGATCGTGCTGAAGATCGGACGGCCCGCGCTGTAGAGCGTCGCGCGCAGCCGGGAGCGGTCGACGACGAGCCGCGTCCGCAGCGTCCGGTAGCGGCCGAGGGCCGCGCGACGCACCCAGCCCGTCGAGCTGTTCGGCAGGATCGCGAGCCGCACCTGCACCCAGCGCTCTCCGCTCGGGAACCGCATCTCGTTCAGCGTCTGCACCAGGTTCGGGAAGTACTCGGGTGTCGAGCGCGAGAGCGGAGCCACGATCCGCGCGCGTGAGGTCGGGCCGCTGCGCACATACGTCCTGCGCGTGACGAACGCCCATTTGTAGGTCTCCGTGGCGCGGTCGCTGAGCACGGTCCGGACGGCCGTCACGACGCGCACAACCACGGAGCGCTGCGCGCCGACGAGACCCGCGGCGCTCGCGCCGAAGACGAGCGTGTGCGTACCCGCCTGCGCGGCCTGGGGCGTCCAGACGAACCGCGCGATTGCCGGCGATCCGTTCCTGGGCGCGAGGGTCGCGCCGGCCGGCAGCGCGCTAAGGGGCGCGATTGAAACCTGGGTGGAGGTGCCGGGGACTGCTGCGTTCAGCGTGATCGCCAGCCGCGAGCCTGGGGTCACGCGGAAGATCTTCCCCTCGGCCGGCGTCGGGGCGCGCCACGCGATCGCGTCGACCTTGCCGGCGCCGGAGGCGGCGGCCGGGAGGACAGCGAGGAGCACGGCGAAGCCGCCCAGAAGGGCGGGCACGCGGCGGTGTGCTCGCAACCAGGGGGTCATGGGCGATGGTCTGACGACCTGCGGGCGCCGCCATTGTAGACGCCCTTTACGACGATCGCGAAATTCGCGCTCTTACGTAATTGTGAGCGGTGTTCCGACCGGCATCAACCGCGCGAGGCGCCGGATCGCCGCGTTCGGCATGCGCACGCACCCGTGCGAGACCTGGCCCGGCAGGATCTGGGGCTGGTTCGTGCCGTGGATGCCGATGTAACCGCCGTTCAGCCAGTCGGTGAGCACGTTCGAGCGCGCGTTCGTGCCGAAGGCGAGCGGCCCGTAGATCGGGTCGGTGAAGCCCGACAGCTTCTCGCGGATGTAGAACTCGCCCTTCGGAGTCGGCCAGAACGGCTTGCCGACACCGACGCGCGTGTGGAAGACCGCGCGGCCGCGCCTGTAGAGCGTCGCCGTGAAGAGGCTGCGGTCGATGACGAGCCGCGTGTAGACGAGCCGGATCGTCCCGAGCACGTCCCGCGGGATCCACCCCGTCGACCCGTTCGGCCGGATCGAAAGACGCACCCGCACCCAATAACGGCCCTGCTCGTCGATTCGGCCGGCCAGCAGCAGGACGACGTTCGGCTCGTTTTCGGGCGTCAAAGCCTGCACGCGGCCAACGACGCGCGACGTCGCGGTCGGCTCGGCCCGTGCGGCGACCCCGTAGAGCACGTACGCCGACCGCGAGGCTCCGCCGGGCCCGTTCAGCGGGAACGGGTCGGTCGGGGCTCGCTGCGCGGGAGGCTGGACGAAGACGAGGAACGTCCTCGGCTTCGCGAACATCGCGCCGCGTCGCGTCCGTGCCGTGAATGTCAGCACGTGCTCGCCGACCTGCCCGGCGGTCGGAGTCCACGTCACGGTCGCCGTGCCGGTTCGCCCGCGCACCGAGACGAAGCTCGCGCCTGGGGGCAGGCCCCGCGTTCCGAGCTGCACGGCGTCCACGCGGCCCCTGCCGGGCACTGCCGCGAGCGTGACCGTGAAGGGCGTCCCGGCTTCGGCCGTGAACGTCGCACCGTCAGCGGGAGTGGGCGCCTTCCAGGCGACGGCCAGCCGCGGCCCCGCGGCCGCAGAGGCCCCGCCGCCGTACGCGACGACGCCGAGAGCCAGCAGAGCAGCCCCCGCAAGGGCTCCAATCCTTCGCACCGATCTCTTTTGTCCGCTCATCACTTCCGGTCGCCGACGGGGCGGCTGGTCAGCCGCCCCGCCAGGCATTTCATGGGCGTATCGTCCTACCCGGTGAAGGGCGGCCGTGCGAACCGCCGGCCCTTGGCCTTCTTGCGAGCCTTGGCCTTCTTCTTCGCCTTCTTCTTCGGCCCGTACTGGTCGCGCGCCGGCGACTTCTTGACGACGAGCACGCCCTTGCTCTGCACGACGCGCGTCGCCTTGTCGACGGCACTCCCGGTGGTTTGGGCCGCGTAGCCGAGGCCACCGACCGACGCCAGCGCGGCGAGCACGCCGGCTGCGAGCGCGCCGGCGAATGCGACGCGGAACGAGCCGGCCCGCGAGCGGCGGCTGTCGCGGACGCGCGCCTCGAGCCGATGCACGAGCTCGCGCCTGGCTTCGGGCCGGTTGGCCCGGAGCTCGGCCTCGAGATCGAGCGCCTCGCGCTTTTTTCTCCAATGACGCATCTTCAGCTGATCCTCCCGCCTCGATTCGTGCTTGCACCCCTTACTACCGGGACAGGCACCGATTCCTTACAGGCGTTTTCAGTCGAGCGCCGCAGAGCGTGGAGCGGCCTCTCCCGAGGCCTCGAGGCTCGTCCGGAGCCTGCCGAGCGCGCGGTGGAGCGCGACTTCGACCGCGTTCGTCTTCAGACCGAGGACCTCGGCGATCTGCCGCGCGGTCAGGTCGGCGCCGTAGCGAAGCGCGATCAGCTCGCGATCACGCTCCTCGAGCCGCCCGACGGCGCTCGACAGCGCGAGGCGGCGGACTGTCTCGTCCTCGAGCTCGCGCGCGTCCGCCTGCTCCGGGAGGTCCGCGGCCACCTCGAGAGTCGGAGGACGGCCCTCGATGCCGCGACGTGCGATGCCGATCAGCCAGGCGAGCGGCTCGCCTTTGCGCGGGTCGTAGCTCTTGCGGTAGCGAATCGCCCGCTCGAACGTCTCGCTCGTGATGTCCTCGGCGTCGGGGCCGTCGCCGATGCGGTAGGCCACGTACGAGTAAACGCGGCGGATGAGCGGCTCCGGGTTGGAGAGCGGGTCATGCCGGAGCACTGTCGGCCTCCAGGTCGGTGCGGTAGTAGGGGTTCAGCCGTGCGGCTTCCGCGAGCGCCGCCCGGGCCTCGGCACCGTCGCTCACCGCGGAGAGCTGGTACCAGAGGAGCCAGTCGCGGCGGTCTTTGTCGATAGCCTTTCGGTAGCTGGCCCGCGCCGCCGGGAGGTCGCCGGCCGCCGCCTGCGCGTCGCCGAGCACTCGCCACGGCTCCGACGACCAACGCCACCAGCGCGATGCCTTGCGCGCCTCGGACGCCGCCTCGTCGTAGCGTCCTTTGTCGAGGTCGCGCTCGCTCTCCGCGAGGGCGCTCGCCCCGACGAGGCCGACGAACGAGAGGGCGGCGAGGACGAGCGTGGCCGCGACTGCACTCGCGCGCGCTGTCGAGCCGAGCGGCCGCGACGGCTCGTCGCGCTCACCCGCGGCGAGCATGGAAGCCGCGATCGCGAGAGCGCCGAGCGTGACGGCAGTCAGCTCCCAGTCCCAGTCGACGGCAGCGTGGACGAGGAACGCCACGTAGGCAGCAGCCGCGGCCGGCACGAGGGCGTGCCTACGAGCCGCGACGGCCGCGGCAAGCGGGGCGCCGAGCGCGAGGACGAGCAGGCCCAGGCCGAGCGGCCCCAGTTCGGCCAGCGTCTCGAGGTAGAGGTTGTGCGCGTCGCGGACGATGTGCCGGATCGGCCGGTTGCGGTTCCAGTACTGCTCGTACGTGCCGGCGCCCGACCCGACCACCGGATTCGCCGCGTAGTCGTCCCACGCCTCCTCCCAGAGCTCCGCCCGGTAGCTGCCCGAGAAGGTGAAGAGCCGGCGGTTGAGATTGACCTCGTTCTGCGTCGGTGTCTTCGTGAACGAGTCGTAGCCCTTGTCGACGAGCGTGATCGGGCCGCCGTAGCGGACGAACGCGGCACCGAGGGCGACGACGAGAACGAGCGCGAGGGCGCCTGCGAACGCGGCTCTCGCGTTCCTGCTCGGGCGAACCCTGTCGTCCGCGAAGGCGAATGCGGCTCCGGCGAGGGCGCCGGCGACGACGAGCAGGACGACGTACAGCGCCAGTCTGTGTCCCTCGCGGCTCGCCGCCGCGAGCGGCGCATCGGTGCGCGTGAGGGCGTCCTGCCGCGAGGCGAGGAGCACCGCGAGCGCGGACGCGGGCGTGAGGACGAGGGCCGCGGCGAGCAGCTGCAGCCGGCGCGGATCCAGTGCCGCCGCGGCGACGAGGCCGACCGCCGCCGCGATCCAGGCGCCGCGGCTGAACGTGAAGTAGATCGTCGCGGTCAGCACTGGCAGCGAAGCTGCGGCGAGGATGCGCACCGGCAGGCTGCGGCCCCTCGCGACGAAGCCGAGCGCGAGCAGCGCGCCCATCGCCGCAAAGAGCCCGAGGCCGTTCCAGTAGCCGAGGGGCTCCGTCAGGCGGTAGCCCGAGGTCGGGTCGTAGACGCCGAGGCGCTCCGGAAAGAGGCGGCTCGCGAGGCCGTAGCCCGCCACGGCGACGATCGCGGCGAGAGCTCCGCCGAGCACGTACGGGACCGTGGGCCGGCGAACGAGCAGGACGAGAGCGGCGGCGCCCCCGACGTAGAGCAACGCGCGCTGCCCCTCGAGGGCGGAGCTGGGGACGGAGTCGCTCCACGCCAGCGACAGCCACGTCCAGCCGGCCAGGGCGGCGAGGCCGCCGAGCAGCAGCAGCGCGGGCGCGGTGGGCCGCACCGGCTCCCCGATCACGAGGTACGCCGCGACGACGCAGAAGGCGACAAGCCCGCCCCAGCCCCACGCCGTCGGGAAGTAGCCGCCGTTCGCAAACGCGATGACCGCGAGCGTCAGCGCAGTGCCAGAGCCGACCGCAACGCTGCGCGAGGGCAGCACCCGGGCGGCGCCGACGGTCGTTGCGGTTGCGTCAGCCGCTTGGCACCTCTTCCGTCAGAGCGTAGCTCCGCTCCCTGATTGCGCCAGGCAGCGCCGTTGCCGGGCGTCAGGCCTGGCAGCCGGGGCAGTACCACGTGCCGCGGCCGCCCGCGCGGGTCTTCTCGATCGGCGTACCGCAGCGCGTGCACGGCTCCCCGGCGCGGCCGTAGACACGGAACTCGTGCTGCATGCCGCCCGCGGCGCCGTCCGGGCCGCGATAGTCGCGAAGCGTCGCGCCCTGGCGCGCGATGCCGCTCCGCAGCGCGCGGCGGACGCCGCGGACGAGCTCTTGCACCTCTCCGGGGGTGAGGTCGCCTCCCGGCCGCAGGGGGTGGATCCGCGACCACCAGAGCGCCTCGTCCGCGTAGATGTTCCCCACGCCGGCGAACAGCCGCTGGTCCAGCAGGAGCGCCTTGATCGGCGCGCGCCGGTTTGCGAGCCGCTCGGTCAGGGCGCGCGCCGGCCGTCCGCCGGCGAGGAGCTCGTCGCCAACACGTGCGTCGAGGTAGGGGTCGAGCTCCCCCGGCTCGAGGAGGAGCCAGGTGCCGAACCTGCGCACGTCGCGGTAGATGACGTCCGATCTGTCGTCTAACTTGACAACAGCACGGGTGTACGGATCGGCGCCGGGCTCGCCGCTGCCGCGCACGTGCAGCACCGTCCCCGTCATCCGGAGGTGAACCAGGAGAGCTCGACCGCTTTCGAACCGAACAATCAGATACTTGCCGCGCCGCTCCACGGCCGCGACCCGCTCGCCTTGGAGCTCGGCGGCCACCGGCTCGGGGTCCAGCGGCCTCGTAAGCCGCGCGTCGCGGATCTCGACTTCCTCGAAGGTCCGGCCGACGAGTGCGGGCTCGAGGCCCGTCCGGATCGTCTCGACCTCGGGTAGCTCGGGCACGGGCCTAGCGTAGCCCCGGCCGAAGCGGCTACTCGATCGTCTCGAGGATGATTGGCCGCGGAGGCGGCGGCGCGTCCGCGACGGTGACGAGGCCTGCTACTCGCTGTGCGGCATCGTCTGCAGCCGCCTCGTCGCGGGCGTGGATCTCGGCGAGCGACTGGCCCGCCTCGACGGTGTCGCCGATCTTGGCCCAGCAGCGGATGCCGACTGCGTGATCGACGGTATCGCCCTGCGCTCGGCGGCCTGCGCCGAGCTCGAGCGCGAGGCGGCCGAAGCCGATCGCCGAGACGTGCGTCACGAAGCCGCTGCTCTCGAAGAGCACTTCGCGGACGACCGGCGCGCGGGGCAGGACATTCTCGGAGGGGTCTCCGCCCTGGGCGCGGATCCAGCGCTCGTATGCCGCCAGCGCGGAGCCGTCCGCAAGCGCGGCCTCCGCACGCTCGATGCCCTCCTCGGGCGTCAGGCCGAGGTCGGAGAGGGCGAGCAGCCGTCCGGCGGCGCGAACGACGAGCGCGTAGAAGTCCGGCGGCGCCGACCCCGCGAGCGTCGCGCGCGCCTCGTCGATCTCGAGGGCGTTGCCGATTGCCCAGCCGAGGGGCTGCTCCATGTCCGAGAGCAGGCACACGACCTGCCGCCCGCCGCGCTCGCCGAGCTGAACCATCGTCTCGGCGAGGATGCGCGCGTCCTCGAGCGACTTCATGAAGGCGCCCTCGCCGACCTTGACGTCGAGGACGATTGCGTCTGCCCCGGCCGCGATCTTCTTGGACATGATGCTCGCGGCGATGAGCGGGATGCTGTCGACCGTTCCGGTCACGTCGCGGAGCGAGTAGAGCCGCTTGTCGGCGGGGACGAGGTCCGGCGACTGCCCGACGATCGCGAGCCCGACCTTGCGCACCTGCGCCACGAACTCCTCCTGCGAGAGCTCGACGCGGAACCCCGGGATCGACTCGAGCTTGTCGAGCGTGCCGCCTGTGTGGCCGAGGCCGCGGCCGCTCATCTTCCCGAAGGGGACGCCGCACGCAGCGACGACGGGGCCGACAACGATCGACGTCTTGTCCCCCACGCCGCCCGTCGAGTGCTTGTCGACGACTCGCCGGCCGAGCTCGCCGTGCAGGTCGAGCGTGACGCCGCTCTGCACCATCGCGTCCGTCATCGCGTAGGTCTCTGCCGTCGACATGCCGCGGAAGAAGACGGCCATGCAGAACGCCGAGAGCTGGTAGTCGGGGATGTCGCCCCGCGCGTGTCCGAGGACGAGCTCGGTGATCTCCTCGGGCGTCAGCTCATCCCCGTCGCGCTTGCGCTCAATCAGCTCGGCGGGTCGAATCGTCGTCGACGAGGGCGTCGCGCCCGCGGTCACGGCTCGAGGATCGGTCTTCCGGGCAGGCGGCCGCCTCCCTTGCCGCCGAGCCAGGCGCTCACCGTCGCCCCGACGTCCGCGAACTCGCCGTCCTCGTGGACGAGGCCCGCCGCGTTCCGCCCCTCGACGTACGCGAGGAGCAGCGCGTGCTCCCGCGAGTGGTCGGTCGACGGCGTCGTCGGGTCGCAGCCGTGGTCCGAGGTGAGGATCAGCAGGTCACCGGGCCGCAGCGCGTCGAGCAGGTCGGGGAGCCGACGGTCGAAGTCCTGGAGACAGCGATGGAAGTTGACCGGGTCGTTGCGGTGGCCCCAGAGCATGTCCGTCTCGACGAGGTTCGTGAACACGAGGCCGTCGTCGAGCTCACGCAGAAGCCGCTCGGTCTGCGTGATGCCTTCGACGTTCGACTTCGTGACGTGCGAGTCGTCGATGTCGCAGCCCGCGAAGATGTCGCGGATCTTGCCGACGCCGTGCACCGACTTGCCCGCGTCGCGGACGAGCGAGAGGTAGTTCGGCTGCTTCGGCTTCAGCGACCAGTCATGGCGGTCGGGGGTCCGCGTGTAGTTCCCCGGCTCGCCGGTGAACGGCCGGGCGATGACCCGCCCGACCGCGTGCTTGCCGGCGAGGATCTCGCGGGCGATCTCACAGCCGCGATAGAGCTCCTCGAGCGCGATCGTGTCCACATGGGCGGCGACCTGGAAGACCGAGTCGGCGGACGTGTAGACGATCCACTTGCCCGTCCGCTGGTGCTCCTCTCCGAGCTCCTCGATGATCTCGGTCCCCGACGCGGGCTTGTTGCCGAGGACGCCGCGGCCCGTCCGGTGCATGAACGGGTCGATGACCTCGAACGGGAACCCGTGCGGGTAAGTCGGCATCGCCTGCGGCGTCACGACGCCCATCAGCTCCCAGTGCCCGGTGGTCGTGTCCTTGCCCTTCGACCGCTCCAGCAGGCGGCCGGCGACGGCCGGCGCGCCCGGCTGCGGCGGGCAACCCTCAAGCGGCTCGACGTTGCCCAGGCCGAGCGCCTCGAGGTTCGGCAGGTCGAGGCCGCCGACGGCTCGGGCCACGTTGCCGAGGGTGTCAGAGCCTTCGTCTCCGAACTCCGCGGCATCCGGCAAGGCGCCCGCTCCGACGGCGTCGAGGACGATGACGCACGCCCGGGGCATGTGGCTATTCTAGGCCGGTCGTGGATACCGCCCTCGGCCTGCTCGGCCTCACCGTCTTCGTCCTCTGCGTGATCGGCCTCGCCGCGGGAGTGACCTGGCTCGTCGTCAAGATCGACGCGTGGGTGCGCCGCCTCCGCCAGCGCCCGGCTACGAGTCCCGAGAGCTAGGTCAGACCGGGGACAGCGGGAGCACGTCCTCCAGCGGCGCGTACTCGAGGCCGTGTGCGTCCGCGACCGCCTCGTACGTCACCTTGCCGTCGAGCACGTTCACGCCGTGGGCGAGAGCGGGATCGCGCAAGACGGCCTCGGCCGGGCCGAGATCGGCGATCGCCTCGACGTACGGAAGCGTTGCGTTCGTCAGCGCCTTCGTGGCCGTGATCGGCACCGCGCCGGGCATGTTCGCGACGCAGTAGTGCGTGACTCCGTCGACCACGTAGACGGGCTCCGAGTGCGTCGTGGGCCGTGAGGTCTCGAAGCAGCCGCCCTGGTCGATCGCGACGTCCGCCACGACAGAGCCGCGCTTCATGCTCGCCACCATCTCGCGCGTGACGAGCTTCGGGGCGAGGGCACCCGGGATCAGTACGGCGCCGATGACGACGTCGGCGTCCGCGAGCGACTCCTCGATCTGCAGCCCGGACGACATGAGCAGCGTCACCCGCGCGCCGAGCACCTCCTCGAGGTGGCGCATGCGGTCGATCGAGCGCTCGAGGATGGTCACGTTCGCGCCGAGGCCGAGGGCGATCAGCGCGGCGTTGTACCCGACGATGCCGCCCCCGATGACGACCACCTGCCCGGGCGCGACGCCGGGCACACCGCCGAGCAGCAGGCCCCGGCCGCCTATGGGCTTCTCCAGGAAGTAGGAGCCGGCCTGGGCCGCGAGCCGGCCGGCGATCTCGCTCATCGGCGCGAGCAGGGGCAGCGCGCGGCGCTCGGTCTCGACGGTCTCGTACGCGATCGCCGTCGTCCCGCTCTCGACGAGCGCCTTCGTCAACGCCTCGTCGGCGGCCAGGTGCAGGTACGTGAAGAGGACGAGACCGTCGCGGAGACGGCCGTACTCGGCCGCGATGGGCTCCTTCACCTTCAGGACCAGGTCGACCTCCGACCAGACCTCGTCGACGGACGCAATTCGAGCGCCTTCGGCCTCGTAGGCCTCGTCGAAGAACGCGCTTCCCTCCCCGGCGCCGGCCTCGACGACGACGTCGTGCCCGTGGCTCACGAGCTCACGCGCGCCGGCCGGCGTGAGCGCAACGCGGTACTCGTCCGGCTTGATCTCCTTGGCGACGCCGATCTTCATCGAGGCGGCGCAACCTTACCTTCGCCCACTTTCGGCACGCTCTGCCCACTTTCGGCACGCTCGCGGGGCACCCATGTGCGCCTTTCGTCGCTAGGCTCGAACCGGTGGGTGGCCCGCGGCCGGCCCCGAGGGCACGGCGGCGAGGGTCATGTCTGGGCGAGCCGTTCGACGAGGGTGCGCTCTTCCCGACCGAGCCAGGGCGGCGAGCCTGCTCGCGCGTTCTCGGTTGCATGGGCCGGGTCGGAGGTCGCCGGGATCACGAGGTCGACCTGCTCGTCCGAGAGCGCCCATTTGAGGAGTGCCTGCGGCCAGGTCTCGATGCCGAACGGCCGCAGCGGCTCCAGCGCGGACGGAGGCGGAGGCCGGCGCAGGCGCGACTTGTCGCCGAGCGGCCGCATGACGATCACGGCCACGCCGAGCTCCGCTGCGAGCGGGAGCAGCTCGCGCTCGCACTCACGCTCGTACCGGGTTGTAGGGCAGTTGCACGACCGAGAACGAGCCCGTCTGCAGCGCACGCCCAAGCTCGCCGAAGGCCGACGGCTGCCAGTGCGTGACGCCGAGGCTCTCGATCCGGCCCGCCGCCCGCTCGGCCTCCAGCCACGACACCTGCTCGCGCCAGGCGACCAGGTTGTGCACCTGCTCGATCTCGACACGGCCGAACCAGCAGAGCTGGTCGGCGAATTGCCGCCGCCCCTCGTCGACGCTCGAGGCCCAGAGCTTCGTCGCGATCGCCGACTCGTCACGCCGGTTGCCGAGCGCCGCCGCGAGCGTCGGCTCCGCAGCCCCGTACATCGGTGACGAGTCGAACACGCGGCAGCCGGCATCTAGCGCGGCCGTGACGACGCTCTTCGCAACGGCGAGGTCTCCCTCGAAGGTGTTCCACGTACCCAGGCCGACGACCGGCCCGAGCCGCCGCTCCTCCATCACGCCGCGAGCGACCGCGCCAACCGACCAGCAGCGAACGCCGCGGCGAAGAACCAGGGATCGTCATCGGGCCCGCGACCCATGTGCTCGAGCGACAGACCCTCGCAGGCGTCGCGCCAGTCCGACACGTCGACTTCGGTCGCTCCCTCCGCAATCGGATCGAAGAGAGGACAGCCAGCCGGCCAGGCGACCTCGTAGGACCCGCTCCAGAGCGCAAGCACGGCCGCTGTGTGATGCGACAGGCCGCGATGGCGTTCGCGCGGGTCGCGCTCCGAAATCCGAAGTGCAAGCACCGCCGACCCGCCGAGTTCCAGGGCCGCGTTGATCGCGTCGGCTACAGCCATTCCTCCGTGCCCGAGAGACGAGCCGGTCCCAACGATTCCCGGCCCGATTCCACAGAGGATGACGTCGGCGTTGCCGGCGTGTGCCGTTGCGAGGGCCGAGTAGACGTTGACGGCGTCGATGTCGCCGCCGAAGCATGCACCAGCGCTGATAGTGACGTTGACGAGCCCTGCCCGCTTGAGCTCGCGAACCGTGTCGGACAACGCAACAGGCAAGGCGCCGCCCGGGAGCTGCACGTACGCCACGCGCAGGCCGCGCATCGCGGCGCATGCGGGCGCGAGCTGACTATGGAGCGAACACGCGACGACGGTCGCGCCCTCGAGCACGGGCATTTCAGCAAAGGCCGTGTCCTCTTCGCCGTGCCGGGCTGCGAACTGCAGCGGCGTGTAGGGCAGTTTCATTACGTGTGCACCTGGTTCGCTCGGCACGTCGAGGCCGCGAGTCAGGTTGGCGTACAACACGTCGTAGCCCCCAGAGCCGAGCCCGAGCTCGCGAGCCTGCACGTTGACGATGACCTCGTCGTCGACCGCGACTGGCCCGGTCAGCCCGGGGTACGCGATGCACGGCACACCGTCGACCTCGAGCCGGACGAGGCCTTCGAGCTCCTCGACGACGGTAGTCACCCGCCCTCGCCGCAGGCTAAGCGCCATCCGTCGTCCGCGCCGCCTCGACGAGCGCGAGCGTGACCCCGACCATCGCCTCGAGGTCGGCGACGGAGATGCGCTCGTCCGGTGTGTGGATGTCCGCCATCCCGTTGGCGAGGTTGACGCACGCGAGACCGCGCTCGTTGAAGACGTTCGCGTCCGCGGCCCCGCCGGTGAGCGAGAAGCGCGGCTCGAAGCCCGAGGCGCTGAGGGCCGCGGCGGCGATGAGCACCGCATCGTCGTCCCGCCGGAACCGGTACCCGCGGTAGCTCTTGTGCACCTCCGTCTCGACCTCGCACTCCTCGAGGCCCGCCGCGAAGGTGATCGCGTCGAGCATCTCCTGCACGGTCTCCGCCAGCTTCCGCTCGTCGTGCGAGCGAGCCTCGGCGAGGAACGAGCAATGCTCGGGAATGATGTTCCCGGCCGTCCCGCCTTCGATGATGCCCACGTTGGCCGTCGTCTCCTCGTCGATCCGCCCTAGCCGCAGGTCGCTGATCGCGCGCGCGGCCGCTGCGATCGCCGACCGGCCCTCCTCGGGATACATCCCCGAGTGCGCGGCGCGGCCGCGGAAGCGCACCTGCATCGAGTGCGAGTGCGGCGCCCCGAGGATGACCTCGCCGATCGGCGCCGCCATGTCGTACACGTAGCCGACCCGCGCGCGGAGACGCGAGTGGTCGAAGGCGGCCGCGCCGAACAGCCCGACCTCCTCCTT
>DASQWH010000053.1:0-7332 GCA_035640335.1 Gaiellaceae bacterium | reverse complement strand
GTCTGCGACACGATCGCATGGTGCCGGACCGCGCGACCGCCCGGCATGGGCCGGGCGGCCTATTTCGACGTTGAGGGGGTCCTAGTCGGCGCTTACCAGCGCCCGCGGGTGAAGAAGCCGAGCAGCAAGAGCACAAGCACCACGATCAAGATGATCCAGAGCAAGCTCGTCACTGTGCGCGGCACCTCCTTTCTGGCTCTTCCATACATACCCGGGCGACGGGTTGGCCCAAACCGGGTACGCAAAGGCCATGCGCTTCTATCCAGACATTCCGGCACGCCGCGCTTCGGCGCTCGCTCGCGATCTCCTCACCGTGCTCGTGCTCATCCTGTTCGCCTGGATTGCACTGAAAGTGCACGATGCGGTCGACCGGCTCGCCGTTCTCGGCCAGGGCGTGAACGAGGCCGGCTCGTCGGTCGAGAACGGCTTCGACGCTGCCGCGGACGCGGTCGACGACACGCCGCTCGTCGGCGGTGAGATCGCAGACGGACTGCGTGACGCAGGCGAGGGCTCCGGCGGGAACGTCGCCGACCTCGGTCGCGCGGGCGAGGAGAAGACACACAAGCTCGCCGACCTGCTCGGGCTCGTCGTCTTCGCGCTGCCGAGCGCGTTCCTCCTGCTCCGGGTCGTTCCGCCGCGAGTTGCCGAGATCCGTCGTTTGAACGCCGCTGCGCGCGTTCTCGAGCCCGACGGTCCCGAGCGCGAGCGGCTGCTCGCGATGCGCGCCGCCTTCGCGCTGCCGTACGGGCAGCTGCTCCGGCACACGCGCGATCCGCTCGGGGACCTCGAGGCGGGGCGACACGAGCCGCTTGTCCGTGCCGTGCTCGAGGACGCAGGCCTGCGCCCACCGGCGCGTTAGGCTCGCGCGGTCACTCGACAGGGAGGCCGAATGGTCAGAGCGTTCGTCGTCTACGAGGCGGAGCCCGACGCGGACCGCTTCGAGCAGCACGCGGAGCTGTGCCGGCGCGTGCCGGGAGCGAGCTTCCGGCATGGACGGATCTTCGGCGCGCCGATGGGCGAGCCGCTGTACCGGTACTACGCGGAGTGGGAGTTCCCGGACATGGACGCGTTCAAGAGTGCCGCTCGCACCGATGAGTTCATGGCAACGGGCAAGGACGCGATGGAGATGGGCACTCCCTTCCACGTCCACTTCGCAGAGATCGAGTGACCGAGCCTTCGTATCCCCGGCCGGTTGCGCCCGAGGAGCTCGGCTTCGAGAAGATCGTCTACGAGAAGGCGCCGCCGCGCGCGACGATCACGATGAACCGCCCGGAGGTTCTCAACGCTTTCGACTTCCAGATGCTGCGCGAGCTCGCGCGCGCCTGCGAGGATGCTTCGTGGGACGATGAGATCCGCGTCGTCGTGCTGACCGGCGCGGGCCGGGCGTTCTGCGTCGGCGCCGACCTCCGCTCTTGGGCGGAGGACTATCTCGACAAGCCGACCGAGTATTGGAAGTGGTTCGGCGCGTTCAAGGACGCGCACGACCGGCTCCGCGAGATCGGCAAGCCGACGCTCGCCCGCATCAACGGCATCGCGGTCGGCGGCGGCAACGAGTTGCAGATGGCCTGCGACCTCGCGGTGATGGTTGACGACGCCTTCATCCGCCACGTCGGCCCCGAGCACGGCTCGGTCCCGGCGGGCGGGGCGACGCAGTGGCTGACGATCATGGTCGGCGACCGCCGGGCGCGAGAGATCGTCCTGCTCTGCGAGGAGATTCCCGCCGCACAGGCGTCGGAGTGGGGTCTCGTCAACCGCGTCGTCCCGGCGGGTGAGCTCGATGCCGAGGTCGATCGCCTCGTCGAGAACCTCGCCCGCAAGCTGCCGCAGACGACGCGCTATGCGAAGCAGCACCTCAACTTCTGGCGCGACCTCGCCTGGCACGAGACGATCAACCACGCGCGCGACTGGCTTGCGCTGTCCATGGCGACCGAGGAGCCGCAGGCGGCGATCAGGCGCTTCCTGGAGAAGGAGTAGTGGCCGCCGACCGGCTTGTTCTAGTGGAGCGCGATGAGCCGATCGCGGTCGTGCTCCTGAACCGGCCCGACGCGCTGAACGCGCTCTCGGACGAGCTGATGGACGACCTCGTATCGACGCTCGTCGAACTCGACGGCGACGGCTCGATCCACTGCATCGTGCTCGGCGGCTCCGAGCGGGTCTTCGCGGCGGGCGCCGACATCGCCGAGCTCGCGCGCTCGTCGGCGATCGACCTCTACTACCAGCGGCGCGTTGAGCGCTGGGACGCGATCGCGGGCCTGTGGACGCCGCTCGTCGCCGCGGTCTCGGGCTACTGCCTCGGCGGCGGCTGCGAGCTCGCGATGTCGTGCGACCTGATCGTCGCCTCCGAGACGGCGCAGTTCGGGCAGCCCGAGACGGGTGTCGGCGTCATCCCCGGGGCCGGCGGCACGCAGCGGCTCACGCGCGCGGTCGGCAAGGCGGTGGCGATGGACATGGTGCTCACGGGGCGGTTTCTCTCGGCCGAGGAGGCCCGCGAGGCCGGGCTCGTCGCGCGGGTCGTCGCGCGCGAGGCGTGGCTGGGCGAGGCGAAGCGCGTCGCGCGCGAGATCGCGTCCAAGGCGCCGGTTGCGGTGAGGCTGGCGAAGGAGTCGGTCGATCGCTCGTTCGAGAGCCCCTTGCACCTAGGCCTCGAGCACGAGCGGCGGCTGCTGTACCTCGCCTTTGCGTCCGAGGACGCGCGCGAGGGCTTGAACGCGTTTCTCGAGAAGCGAAAACCGAACTTCGGAGGGAGATGAGACTCGTGCCGGATCTCGACTCGTTATTGCAGGGCCACCGCGACGCGGTGAACGTGCGCCGGATCTACGGCGACCCGATCGAGCAGGACGGCGTGACCGTCGTCCCAGGTGCGCTCGTCTTCGGCGGCACGGGCGGCGGCGGCGACGCCGAGGGCAACGGTGGCGGCGGCTTCGGACTCATCGGCCGGCCGGTCGGCGCCTGGGTGATCCGGGACGGCGACGCGACGTGGAAGCCCGCGGTCGACGTCAACCGGCTCCTTGCGCTCGGCCTCGTGCTCGGGCTGGCGCTCTCGCTGCGCCGACGGAGGCGACGCGACTAGGTCTCGAGCTCGAGCGGGACGATCCGAACGTCGACCTCGCGGCCGCCGCGGATCACCTTCGCGGTCACCTCACGCCCGATCAGCTCGCCGGCCATCAGGCGCTGCAGGTCGTTGACGCCGTCGATCGGGATGCCGTCGACCTCGACGATCAGGTCCTCGACACGGAGGTCGGCCGTCGCTGCTGGGCTGCCGTCGACGACCTGCACGATCTCGACGGCGTTCTTGCGGCCGAGCTTGGAGGCGAGCCTCGGCGGTAGCGGCCTGGGGCCGCCGGCGATGCCCAGGTAGGCGCGGCGGAAGCGACCCTCGGTCATCAGCGCGCCGACGATGCGCCTCGTCGCCGAGTTGATCGGCACGGCCAGGCCGAGGCCGACCCCGGCGACGGCGGTGTTGATGCCGACCACTCGGCCGCGCCCGTCGGCCAGCGCGCCGCCCGAGTTCCCGGGGTTGAGCGCGGCGTCTGTCTGGATGACGTTGTCGACGATGCGGCCGGCGGCGACTGGCAGCGAGCGGCCGAGTTGCGATACCACGCCCGCGGTGACGGAGCCGGTGAAGCCGTGCGGGTTGCCGATCGCGACCACCAGCTGGCCGACGCGCAGGTGCTCTGCGTCTCCGAGCTCGGCGGGCGTCAAGTCGTTCGCGTCGAGGCGGAGGACCGCGAGATCGGAGAGCAGGTCGGACCCGACGACGCTGAAGTCGTGCTCGCGTCCGTCGACGAAGGCCGCGCGCCCGGAGCCGTCCGTGCGCGCGACGACGTGGGCCGACGTGAGTGTGAAGCCGTCGGGTGAGATGACGACCGCGCTGCCGGCGCCGTCGAGCATCCGCCCGCCGCGCACGCGCCGGGAGACGCGAAGGCTGGCAACGGACGGCGTCAAGCGCTCCGCGACCGAAATGACCGCGCGCGAGTAAGCGTCGAGCGCCTCGGCGTCGGCCTCGCGCTCGGCCTTCTCGGCAGCCGCGCCGTTCGACTGTGGCTCGAGCAGTGCGTCGACGAGTCTCAGGTCCGGCATGGGCCCAAGCTAGCAACCTCATCGCCGGCTACGCCGCGCCTTTCCCCTCCACTCCCCCCACCCTCCCGGGGACCTTCCCGCTCCGCCTCCGGCGTGAGGGTAACGCCCGGGAGCGCACGAATGGTGACCATGAATGCGCCAGTATTGGGTCGGTATTTCCACAACTGAGGAGGCTCGATGGCTGACGTCGAGACGGCACGGGACGATGGCGTCCTCACGGTCACGCTCAACCGCCCCGAGGTCCTGAACGCGTTCACGCGCGAGACGCATCGCGAGCTCGTCGCCGCGCTCAAGGACGCTCGCTCCGCGGACGTGCGCGCGGTTGTCCTCACCGGCGCCGGCCGCGGTTTCTGCGTAGGCCAGGACCTGAATGAGTTCAGCGAGGGCGGCGAAGGTGTCGCCGACCGTCTGCGCGACCACTACCACCCGACCGTGCTCGCGATCCGCTCGCTCGAGAAGCCGGTGCTCGCCGCCGTCAACGGCGCCGCCGCGGGAGCAGGCCTCTCGATCGCCTGTGCCTGCGACATCCGCATCGCCGCCGATTCGGCGACCTTCGTCCCCGCCTTCGTCAACGTCGGGCTGATCCCCGACTGCGGCGGCTCGTACTTCGTCACGCGTCTGCTCGGCTACGCCCGCGCGTTCGAGTGGATGACCTCGGGCCGAAAGCTCTCGGCTGCCGAGGCACACGCGTGGGGCCTCGTCTCCGAGGTCGTCGATGCGGAGGCGCTTTTGAACCGCGCCGCCGAAGTCGCCGGGCAGCTCGCGGCGATGCCGACCCGCGGCATCGGGATGACGAAGCGCCTGTTCGACCGCGGCCAGCGCTCGAGCCTCGAGCAACAGCTCGAGTGGGAGGCCGAGCTGCAGGAGGTCGCCGCGGGAACGGAGGACTTCCGCGAGGGGGTCGACGCCTTCCTCGAGAAGCGCGAGCCGCGGTTCAGCGGCCGCTAGGCGCCCTCGCCCGCAGCGAGACGGTCAGGTCGCAGTCGAGCGCCTCGGCGATGCGCAACAGCGTGTCGAGCCGCGGCGGTCGCCCGCCCGCCTCGAGGCGCGCGATCGCGGACTGCGTCGTGCCCGTCAGCTCGGCCAGCTCGGCCTGGGACAGGCCGCGTGCCTTCCGCTGCTCGGCTACCTGTTCGGCGATTTGCGCGAAGAACCACCCCTGGTCAGGGTCGACATGAGCAAGCCGCTCGCGCAGCCGCTCGAATACGTCGCCTTCTCTTGATCGCATGCGTGCTATAATAGCAGAAACGCTATGGGCACCGTGCTCGTCTTCGCACTGATCGTCGCGCCCCTGGCCTCGATCCTTGCGTGGGTGCTGCGAAGGGATCGCCTCCGGCTCGTTCTCATGGTCGCCGTGCTCGCGGCCGCGGCCCTGTGGCTCGTCGTGATCGCCGTCATCCTCACGGGCTGGCGTGACTTGGACGGCTTCGTCGACTGCTCGGCGTGCACCACGGGCCAGCAAGCGACGGCTGTTGCCTTTTGGGTCTTCCCGGGGCTCGGGCTCGTGCTCGCCTTCGCCTCGACGGCGACCCTGCTGCTACGCCGCTAGCAGCGCGCGGATCTCGGCGTGCTCCGGGAAGCGGCCGGCCTCCTGTTTGGAGAACACCACGTCGTTCTCGACGACGACGTCGAACTGGCCTTTTCCGCCCGGCTCGATCGCGGCGTCGTGCTCCGTCTCGGCGTTCAACTCGGCCGCGAGACTCGCGGCCCGCTCGTCGTAGCCGTCTCAGACGGGGCAGTAAAGGATCCGCACGCGCGTCATCGTTCCGAAAGCTACCGCCTCGACTCCGCGCCGTGGAAGACGACCTCGACGTTGTGTCCATCGGGGTCGATGACGAAGGCCGCGTAGTAATAGCCGCCGTACGGACGCTCACCCGGCGGCCCGTTGTCCGTTCCGCCCGCGGCCACCGCCGCAGCATGGAACGCGTCGACCTGCGCCGTGTCGTCCGCGCTGAACGCGACGTGGCTGCGGACGTTAGGCGGGTCGCCGCGCTCGAGCGCGAACGGCTCGTCGTCCTCGCCGCCGTCCCCGTGACCGAAGCCGAGCGTGGGTGCCTCGTCCCAGACGAGCTTCCAGCCGAGCGGCGCGAGCGCGGCGGAGTAGAACGCGCGACTCGCATCCAGGTCGGCGACCGGAAGCTTGACGTGGTCGATGGGCACGTCAGATCGTCTTGAACTGCTCGAACGGCTGGCGGCAGCTTTCGCAGTACCGCAGCGACCGGCACGGCGTCGGTCCGAAGATGTTCTCGAGGCGTGTCTCGGTCGAGCCGCAGTACGGGCACCGGAACACGGAGCTCTGCAGCTGGACGAGCTTGGGCTGGCCGGCCGACCGTGGCGCGGGCGGCGCGAACCCGGACGCGCGAAGCTTCTCGCGGCCCTCGGGCGTGATGCGGTCCGTCGACCACGAGTCGTCAAGCACGACTTGGACGTCTGGCTCGGCACCGAGCTGGCGAATCACGGCGGCCATCTGATCGCGCATCACCTCGAGTGCCGGGCAGCCGAGAAACGTCGGCGTGAACTCAACGCGAACCGACCCGTTCTCGACGACGACGTCCCGCACGACGCCGAGTTCGACGATCGAGATCACCGGGATCTCCGGGTCGGGGATCTCGGCCAGCGCCTCCCAGACCTGCTCCGCGTTCAATCGAAGTCGGTCCACCATTCCGGGTGGTCGCGGTGCTCGAAGGCGCGCTCGATGTAGCGCGGTGTGACCCGCGACATCGACAGCTCGGGGAGCTCGTCGCGCTCGAAGAAGCGTGCCGCGGCCGTCTCGTGCCCGAGCGGCCGCTGCTCCTCGTCAAGCAGCTCGCAGAGGAAGATCGCCTTCCAGGTGTGCCACGGGTGGGGAGGGTGGCCCTGCCGGTCGCGGTCATAGAGCGCGAGGAGCTTGATCGCGCGTGTCTGATAGCCGGACTCCTCGAGCACTTCGCGGGTCACCGCCTCGCTTGGGCTTTCGCCGACGTCGACCCAGCCGCCTGGCAGCGTCCAGAGGCCGTCGCGGCGCTCGTGCACGAGCAGGACGCCGCCGTCCTTGAAGACGACGCCGCGTGTGTCGAGCTTCGGCGTCGCGTGTCCCCACTCGCCGGTGAAAAGCTGCTCGATCGTCTCCGCGTCGCCGCCGTTCGCGCTCGCCAGCATCTCCGCGGCGATGCGGCGGATCTGCTCGTAGCGCTCGCGGTCGTGGACGGCGGCGTCTCCGTACGCGAGACCCGACTGCGCAAGCGCCTGGAGCGTCCGCGCCCACTCGAGGGT
>DASQWH010000052.1:0-3633 GCA_035640335.1 Gaiellaceae bacterium | reverse complement strand
GTCGATGCGCACCTCGATCTCGCCGGCGCGGGTCCCTGCCGAGGCCGCGACGAGGTCCTCGACCTGGGCCCGGACCGGGACCGGCACGGGCTGGATCGGCACGCGGTCGGCCTCGAGGCGGGAGAGGTCGAGCAACTGCTCGACGAGGCGCCGCATGCGCTCGGTCTGCGTGCTCAGCGCCTCCTCCAGCTCGGCGCGATCCGCGTCTCCGAGCTGCCCGCCGAGCCGGTCGATCGTCGCGACGATCCCGTGCACGCTCGTCACGGGCGTCCGCAGCTCATGGGCGGCGAGGGCGATGAAGTTCGACTTCAGCTCGTCGACGCGCTCGAGCTCCATGCGTGCTGACTGCTCGGCGACGAACAGGCGCGAGCGGTCGAGGGCGAGCGAGACGAGGTTGCCGAGCGTGCGCAGGACCTCGATCTCCTCGGTGCCGAAGAACGGCGCGTAGCGGCTCGCCCAGACGACGAGCACGCCGCCGGGGACATTGATGCGGAGGATTGCGGGGTCGCCCTCGTCGATCGAGTCTAGGAGGGCGGGCGGTGCCCCGTGGCTGCCCAGGACGTGTCCATCCCGGTCGAGGAAGTACGCGGCGCGCGCGCCGACGAGCCGCGCCATCGCGGGCAGAACGTCGGCGATGATCTGCTCGGGAGTCGAGAGCTTGACGAGATCCGGGATCGTCTCCCGCCAGCGTTCACCCTCCTCGCGTCGCCAGACGACGCGAACGACCGCCGGCGGCGCGAGGCCGAGCAGGAACGCCAACGCGCTGACGATCGCGAGGACCGTGCTCGCCAGCTCGAGCGTAGCGCTCCCTTCCGGGTTGCCACCCTGGAGCAGAACGGCAACGGTGATCAGCAGCGCCGCGACGCTGAGGAGCCGCATGCGGTGGCGGGCGACGCTCGGCTGGCCGTGGCCGGCGCGCCAGAGAGTCGCCGCCACGATCACGGCGAGCACCGTCCAGTAAACGAGGAACGCGACGATGAAGACCTCGAACTGCGCCGACCGCGGCTCGCCCGATTCCGGAAAGTCCGGCAGCACGACAGTCCAGGCGAGCAGCGCCAGCGCCGCGGCGCCGACGACCCACTCGACGTTGCGCGGAACGGGATGGAATGCAGCCGCGAACCGGTAGAGGCAGTAGGGAAAAGCAAGCACCGCGACGACGAGAACGTGTTGCACGACGACTTGCAAGTCGCCCTTGGGGTCCCCGGGAAGGATCAGCCCTGCGAGGACAACTAGTGCGAGGGCGCCGAAGCAGAGGGCAGCCCACAAGCTCGGCCGGCCGCGGCGGCGGTTCCAGTGCCACAGCGAGACGAGGCCGAGGAGGGTGAACGCCGCAGCGCTGACGTAGCCCAGGATGTCGTTGAGTGCGTCCAGACTCACGCTTTGAAAGGCCCAGGACAAACTGTAGTGTCCCTCGTCCTGGACCGCACGAGCTCAACCCTGGTCCGCAGGCCGCTGCGGCGCACGACGGAGGGCCACCCGGCGCCCTGTCGGCCGCGCCTGGGCGAGCGCGGCGACGGCCCGTCACGGCGGCCCGAGCGTGGCCGCAGCGCTGGCCCCGGCCGCGAGCCGGAGGCGGAAACACGCGCTCATGCGTTGCACGCCGCCGGACAACAGCCGCAAACCGGCGCCGGCCGGGTGCTCGTCGTCGACGACGAGGCGGCCATCCGTCTCGTGTGCCGCCTGAACCTGAACATGGCCGGCTTCGAGACGATCGAGGCCGCCGACGGCGAGGCGGCGCTCGAGCTGGCCCGCGCCGAGAAGCCGGATCTGATCCTGCTCGACATCATGCTCCCGAGCGTCGACGGCTTCGAGGTCGCCGAAGCGCTGATGTCTGCCGAAGACACGCGCGGAATCCCGGTGGTCTTCATTACGGCCAGGTCGGAGCGGGCGGACGAGGAGCGAGGCTACGACGTGGGCGGCGTCGGCTTCGTGACGAAGCCGTTCGACCCGGACGCGCTCGGCGAGACCGTACGCACCACTATCGAGCGCGTTCGCGGCGGCGAGCGCGACGCCTTGCGCGCTGAGTGGCGCGCGGCGATCGAAGCGAGCGCCTCCTAGAGCCGTCTACATCCCCGGGAGCCCGAGGCTACCGAGGTCGCCGAGGCCGGCCATGCCGCCGAGCTTCGACTCGGCGAGCGACTGAGCGGAGCGCAGCGCCTCGTTGGTCGCGGCCAGGACCATGTCCGCGAGCATCTCGGGGTCGTCCGGGTCGATCGCCTCGGGTGAGATCTTGATCTCGGTCACCTCGAGCGCGCCCGAGACCTTGACGGTGACCATGCCACCACCGGCCGAGGCCTCGACGCTCTCGTTCTTCAGCTCCTCCTGCGCCTTCGCCATCTGCGCCTGGAGCTGCTGCACCTGCTGGAGCATCTTGTTCATGTCGAAGCTCACGGGTTCTCCTCTACTTCGCGGGCGTCGAAGGTCTCTTTCATGAGCTCGACGAACTCTTCCTCACTCGCGGGAGCGTCGTCGGGCTCGGCGTCGGCCTCGCCGCCGTTCTGGCCGACCTCGAAGGCGAGCGAGAGTTTCCGCCCCGTGACCTCGTAGAGCGCGTCGGCGAGCAGCGTCGCGTTCTTCGGCTCCTCGGCGAGCTGACGGTGGAACGAGGCCGAGCGCGGGAACTCGACCGTCAGCATGTCGCCCGCAAGCTCGGACGGATGGGCCTCGCGCAGCATCGACGCCGTTGGGATCGACTTCTGCTCGACGGCGGGGAGGATCGCGCGCTGCCACGCGTCCTGAAGCTGCTCGAGCTCGAGCGACGGCGGCTCGGGCGGCGGCGGCTCGACGGGACGGGGCTCCTCCGGCCTGGTCTCGGTGTCAGACACCTGGACGTGGCCCGAAGGGGCGCGGCTCTCGAGCTGCTCGAGGCGGTACGCGAGTGACTCGCGCTCGAGGTCGGCCGCGGGCCGTGTCACCTTCACGAGCGCGAGCTCGAGGGGCAGCCGCGGATCGCCGCCCTGGCGCATGTCGTCGACCGCGACCGCGAGCAGGTCGCAGAGACGCACTACCGTCGGCTCACCGATCTGGTTCGCCTGTGCGTGCAGGCGCTCGCGCGTCTCTTCGGTGACCGGGAGCGAGTCGGGCACCTCGCCCATGTGCTGAACGAGCAGCAGGTGGCGCAGGTGTTCGAGGAAATCCGTGACGAGACGGCCGAGATCGTGCCCCTGTGCGACGAGCTCCTCGACGAACGTGAGCGCACCGGCGGTGTCGCGGTCGACGACGAAGTCGCAGAGGCGGAAGAGAGCCTCCTCCTCGACGGCCCCGAGCAGCTGCAGCACCGACTGCACCGTCACGTCGCGCTCGGTCGCTGACGCGAGCTGGTCGAGCGTCGAGACCGCGTCGCGGTAGCTGCCGCGGGCGGAGCGCGCGATGAGCGCGAGCGCCGCCTCGGGCGTCTGGATGCCCTCGCCGTCGGCCACGCGCCGCAGCAGCCGGACGAGCTCGGGCAGGCGTGGCCGCGAGAAGACGAACGTCTGGCAGCGCGAGCGGACGGTCGGGAGCATCTTCGAGAGGTCGGTGGTGCAGAAGACGAAGAGGAGGTGGGGCGGAGGCTCCTCGATCAGCTTGAGGAGCGCGTTGAAGGCGGCGTCCGTGAGCTGGTGCGCCTCGTCGAGGATGTAGACCTTGTAGCGG
>DASQWH010000051.1:0-2508 GCA_035640335.1 Gaiellaceae bacterium | reverse complement strand
GGTCGCGAGCGCGACGCCCCCGGCCGGTAGCCAGTGGGCGTGGACGAGGTCGGCATCGCGCGCGGCCCGCCGCGCAGCACGCGCGAAGCCGGTCAGCATCAGCGGCATCGCGGCGCCGAGCCATGGACGCCGACGCAGGTTCCCCGCGACCCCTGCTCCGTAAGCGATCCCGAAGTGCCGGAAGCGCGCGGGCGAGACGACGTCGACGTCGAGCCCTCTCGCGCGCAGGACCTCGACCCCTTCTGCCACGAACCGGCCGGCGACGTCCCCCGCATGCCGCGGGTACGACGTCGTCAGGACGACGACCTTCACGTCGGCCCCGCCCGCAGGCGCCGGCCGAAGACGATCGGCGTCGCGAGCGCGAGCAGCGCTAACGCGTAGAAGTAGTAGAACTGCATGGTCAGGTAGAAGGCGTTCGCGGCCACGGTCCCGACCAGGGCGGCCGTGAGGCCCCAGGCAAGCGGCCGAACGCGAGCGGCAACCGGGTCGCCGAGCGCCGCGAGCGCGCGCCCGATGCTGCGCGCCGCCGCGAGCCGCCGAAAGAGGTAGACGAGGAACAGCGCGAAGAGCAGCGTCCCGACGAGCCCGGTCTCGACGACGAGCGCGACGTAGAACGAGTGTGCGCCCCACCGCGTCCGCCCCGTGACGAACTCGAAGTAGACCGAGAACGTGTTCAGTCCGAAGCCGAACAGCGGATGCTGCTCGACCGTCTGCGGGATGAAGTCGTAGACCTGGAAGTGGAGCGTGGAGGACGTGTCGCTCGTCTGCAGCCGCGCCTCGAGGACGTTGCGGAAATAGTCGAGCCGCTGCAGAACTACGAGCATCAGCAGCCCGGCGACCGCACCGAGCGGGAGCAGCAGCGCCCGCGAGAGCAGGTGGCCGCGGTAGACGACCGCGAGTAGCGCGCCGCCGACTGCGAGGCCCAGGAGGCCGCTCCGCGAAAGCGTCGCGATCTCCATCAGCAGCATGAAGCCGAGCAGCACCGCGAGCGGCACGCGCAGCCGGTGACCGCGCTCGAGTCGCAGGTACAGGGGAGTCAGGATCAGCAGGGGCACGACGAGCATCACGCCGAGGTGGTTCGCGTCGCCGGTGAGCGCGTTCACGCGGTAGACCTGCGACTCGCCGACAGCGCCCCAGATGTTGATCGAGGCTGCGCCGCCGGTGATCGGGTTGAGGACGAGTGCGTCGAGATCCAGGCCCGCCCGGGCGGCCATGTACTGCAAGGCCCCGTACGCCGCGTTCGCGGCGAAGCCGCCGCAGAACCAGCCGAGCGAGCGCCAGTAAAAGCGCTCGGAGCGCCGTGCGAGGTAGGCGATCCCGGCGGCGAGGAACGCGAAGTGGATCGCGAACTTGATCAGCCCCTTGCCCCACAGCGACAGCGCAGGCTTCGTCTCGACGCTGAAGAAACCGGCCAGGTAGACGAGCAGGAAGGCCGCAGCGAAGCCGAGCACGGCGAGGGCCGTCGGCGCGAAGAACCGGTCGCGCTCCTCGATCCGGCGGGCGGTGAACGCGACGAGGAATCCGACGGCGAGCACGTCGGCGAGGTTCACACGGCCGGCGACGTTCCAGTAGACGTTCTGGAACGAGACGCAGAAGAGCGTGGCGAGGAACAGGAAATCGGCGAGCCGGCTCCGGCCTCTCATGCCACGCTCCGCACGAGGTCGGCGAGCTCTCGCGAGCGAGCGCGCCGCGACAGGTTCTCACGCAGCTCGGGCGGGAGCGCGGTCCCGTCGAGCGCCCCGGCCCGCCAGCGCGCCTCGAGGCCGGCGATCGCCTCGCGCAGCGCCCGCACGTCGTCGGGCGGGACGACGACCCCAGCGCCGGCGCGACGCACGAGGTCGGCGGCGACGCCGTCCGGCGGCACGGCGGCGAGGATCGGGCGCTCCGCGGCGAGGTACTCGAAGATCTTCCCGGACGGCACCGTGCGTCCGCGGCCTCCGGCGTCGGGCAGCAGCAGGAGCAGCGCCTCCGAATCGCGCTGCAGCTCGAGCGACCGGCGGCGCGGCACGTAGTCGAGCTCCTCGAGCCGGTCGCCGAGGCCGAGCTCCTCGGCGAACTCACGATCGGACGAGCGCAGGCCGCCGACGAAGCGCGCGACGGCGTCGCCTTCCGCCTCGGCCAGGGCGCGGAGGAACGGCCGCGGGTCGCGCTTGCCGAAGAAGCTGCCCGTGTGCGTGATGCGGAAGCGATCGCCGCGCCTGTACTCGAGGCCCTCGAAGTCGTCAAAGTCGCAGCCGTTCGGGATCGTCCGCACCGCGGTCGCGCCGAGCTCGCGCATCTCGCCGGAAATCGTCTCCGAGACCGCCGAGACGGCGTCGGCGTACCGCGCGACGAGCTTCGCGACGAGGGCCTGCGCTCGTTCCTTCGCACGTACGGCGAGCCGCTCGACGTTCCGGTCCGGGTTCGCAGCGATCGAGTCGCGCAGGTCGGCGACCCAGGGCACGCCGGTCGCCTGCTTGACCGCGGCGCCGACGAAGTTGATCGAGGCGGGCGGAGAGGTCGTCAGCA
>DASQWH010000050.1:0-4338 GCA_035640335.1 Gaiellaceae bacterium | reverse complement strand
GGCGGTGGGCGCCGAGCTCGGCAGCCTTTGCCCCGGCGGCGCGTGCGTGCTCGAGCGCTGCCGGCGCGTCGCCGGCTGCCTCCGCATGATGGGCGAGGCGGGCATCGTCTCCGTCAGCGCTCAGGGCTCGAAGGATGGCGGCATGCAGCTCCCTGCGGCGAGCCGGGTCGGTCGCCTCCTCGACGGCGCGTCTCGCGAGCTCGTGCCGGAAGCCAACACCACCTTTCGTCTGCTGCAGGACGCCCGCCGCGAGGCAGTCGCCGAGCCCGGCCGGCCGCGCCCCGAGCATCTCCTCGAGCAGCTCCACGCTCGCCTCCATGCCGACCACGGCCGCCGCGTCGAGCACGTTGCGGGCGGGCTCGCTCAGCCGAGCCGCCCGCGCGAGGACGGCGTCGCGGACGCTCGACGGCACGCCGTCTCCACCGGCGGCGAGGACCTCCGTGACGAAGAACGGGTTGCCGCCGGTCTGGCGGTAGAGCTCTGCAGGGTCGACGGCGGAGCCTTCGGCGAGCGCGCGCACGCCGTCCTCGCTCAGCCGCGGTAGCGCGATGCGGCGCGCCGTCTCGACGTCGCCGAGGACGGCGCCCAGCGGATGCCGCGGCCCGATCTCGTCGTCGCGGTACGTGGCGATGACGAGCGCCGTCGTGCCGTCGAGCCGGCGGCCGAGAAAGCGCAGCAGGTCGAGCGTCGCCTCGTCGGCCCAGTGCACGTCCTCGACGGTCGCGATCGTCGGCGTCGTGCCGAGTGCCTCGAGCGTCGCCGCGAAGACTTCGCGGCGCGGCGATTCGCCGTCAACGGCCACGAGGTTCCAGTCGTGCAGCGGCCCGAGCGGCTCGGGCGTGAACAACCCGTCGCAGGCGCCCCAGGCGATGCGCACGTTGTCCGCCTGCTCTTCGGCGAAGGCGCGGACGAGCGACGTCTTCCCGACCCCGGCCTCGCCGCCGACGACGACGAGCCGTCCGTGGCCCGCCATCGCCGCGCCGAGATGTTCGCCCAGAGCCGCGAGGTACGCGCCGCGCTCGATCAGCTCCATGCCCAGATCGTAGGTTGCTCGGCCGGAAACGCTAAGCAGGGAGCTTGCCGCCGGCCGGCCGGAAGCGCAGCCGGCGCACCGGCGCGACGACCAGCAGCCCGCTCGCCGCCACGACCGCGCCGACGACGAACGCGCCCGCGTACCCCGTGACAGCCGCGACGGCGCCGAGCGTGAACGCTCCCAGGCCGAGCGCGACGTCCACGAAGGCCGTCACGCCGCCGACGACGGCGCTGCGCTCGGCCTCGGTCGATGCCTGCATCGCGAGCAGCACCGCTGCCGGGTACGAGAGCGCCTGCCCGACGGCGAAGATCGCCGTCCCGACCAGCAGCCCGGCAGGCTCCTGCCACGCGCCCATCACCGCGAGGCCGATCGCGAGGTTGACGAAGCAGAGCATCAGCGCGCGCTTCGGTCCCAGGCGGTCCGGCAGCTTCCGGCCGAACGTGCGCACGAGGACGATGACGCCGCCGAAGAGGGCGAAGATCAGGCCAGGCCGCCCGAAGCCCAGCTCGCGCGCATACAGGGCCGCGAAGGCGACGAACCCGCCGAAGCCGAGCAGCGCGAGCAGGACGAGCAGGCCGGGCAGGAGTGCCGTTCGCGGCGGGAGCCAGCCGCCGGGCGCCTCGTGCGCCGACTCGGGCCGCGTCTCGCCGAGGGGCAGGACAGCGGCGGCGGCCAGCAACACAAGCGCTGTCGCGACGAGCCATGTCAGTGCGAACCGGTCGCCGCCGAGCACGAAGTCGGCGAGCACCGGCCCGATCGTCAAGCCGAGGTACGACGCCGTCGTGACGAGGCTCATCGCCTCGCCTCGCCGTGCCTCAGGAGCGAGATCGGCGGCGACGGTCAGCACGGCGATCGCGAATGCCGCTTCGCCCGCGCCCGCGAGCAGCCGGATGACGACGACGAGCGGCAGCGAGGGCCCGAGCGCGAGCGCGAGGTAGCACACGACCATCGCAGCGGCGCCGAGGAAGATCATCGAGCGCCGCCCGCGCCGGTCGGCGACGCGTCCGACGGGCGGGCCGGCGACGACGGCCGTGACGCTCGCGGAGCCCATCGCGATGCCGACGCCGAGGCTGCCGTAGTCGAGCTCGTCCTTCACGTACAACGGCAACGCGAGTAGGACGACGCCAAACGAGGCGAAGGCGCCCAGGGTCGCGAGCCAGACCCGCGCGAAGACGGGCGTAAAGAGGCGTGCAGCGCTCACATGCGTCACACTAGAGGCGCATGGTGCGGTGCGCTTTCGTCGTCCTCGTGGTCGCGCTCACAGCCGCCGCGGCCGCGTCAGCCGCCCCCGAGCGGCGCACCGCCGCGTACTGCAGCCCGAGCGGCGACGTCTGCTACCGCGTCGACGCGCCGCGGAACGTCGTCACGTTCCGGCTCACGCTCGCGGCGAGGTATTTCGCACGCTACCGGCTGTGCGTCAGGCCTCCAGCAGGCGCGGCGACGTGCAAGAGCTTCCCCGTGCGTCGCGTGGGAGCGGCCTACGGCGGCAGTGTGCGCTGGGAACGGAATTTCCCGAATCGCGGTCCGGGCTTCTACAAGGTGACGTGGCGACTGGGGACACGGCCACTCGGACCTGCGCTGACGTTCCGCTCCGGCGGCCCGCGGTAGCGCATACTGCGCGCCGTGGGGCGCGAACGCGGCAACGAGTTCCTCGCCTCGCTCCTCATCGGCTGGGGCGTGAACATCGTCGCGCTGATCGTGATCGACGCGATCTTCGACGGCGTCGCGATCGACCGCTGGGGCCCCATCCTGCTCGGCGCGGCCGTGCTCGGCATCGCGAACGCGGTGTTGAAGCCGATGCTCGCGGTTCTGACGCTGCCGCTCATCGTGGTCACGCTCGGGCTGTCGTACTTCGCGCTCAACGTTCTGATGCTGGCGATCGCCGAGTGGATCGCGCCGAACTTCTCGATAGACGGCTTCTGGACGTACGTCGGCGCGACGATCGTCGTCTGGCTCGTCAACTGGGTGCTGAATCACGCGCTCGGCGAGGTCTTCGGCCGGGACTGACGCTCGCTCGAGCGTGCCGTTCCACGACGCGTTCCCGATCTTGCACACGCCCGACCTCGAGCGCGCGGTCGCGTTCTACGTCGAACGGTTCGGCTTCGAGGAGCGCTACCGGATCGAGGGCTTCGCGGCGCTCGTGCTCGGGCCGTTCTCTCTCGGGTTCGCGGAGTCGAGCTCGGTCGATCCGCCCGGTCGCGTCGCGCTGTGGCTTTACGCGGACGACGTGGACGCCGAGGTCGAAGCCCTCCGCGTAGCGGGCGTCGAGGTCACGCAGGAGCCGGCGGATCAGGAGTGGGGCGAGCGCATGGCGATCGTCCTCGATCCGGACGGAAACCAGGTCTGCCTCGGCCAGCGCCTCGAGACGTCGTAGCTACTGCTCGTACCGCTCGACGACCTCCGGGTCGCGAACGTGTGCCGCGCTGGGATCCTGACCTGCCTCGCGGAGCGCCCGCCGCTGGCGCAGGAGATCCCACGCCTGGTCGAGGCTGACTCTGATCGATTCCAGGCGGTTGTGCTCGCTCTCGCTCAGGCCGCCGACGCCACGTCCGTAGAGCTCTTGCTCCTCGGCGACGAGCTCCTCGATGCGGTTGTGGATCTGCTCGTCATCCATCGAAAACCTCCTGCGCGGACCTTGCCAGTTCTCAACGAAATCCGGGACGAGCTGTTCCGCTCAACTTTGTGCTCCGCGCGGCGTCCTAGGGAACACACGTGCGAGGCCTCGCTCTCACCGCCGGGCTCTGCGCCGTGCTTGTCGCGGCGGTGGGGTGCGCGGGCGGAGGGGATCAGGCCGAGGCTGGAGCGCGTCCGGCCGCCGTGAGGCCGGAAGCGCTCGCGCGCGCGGTAACGCCCGCTCGTCTGCGGGCTCACCTCGTCGCCTTGTCGCGCATCGCGGCGCGTAACGGCGGGAACCGCTTCATGGGCTCGTCGGGGTACCAGCAATCGGTCGCCTACGTGGCGCGGCAGCTGCGGGCCGCCGGATATCGACCGCGACTGCATTCGTTCCCGTACAACCGCTTTCGGGAGACGCGGCCGCCTCGGTTCGAGCGCGTCGGGGCGGGGGCAAAGCGGTACCAGCGCGGGCGGGATTTCCTGACGTTGATGTACTCGGGTGCGGGCAACGTGACCGCAGCCGTTGTCCCCGTCCGGATGGAGTCGCCCGCGAGCGGGTGCTCGCGCTCCGATTTCAGCGGCTTCCGCCGCGGCGGCGTTGCGCTGCTGCGTCGCGGTGTCTGCTTCGGGTTCCAGAAGGCCCAGAACGCGGCCGCGGCGGGCGCGGCCGCGGTCCTCGTCGCGAACGACGG
>DASQWH010000049.1:0-2088 GCA_035640335.1 Gaiellaceae bacterium | reverse complement strand
AACACCAGCGCGGCCGCCGGGTCACCGTCGAGTGCGTCCTCCACCTCGCGCGTGATCTCGATGAGCTGCGTGCGCCGCTCACTGCGGACGGTGATCTCGCGCATCAGTGCGTCTGCAGGTGATGTTGCCGTGCGTATGCCGGGCGAAAAGCAAGCCAGAACGCGGACTCGGGGCGCGCCGGTATCAGGGCGATACGGGTGCGGCCCGAGGCTACCGGCTGGTGCGGCTTTGCAGCCGGCAGACGTGCGGTTGACATTGCCTGCAGGCGCACCACATCTATCCTACGGCCGTGGCGAGCGCTCCTCCGACCGGCAGAGAGCTGGACACTTACCGCGAGCGCATCGATCGCTTCATCGCGGAGCTCGACGAGGAGTACTACCTCCACTACGCCGGGCACAAGGAGACGCTCGACCTGAAGCCGCTCTACGAGCGGTATCCCGAGCTCGCGACGCTCGAGCAGGCGCAGGCGCTCGGCGAGGCGGCCGACGGCGACCGCGGGATCTCGGAGCTCTGGCGGTTCGCGTCTGAGAACTACCTCGCCGAGCTGACGCGCGAGCACGCCGAGAAGAGCGCGACCCTCGAAGCGCAGCTCGAGGCGACCGTCGACGGCGAGTCGGTCCCGTACCGGATGATCCGCCCGACCGTCGCGAACGAGGAGGACCGGGCGAGGCGGCAGCGCCTCGAGAAGGCTCGCAACCGCCTCACCGAGGAGCACATCAACCCGATCCACATCGATGCCGTGGGCAAGCTGTACGAAGCGGTTCCGCGCCTCGGCTCCCAGACCTACGCCGATCTCTATCGCAACTTCGGCTTCAAGCTCGACGCACTTGCCGACCAGTGCCGCGAGGTCCTCGACACGACGGAGCAGCTCTACGAGCGCGAAGCCGACAGGCTGTTCCGTACGCGAGCCGGGGTGGGGCTCGGCGACGCGAAGCGATGGGACGTCGCGCGCGTCTTTCGTGCACCGGGCTGGGACGAGGCGTTCCCGGCGGACAAGATGATCCCGGCGCTCGACGTCTCGCTCGCCGACCTCGGAATCGATCTGAAGTCACAGCAGAACGTCGAGCTCGACATCGAACAGCGGCCGAAGAAGAGCCCGCGCGCGTTCTGCGCGCCGATCGAGGTGCCGGGTCGGGTCGTGCTCGTCATCCAGCCGATGGGCGGCGCCGACGACTGGCGAGCGCTGTTCCATGAGGCCGGCCACACGGAGCACTACGCGCATGTCAACCCGGACCTGCCCGTCGAGGCGAAGCGCCTGGGCGACGTCTCGGTCACGGAGGCCTGGGCGACCTTGATGGAGCACTTCCTGCTGGAGCCCGGCTGGCTCTCGCGCCGGCTCGACTTCCCGCGTCCCGACGACTTCGCGGCCGAGGCGGCGACCGGCTCGCTCTACCTCCTGCGCCGCTACTGCGGGAAGCTGCTCTACGAGCTCGAGTTCCACGCGGCCACCGAGCTGGACGAGAAGGCCATGTCCTCCCGGTACGTAGAGCTGCTCGGGAGCGCGTTGAAGATCGAGCCGAGCCCGACCGACTACCTCGGCGACATCGACGCGAGCTTCTACGTCACCGGCTACCTCCGCTCGTGGGCGCTGCAGTCGCAGCTGCGGAACCATCTGCGCGAGCGGTTCGGCTCGGACTGGTTCGCGAACCGCGAGGCCGGGAGCCTCCTGCGCGAGCTCTGGTCGGAAGGCAGCCGGCTGAACGCCGACGAGCTGCTGGACGAGGTCACCGGCGAGGAGCTCGAGATGGCGGCGTTTGCGGACAGTCTGCGCGAGCAGCTCAAGTAGGGATGCTGCACACCCCCGAGACCCGCTACGCCAGGAGCGGCGAGGTGAACATCGCGTATCAGGCGATCGGCGACGGGCCGATCGACCTCGTCTACATGCCGGGGTTCATCTCCCACGTCGAGCTGAGCTGGGGCCTGCCCGGCCGGGGCGAGTTCCTCCGGGCGCTCGGCGAGTTCGCGCGGGTGATCCAGCTCGACAAGCGCGGCACCGGGATGTCGGACCGGATCCGCGACCTCCCAACCATCGACACGATCGTCCAGGACGTCTGCGCGGTGATGGACGCCGCCGGCTCGGAGCGGGCG
>DASQWH010000048.1:0-5245 GCA_035640335.1 Gaiellaceae bacterium | reverse complement strand
GCGCGCTGCACCGACTGGCGGATCCACCAGGTGGCGTAGGTCGAGAACTTGAACCCGCGGCGCCAGTCGAACTTCTCGACGGCGCGGTTCAGGCCAAGGGTGCCCTCCTGGATCAGGTCGAGGAACGGCACGCCCAGGCCGCGGTAGCCCTTCGCGATCGAGACGACGAGCCGGAGGTTCGACTCGATCATGCGGCGCTTCGCGATCGCGTCGCCGCGCTCGATCGCCTTCGCGAGCTGCACCTCGTCGGCGGCGGTGAGCAGCTTGTGCCGGCCGACGTCCGCCAGGAAGAGCTGGAGGCTGTCGGCCGAGCCGACGATCACCTCGCTCTCGGCGGCGGCCGGGGTCTCCGCCGCAGGGGCCTGCTCCGCGCCCTCGCGGCGCGGCTCGCCGACCTCGAGGCCGATCGCCTCGAGCTCGCGGGCGAACTGCTCGACCTCGTCTTCCGCGAGGTCGTGCTCGAGCGCGAAGGCCTCGAGATCCGTCTGCTCGACGAAGCCGCGCTCCTCAGCGGCCTCGACGAGCGTGCGGGCGCCCTCGGTTTCGAGCAACTCGTTCAGCTGATGTGCGGTCAACTGGCTCTCTTCGTCCTTTCTCGACTTGGGCGGCTTCTCAACTGTAAGACGACGCTCGGCCATCAAACTTTCAAACTGTAAGCCTGTTTTCCTAGTGATTCCATGGGAAACGAAGCCTCGGACGGGGCTTCGGGTGTTCGAACGTGTGTGCCTCTCTTGTTATTCCGCTGCAGCGGGCTCTTTGGATCGAGCCCGAGCTGGGAAGTCGAACTCGATCTTGCCCTCACTGTTCAAGACGAGCCGCGCCCGAAAAGGTTTGCCGGCACGGGAGCGGAAACCTGACAGAACCTCCTTCGTACGGCCCTCCTCGAGCAGCTGGCGCGCGACCTCGGGCGTGAGCGTCCGCCCGGCGACACGCTTCCAGATGACGAACCCGCAGCCCGGCTCCTCACGCGACTTCCAGCTCGTGCAGCCGTAGGCCTTCGCGTTCTCGCGGATGATCTCGCCGGTCTCGGCGCCGCAGCGGGGGCAGAGACCGAGCTCGACGCGCTCCGGCCGCAGCTTCTCCTTGTCGAGTGCCTCGATCGCGCGCACGGTCTTCTCCGTGAAGTCCTCGATGCCCTTGATGAAGTCCTGCTTCGCGCCGTTGCCGTGCTCGATGTCGCGGAGGCGCTTCTCCCAGTCACCCGTGAGCTCCGGCGACGTGAGCTGGTGCTCCTCGAGCATCGTGATCACCTGCAGGCCCTTCGGCGTCGGCGCGAGGTCCTTGCCGACGCGCTCGATGTACTCGCGGCGGATGAGCGTCTCGATCGTCTCCGCGCGCGTGGCCGGAGTGCCGAGGCCGCGCTCCTTCAGCGCCTCGCGCAGCTCCTCGTCGTCCACGAACTTGCCGGCGGTCTCCATCGCCGAGAGCAGGGTCGCCTCGGTGTAGCGCGGCGGCGGCCGTGTCTCCTTCGCCTCGCTCTCGACCTGGGCGACACGCACCTGCTGGCCCTTCTCGAGCGTGGGCAGCTCGGCGCTCTCGGGATCTTCGCTCTGCGCCTCGGCGTCGGCCTCGACGCCGTAGACGGCGCGCCAGCCGGCCTCGAGCGTGACCTTGCCGCGAGTGCGGAAGCGCTCCTCCTCGACCAGCGTGACGACCGTCGTGCGCGCGTAGCGGGCCGGCGGGTGGAAGACGGCCAGGAAACGCCTCGCGACGAGGTCGAAGATGCGTCGCTCGTCGGGCGAGAACGTGTCCACGTCGTGCTCGACGTCGGTGGGGATGATCGCGTGGTGGTCGTCGACACGGGCGTCGTTGACGACCCGGCCGAGCGGCAACTGCTCGAGGTCGAGCACGAACTGCGCGCCCGCTCGGTACTCGTCGATGTCGAGCAGCGTCTCGGCGGTCGGCTTCAGCGCCGGGACGAGATCGCCGGAGAGGTACCGCGAGTTCGTGCGCGGGTACGTGATTGCCTTCTTGTCCTCGTAGAGCGACTGCGCGGCCTGGAGCGTTCGGCGCGCCGAGAAGCCGAAGCGGCGGTTCGCGTCGCGCTGCAGCGACGTGAGGTCGTAGAGCAGCGGCGCACGCTCGGACTGCTCCTTGCGCTCGACTGACTCCACGGTGCCGGTCTTGCCGTCGACCTTGGCGACGATCTCCGAGGCGCGCTCCGCCTCCTTGAGCCAGGTCTCCTGGCCGGTCGGCGTCTCCTTGTCGTCGGCCTTCTGCGGGTCGAACCAGATGCCCTGGTAGCGCGGGTCGAACATGGCGTGCACGAGCCAGTACGGCTCGGGAACGAAGGCCTGGATCTCGCGCTCGCGGCGGACGATGATCGCGAGCGTCGGTGTCTGCACCCGGCCGAGCGAGACGACGCCGCCGACCCACGCGCGGCCGCGGATCGTCGCAGCGCGAGTCGCGTTCATGCCGACGAGCCAGTCGGCCTCCGAGCGGGCCCGCGCCGCCGCCTCGAGCGGCTCGAGCTGCTCGCCGGGCCGCAGCTGCCCGAAGCCGTCGCGGATGGCGGTCTTCGTCATCGAGTTGATCCAGAGGCGCTGCACAGGCTTCGGCGCGTCCGGCGAGGTCGGCGAGACGCCGAAGACCGACTCGTAGAGGTACGCGAAGATCAGCTCGCCCTCGCGGCCGGCGTCGCACGCGTTGACGACGCGGTCGAGGTCGTCGCGCTCGAGCAGCTTCTCGATCAGCTTCAGCTGCTTCTTCGACTTGGCGTCGCGCGGGACGAGCTTGAACCCGTCGGGCGGCACGATCGGCAGGTCGGCCATCCGCCACTTCTTCCACTTCTCGTCGTACTCCTCCGGATCGGCGAGCTGGACGAGATGGCCGACGGCCCACGTGATCACGAAGTCGTCGGACTCGAGGAACGTCGGGTCGTCCTTGCCGCCCTTCGCGCGGGGGTTGAGGTCCGCGAGCGCACGCTTCTGGAAGGGGCCGTCGAGCGCGGACGCGATATCGCGCCCGACGGACGGCTTCTCGGCGACGATCAAGGTCTTCATCTGGTGTCGCAGAGTAGCGCGGGGTGCGTATAGAGCCGCGGACGCGATACTCCACGCCCCGTGGTCAAGTCACCCGCGTACATCCTGGTCGGGATTCTCACCGCGCTACCTGTGAAGCTTCTCTTCCGTTTTCGTGCCAAGGGTGAGGAGCACCTTCCACGCGAGGGGGGCTACGTCCTCTCCGCGAACCATTTGTCGAATCTCGACCCGTGGCCGCTCGGGCTGCCGCTCTTCCCGCGACGGGAGCTGCGCTTCATGACGAAAGCTGAGCTCTTCCACTCTCCGCTGTGGCCCGTGTTGCGGTTCGCGGGGGCGTTCAAAGTCCGGCGCGGCGAGGGTGACGAGGAGGCGATCGAGACCGCCGTGCAGCTGGCGCGCGACGGCGAGGTGGTCGCGATCTTCCCCGAGGGGACGCGCCGCCGAAAGGGGCTCGTCAAAAAGTTCCAGGCCCGGCCGCACACGGGGGCGGTGCGCGTCGCCCTCGGGGCGGATGTGCCACTGATTCCCGCCGCCATCACCGGCACCGACCGCATCAGGCGGCTCGGCCCGCTGCGGGTGGCGTACGGCCCTGCGGTGCCGCTGGACGACCTCCGGACGCGCCCGCCGCGCGAGGCCGCACGGGTCGGGACCGACCGCCTGATGGAGGCGATCGAGGCTCTGGAGGCGACGCTGTGAGCCCGGCCCCGCTGCTCGTCGTCGACGGGGACTCGCTCGCGCACCGCGCCTATCACGCGCTTCCGAAGACGATCAAGCGCGCGGGAGGGCGCCCGTCCGGGGCGATCGTCGGCTTCACGAACTTCATCGTCCGGCTGTGGGAATCGGAGCAGCCGCGCGCGGTCGTCGTCGGCTGGGACACGCTCGAAGTGCCGACGTACCGGCACGAGGCGCTCCCGGGCTACCAGGCGGGGCGGGTGTTCGACGACGCCCTGCTCGAGCAGCTGGCGATGCTGCCCGAGATCGTCTCCGCGCTCGGCTTCTCGAGCGCGAAGGCGCCCGGCTACGAGGCCGACGACTTCCTCGCGGCGGCCGTGAAGGCGGCACGCCGAAAGCGCTGGACCTCGGTCGTCGTCACGTCCGACCGCGACTCGTTCCAGCTCGCGAGCGACCGCGTGACGATCCTCACGCCCACGCGCGGTGTGACCGAGCTCGCCCGCATCGGGCCTGACGAGGTGCGCGAGCGCTACGGCGTCGAGCCGGCGCAGGTACCGGACTTCATCGCCCTGCGCGGCGACCCCTCCGACCGGATCCCCGGCGCGCCCGGGGTCGGCCCGAAGAAGGCCGCGGACGTCATCCGCGAGCACGGCTCACTCGAGGCTGCACTGGCCGCCGGGAGGTTCGCGCCGGTCGCGGAGGAACTTCGGCTCTTCCGGCGAATAGCCACGCTGGACGCCTCCGCTCCTCTCCCTCCCCTTGCAGATCAGTCCCCGAAGTGGGCGGAGGCGTCCACACTTCTCGAGAGCTGGGGCATGGGCGCGATGGCGGGCCGCCTCGCCGCGAGGGCTGCATCGACGTCCTGACGCATCCGGACCTCGCACGCCTGCATCCCACGGGCCACCACCCGGAGTCGGGCCGCAGGATCGAGGTACTGGTCCAGGCCGTGGGCGGGTGGGACGAGGCTCCGCCGGCCACGATCGCGGACGTCGAAACGTGTCACGCCGCCGACTACGTCGAGCTCATTCACGCGATTGCCGAGCCGACGTGGCTCGACGGTGACACGATCGCCAGCGAGACGACGTTCGAGGCGGCTCTGCTCGCAGCCGGCACGGCGATCGAGGCCGTGCGGCGAGGCGGCTTCGCGCTGCCACGGCCGCCGGGGCACCACGCGCTACCGGCGCGTGCGATGGGCTTCTGCATCTTCGACAACGCGGCGGTCGCGGCGAGGTACGCCCAGGCGGAGCTCGGGATCGAGCGCGTGGCGATCGTCGACTGGGACGTGCACCACGGGAACGGCACGGAGGAGATCTTCCGGGACGACGACTCCGTCCTCTTCGTCTCTCTGCATCAGTGGCCCTTCTATCCCGGCACGGGCGGGCCCGGCGACCAGGACGACACGACGGTGAACGTGCCGATGCCGGCGGGCTCGGGCGACGCCGAGTACCGGCGGGTGTTCGACGAGGTCGTCGAGCCGGCCGTCCGTGCGTTCGAACCTGACCTCGTCCTCGTCTCCGCAGGGTTCGACCCGCACGAGGACGACCCGCTCGCCGGGATGCTCGTCACGGAGGACGGCTTCCGCGAGCTCGCCC
>DASQWH010000047.1:0-2003 GCA_035640335.1 Gaiellaceae bacterium | reverse complement strand
GGCGACACGGCGGCGATGGTCGTGCTCGGCCACGAAGGGACGACTGTCCCGGTGACGATGGACGAGATGCTGTTCCTCACGCGGACGGTCGCGCGGGCGGCGCGCCGCCCGATCGTGATCGGCGACATGCCGTTCGGCTCGTACCAGGTCTCTGACGAGAACGCGGTGGTGAACGCGATTCGCTTCGTGAAGGAGGCGGGCGCGGACGCGGTGAAGCTCGAGGGGGCGGGGCCGTCGGTCTCGCGTGCGCGCGCGATCGTCGCGGCGGGCATTCCGGTGATGGGCCACGTCGGCCTCACGCCGCAGTCGGCGACGCAGCTCGGAGGCTTCAAGACTCAGGGCAAGACCGCCGAGCAGGCGCGCGAGCTCGTCGCAGGAGCGCTCGCGCTCGAAGCGGCCGGCTGCTTCTCGGTCGTGCTCGAAGCGGTGCCCTCACCCGTCGCGGCCGAGATCACCCGGCGCCTGACCGTGCCCACGATCGGCATCGGCGCCGGGCCCGACTGCGATGGCCAAGTGCTCGTCTACCACGACCTGCTCGGGCTCACCGAGGGCCACCTACCGCGATTCGTCAAGCGCTACGCGAACCTCTCGCGCGAGATCCGCGACGCGCTCGAGCACTACGCCGAGGATGTCAGGAGCGGCGCGTTCCCGGAGGAGCAGCACACATACGCGATGGCCGACGAGGAGCGGGACCGCTTCGAAACCCGTGCAAAGGAGCCTGCCTCGAACGAGTGATCTTCGTCCGAACGGCGCAAGGTTTTGCGCCTGGCGGCTTCTTCCGGTACGACATCATGCAGCCGCACGCCAGAGCCGCCAGCACGGACGGATCCCTCCGCGTCCTCATCGCCGACGACCACCCGCTCTTCGCCGAGGCGCTGACGTTGACCCTCGAAGCGGACAGCCGCGTCGAGGTCGCCGGCCATGCGCAGAACGGCCAGGAAGCCGTCGCGCTCGCGTCCGAGCTCCGGCCCGACGTGGTCCTCATGGACCTGGACATGCCCGTCCTCGACGGCTTCGAGGCGACAAGAGGCGTGCGCGAGGTCTCGCCGTCGACGCGCGTCGTCGTGGTCACCGCGTCTGCGGCGCCGGGCGACTCGGCGAAGGCGTTCGCCGCGGGCGCCTCGGCCTACCTGCGCAAGGGCTGCATCACTACCGAGCTCCTCGACGCGATCTTCGCCGTCGCGCCTGCTACAGAGCAGACAGTGCTGCGATCAGGCCGAACGGGGCCGCGGCGAGGAAGACTGCTGCGGCGGCTCGCGGCCAGGACCATCCGTGCACGGCTCGCGTTCCAGTAACGAGCAGGACGAGCGCCCAGACGCCGAAGCCGAGCGCCAGAGCCTCGAAGACCGTGTCGCCCGTGCCGGAGTCGGCGCCACCCGATCGGAACACGTCCCTCCCGTAGACCGTCAGCCGCACCGGCCAGATGAGGAGCAGCGACAGCGCGAGCGGCGCCGCCGCATACCCGAGCACGTGGCGCGCGCGGCGGTAGCTGCCGTCGCTGCCGAGCGCGCGGCTCGCGCCGTGCAGCAGCGCACCGCCGAGCCAGTAGAGCGCGCCGCCGTAAGCGGCCCCGCCGAGGAACGTCCAGATCGCCACGTCGAGGCCGTCGAGCGACCGGTCGTCGAGCAGCCGGCCGGCCACGGACGTCGAGAGGACGCCGGCCATCCCGGCGAGGATCACGATCGCGATCAGCGGCTCCTGCCGCGCCTGCGCCGCGCGGGGCGACTCGGTACGCATCGCCGCGAACACCGCGTGCGGGCTCTGGAAGACCGCGAGCGCGCGTAGCCACCACTCGCGCTGCTCGGACGGCGATCGCTCGGCCGCGGTCGACATGGCTTGAGCGTACTCTCCGCCGCGTGCCGCGCAGCGCGCTGATCGTCGCCGTCCCGGAGGCGGAGGCCGCCGTCGGCGAGTGGCGCCGGCGGTACGACACCGCCCGGCTCGGCATCCCCGCGCACGTCACGCTGCTCTTCCCGTTCGTGCCGGCCGAGGAGCTCGACGAG
>DASQWH010000046.1:0-11877 GCA_035640335.1 Gaiellaceae bacterium | reverse complement strand
CTCGACGCGCTCCTGGCGGAGCTCCGTGAGGCTGCTACTGTTTGACGCCTGCAAAGCAGGGGCGAAACCGTTCCTCACCTCCGGGGCCTCGAGCCCGGCGGAGGTTCAACCGAGTGAGGTTGGAGAGAAAACGGCCGCTGCCTTGCAGCGGTCTTGTCGTTTCGAGAAGGAGGAAGCTGACAGCTTGGTGAAGCGCCTTTGAGGCCACGGCGGCGTTTCGAGCCCGTCCGGCCGGTCGTCCCGCAGGCACGGATCAACGAGGACATCCGCGCTCCGCAGGTACGGCTCGTCGATGAAGACGGGACGCAGATCGGCGTCAAGTCCACGAACGAGGCCCGGGAGTACGCGTACGGCAAGAACCTCGATCTCGTCGAGGTCGCGGCGCAGGCCGATCCCCCGGTCGCTCGCGTCATGGACTACGGGAAGTACCGCTACGAGCAGGAGCAGAAGGCGAAGCTCGCCCGGAAGCACCAGGTCTCCGTGAACGTCAAGGAGATCAAGCTCAGGCCGAAGATCGGCGTTCACGACTACGAGACGAAAAAGGGCCACGTCGTGCGCTTCCTCAACCAGCGCGCGAAGGTCAAGGTGACGATCATGTTCCGGGGTCGCGAGACGACGCACCCGGAGCGCGGCCGGGACCTGCTGATGCGGCTCGCAGAGGACGTGCAGGAGCTCGGGCAGATCGAGTCCCCGCCGCTCCTCGACGGGCGCAACATGGTCATGGTGCTGGCGCCGACGAAGAACGCGGGAGTAGCGAGAGATGCCAAAGCAGAAGACACACAAAGCGACGAAGAAGCGGTTCAAGGTGACGGCGGCGGGCAAGGTGCTGCGCAGGCGCGCGATGAAGAGCCACCTGCTGAGCAAGAAGTCCGCGAAGCGCAAGCGTAGGTTCCGCAAGGATCACGAGCTCCACTCCTCGAACACGCGCGAGGTCAAGCGCCTGCTCGGGGGTGGTCGCTGATGCCGCGCGTGAAGCGATCGGTCGCTGCCCGGAAAAAGCGGCGCAAGGTCCTCGACCAGGCGAAGGGCTACTTCGGCTCGCGACACTCGCGCTACCGCGTCGCGAAGGAGCAGGTCGAGCACTCGCTCGTCTACGCGTACCGCGACCGCAAGGCGCGGAAGCGGACGATGCGCCGGCTGTGGATCATGCGCATCAACGCCGCTGCACGGGCCGAGGGCCTCTCGTACAACCAGTTCGTCTCCGGGTTGCGCAAGGCGGGGATCGAGCTCGACCGCAAGGTGCTGGCCGATCTCGCCGTCTCCGACCCGGCGGCGTTCGGCAAGATCGCCGAGCAGGCAAAGGCCGCGCTCGAGCCGGCCGCTGCCAAGCAAGACTGAACTAGCCTCGCAGCGCGAGGTTTTTCTCGCGCAAGCGGAGCACTGCGAGCCGCGGTCGCCGCTGTACGCCGAGCTCTGCCGGCGGTTCGCCGACGATCCGGTAGCCGGCGAGATCGTCGGGCCGGACATGACGTGGGAGCAGCCGCTGCGGCTGCTCGGCGGGCTGCACTACCTCGTGCTCGCCGGCGAGGCGTCGTGGGACGACCCGCTCGAGGAGCACCGGGAGTTCCTCGCTGAGTTCGTGCGCACACAGGGCGTGCAGACGAACGAGGTGCAGCGCTCGTGGGTGCTGCTGCCGCTGTTCCTGCGCGTCGCCGAGCGAACGGGCGCCGACGAGCTCGACCTGATCGAGCTCGGCTCGAGCGCGGGGCTCAACCTCGTCTGGGACCGGTATCGCTACGTGTACGGCGCGGCGGAGTGGGGGGCGCCCGATGCACCCTTGACGCTCGCGGCCGAGGAGAAGAAGCCGGTGCCAGCCGAGTTGCTCGACCTTCGCCCCGAGGTGCGCGGGCGAGTGGGGATCGACCGGAATCCCATCGACGTGACGACCGATCAGGGCGCTCGCCTCCTCAAGAGCTTCGTCTGGGCGGGTCAGACGAAGCGGCTCGAGCGGCTCGATCGCGCGATCGAGGCGCTGCGGACGGATCCGCCCGAGCTCATCCAGGGAGACATCGTCGAGACGCTGCCCGCGGTGCTCGCCGAGCGCCGTCCCAATGCGCTCACGGTCGTGTTCGAGACGGCCACGCTCGGCTACCTCCCCGAGGGCGGCGTCGAGCGCGTGCGCTCGGCGCTCGACGAGGCGGGGGAGGCGGGCAACCTGGCGTTCGTCGCGACGGGGCGCGGCCGGACCGGCGACAAGCACTGGGGCCTCCGGATCGCCTACTACCCCGGCGCGGAGCGCGAGTTCGCGGGCGAGGCCGACTACCACGGCGCGTGGCTGGACTGGTGGTTGTGATCACGTCCTCCTCCAATCCCACGCTGCGGCTGATGCGGCGGCTGCTCCACTCGCGGAGACAGCGCGAGAAGGAGGGCCTCTTCGTCGTCGAGGGCGAGGACCTCGTCCAGGCGGCGGACGACGCGGGCATCGAGCCGGTCGAGCTCTTGCGCGCCGGCGAGGACGTCGAGCCCGAGCTGCTCGCGCGGGTCTCGACGCTCGGACACCCGCCGCGCGTGGCCGGCGTCTACCGCCGGGACTCGCTCCCGCATGGTGTCGAGCCGCTCTCGCTGTCGCTGTGGCACGTGGGCGACCCCGGCAACGTCGGCACGCTCCTGCGCAGCGCCGACGCGTTCGGCGCCTCGCTGGCGCTCTCTCTGGGGTGCGCGGACGTGACCGGGCCGAAGGCGCTGCGTGCGTCGGCGGGCGCCGTCTTCCGCGTGCCCGTGGCCGGTTTCGACGAGCCGAGCGGTCACCGGGTCGCGCTCGTGCCTGAAGGGGGCGCGCCGTTGTCTCGGATCGATCCAGGCGTTCCGGTCACCTACGTCCTGGGCGCGGAGCGCGAAGGGCTTCCGGACGACGTCGTCGCGGCCTGCGACGAGACCGCGACGATCCCGATCGCGCCGACCTCCGAGTCGCTCAACGTCGCAGCCGCGGGGACGATCGCACTCTACGAGCACCGACGGCGAGGCTAGAGTCTCGGTATGGCCTCGATCTCCGGCATCTGGACGTCACCGGCACGGAAGAGCGCGCGCATGGACGGCCACGAGCAGCGCAGGGCGATCGCGGGCCAGGGGCTCGAAGGCTGCGCGCACGGCAATCCCCCGAAGCGCGAGGTCCTGTTCGCGTCACGCGAGCACCTCGATTCGGTCGGCGTCGCGCCCGGCGCGATCCGCGAGAACTTCACCGTCGACGGCACCGACGTGCAGGCGTGGCCGATCGGCCAGCGGCTGCGCGCCGGCGGAGCCGTGTTCGAGGTGACGATGGTCTGCGATCCGTGCCACCGGATGGACGAGCTTCGGCAGGGCCTGCGGGCGGAGCTGGACGGCAAGCGCGGAATGCTCGCCCGCGTTGTCGAGACGGGCGAAGTCACCGTCGGCGACGAGATCGAGCTGCTCTAGGTCGAATTCTTCGCGGCGCGCTCTTCCTCGAGCTTCGCCTTGTGGTACGCGATCCGCTCCTCGAGCTGGCGCGTTATGCGATCACGTTCGGGCTTCCGCGCGAGCCACTCGTCACTGACCTTCTTCTTCCGGCGCTTCGCCATCGTCTTCCTCCTGGAGCAACAACAGGACTTCGTCAACACCCGCGCGGATGTCGAATAGCGCTTCCATGATAGAGACGACATCGTCACGATCTAGCGGCAATTGACGCTCGTTTGCAGCCACTTCGAGAGAGTCGCCGCCGATCGGCATCAGCGCAAGATGGCTCGATCAGACAGCAATGGCCACGAAGATCATGTCCTCGCCGCCCTCGTACTGGCTCCGGTCGAACCAGCCGTAGCAGGCCTCGACGCGGAAGCCCGTCTCTTCGAGCAGCCGCCGCCACTCGTTCGCCGAGATCCACGCGAGCTGCATCGTGGTCTGCGCGGTGTCGTCCCGGACGGACAGGGTCAGCGTCCGCGCCTGCTCGTCCCAGTCCGCGCGCTCGAAGATGCCCGGCTCGCGCTCGAGCCAGCGGCCGTGCGTGTCGGCGATGTCGTCCGGCTTCGGCGCGAAGACGTCGAAGACCAGGCATCCCTCGGGCGGCAGCAAGGCGTGCACGGCGCCGAGCGCCTCGCGCCGGGCCCTGTCGTTCGGCAGGTGCAGGTAAGAGCGGAACGGGACGAGCACTGCCTCGACGCCGTCGACGGCGCTCACAGGCGGATCGCGGAAGTCTCCGGCTCTCAGGTCGAGCAGATCCTCGACGCCCGCCGCCTCGGCGCGGCTCCGGCACGCCTCGAGCATCTCCACCGAGGAGTCGACGCCGATCACGCGCATGCCCTGGGCCGCGATCGGCACTGCGATCCGGCCGGTGCCGACCCCGAGCTCGACCACGGGCCCGCCGGCCTTGCGTGCCTCGGCGACGTAGAAACCGACGTCTTCGGTCACGCTCCGGCTCCAGGGGTCGTAGAGCTGCGCGATCGCGTCGTACGGGCTGGTGCTCATCCCGGCTTGCGGGCGATCCAGACGAACTCGCGGCTGTCCTCGTCGAACGGCCGCCGGTCGAACCAGCCGTACAGCGCCTCGACCTCGAGGCCCGCGACGTCGATCAGCCCTTCCCACTCGGAGCGGTTGATCCACCACAGCTTGAGGTGCCGCTCCTCGACGCCCGGCTGCCCGATCCACGCCCTGATGTCGATTCGGGCCTCCGTCGGGTCGTACTCGGCGTACTCCCAGATGTTCGTTTTCGGACGCGGCCGGAGGCGCCCGGCGAGGTTGCCCGCCAGCATCGGGTCGAAGACGAACGTGTTCCAGGCGAAGCGTCCGCCCGGACGCAGCGCAGCGGCGACGCGCTCGAACACGCGGCGCCGGTCGGGCCAGTTCGACAGGTGCAGCAGCGCGCGGAAGGGGCAGTAGACGAGCGCGGCCGGCTCGTCCAGCGCGAAGTCGCGCATGTCCTGCTCGTGCAGCTCGACGTCGACGCCGGCCTCGGCGACCCGCTCGCGCGCGACGGCGAGCATCGCCGGCGAGAGGTCGAAGCCGAGCACGCGCTTGCCGGTCTCGCGCGCAACCGGGATCGCCACGCGGCCGGTCCCGACGGCGAGCTCGACGACGGGCCCGTCGGCCTCCCGCGCCAGCTCGACGTAGAACGGGACGTCCTCGGTCATCCCTTCGGCCCAGTCGTCGTAGTTCGCCGCGAAGGGGTCGTACTCGCTCACCGGGGCATTCTCGCGCTATCGTGTGCGCGATGGCTGCAACGCGCGCACGTTCTTTCTTTACCGGGCCTCGGCTCCGTGCCGAGGGCCGGCGCTAGACGCGCAGCCGATCCTCCACGAGAGCCGGGGCCGGACGTGAGTCACGCACGCGATACAGTCGCGTGCGTGGACGCGGAAGCGCTCCAGCGTGACGCCCTGAGCGCGATCGAGGCCGCAACGACGCCGGACGGGCTGGACGACGTCCGCGTCCGCTACCTGGGCCGGAAGAGCGAGCTCAAGCAGGCGCTCCGCGAGGTCCGCGACCGCGAGACGGGCATGGCCCTCAACGCGGCGCGCGAGGCGATCGAGAACGCCGTCGCCGCTCGCCAGGCGGCCCTCGACCGCGCCGAGCTCGACCGCGCGCTCACGGAGGACGTCGTCGACGTCACGCTTCCGGGAGAGGAGCTGCCGCTCGGCGCCCTGCACCCGATCACGCAAGTGCGGCGAATCGTCGAGGACGCGTTCCTCGGCCTCGGCTACGAGATCCGGGATGACCGCGAGGTGGAGACGGTCGAGTACAACTTCGACAAGCTCGCCTTCGCTCCGACACACCCGAGCCGCTCGCACCGTGACACGTTCTTCTTCGATGACGAGCACGTCCTGCGCACGGAGACCTCGCCGTCGCAGATCCACATCATGGAAGAGAAAGAGCCGCCGATCTACATGGTCTCGCTCGGTCGCGTCTACCGACGGGACGCGATCACGGCGACGCGCTACCCGATCTTCCACCAGTTCGAGGGCCTCGCCGTCGACCGCGGGCTGACGCTCGCCGACCTCAAGGGGACGCTGCTGCACGTGATGCGCGCGCTGTACGGGCCTGACCGACGCGTTCGCTTCCGCACGCACTTCTTCCCGTTCACCGAGCCATCGATCGAGCCCGACGTGTCGTGCGGGATCTGCGGTGGCGCCGGCTGCCGCACGTGCAAGTTCTCCGGCTGGATCGAGATGGGCGGCGCCGGCATGGTCGACCCGCGCGTGTTCGAGAACGTCGGCCTCGATCCGGAGGAATGGACGGGCTTCGCGTTCGGCTGCGGGCTCGAGCGGGCTGCGCAGCTTCGGCACGACATCCCGGACATCCGCGTGCTCTGGGAGGGCGACCTGCGCGCCCTGAGGCAGTTCTGATGCGGGTCCCGGTCAGCTGGCTGCACGAGTACGTCCCGCTCGAGATGCCGCTCGGGGACCTCGCGACGCGGCTGTCGGTCTCGTCGGCCGAGGTCGAGGGCATCGAGCGCCGCGGCGTGCCCGACCAGGACGGGAACCTCGGGCGTTTCCGCGTCGGCCGCGTCGTCGAGGCGGCCAAGCATCCGAACGCCGATCGCCTCCAGCTCTGCCGCGTCGATGTCGGCGAGGGCGAGCCGCTGCAGATCGTCTGCGGCGCGTGGAACTTCGGAGCCGGGGCGACGGTCGCCGTCGCGCTGCCGGGCGCCGTTCTGCCCGGCGGGCTCGAGCTCGAGCGCCGTGAGGTTCGCGGCGAGCTCTCGAACGGGATGATCCTCGCCGAGGACGAGGTCGATCTCGGGCCCGACCACAGCGGGATCATGGTGCTCGACGAAGGCTGGGAGCCAGGCACGCCGCTCTCGGACGTGCTGCCGATCGTCGACGACGTGCTGCTCGTCGAAGCGACCGGCAACCGCCCCGACCTGTTGTCGATCTACGGGATTGCGCGCGAGGTGGCGGCGATCTACGACCTCGAGCCGGCGCCGCCTCCGGGGAACGAGCCAGAACGGGCGGGCGACGAGCCGGTCGACGTCGAGATCGAGGACCTCGTCGGGGCGCCGCGCTACATCGGGCGGCTCTTCCGCGACGTCCGGATCGGACAGTCGCCGATCTGGCTCAAGGCGAGGCTGCTCGCCGCGGGCATGCGGCCGATCTCCAATGTCGTCGACGCGACGAACTACGCGATGCTCGCGCTCGGCAACCCGCTGCACGCCTTCGACTTCGCCGCACTCCACGGCGGCCGCATCGTCGTCAGGCGGGCTCGGGCGCGGGAGAAGCTGCGCACGCTCGACGGCGTCGACCGCGACCTGACCCCGGATGACCTGATGATCGCGGACGCGGAGCGCTCGGTCGCGCTCGCCGGGATCATGGGCGGCGAGGACACTGAGATCGGCGAGGAGACGACCGAGGTCCTGCTCGAAGCGGCGAACTTCGAGCCGTACGTGATCTTCCGCTCGTCCGAGCGCTTGCGGCTGCGCACCGAGGGCTCGAACCGCTGGGAGAAGGGCGTCGACCCGTACCTCGCCGAGCCGGCGGCGACGCTCGCGACGCAGCTGATCGTCGAGCTCGCCGGCGCTCGCTGGGTCGGGCACACGGACGTACATGGCGACCTGCCCGAGCGGCCGGTCGTCCAGCTCCGGCCCGAGCGCGCCGACCGGCTGATCGGTCTCGAGAGCGCTCCCGACGAGCAGCACGCCCTCCTCCGGCGGCTCGGCTTCGAGGTCGAAGACGGGCGCGTGACCGTGCCGACGTGGCGCGCGCGGGACGTGACCCGAGAGGTCGACGTGATCGAGGAGGTCGCCCGCTTCCGGCTCGAGGACGTGCCGTTCACGCTGCCTGTGCGGCGCGCGATGTTCGGGACGCTCAGTCGCGAGCAGCAGCTCCGTCGGCGGGTCGAGGACGTGTTGGTCGGCCTCGGCTTCGTCGAGACCTACACGCCGTCGATGCGCGCCGACGAGGAGACGACGTGGAAGCTGCCCGAGCCGATCTCGGTCGAGCTGAGCGCCCTGCGCACACGGCTCGTGCCGAGCCTCGTCGATGCCGCACGGCGGAACGCCGACATCGGCGCCCGCGGGATCGCGCTCTTCGAGATCGCGCGCGTGTACCTGCCGGACGGCGACCTGCCCGACGAGCGGCTCCGCGTTGCAGGAATCCTCGAAGGCGGGTTCCCGCGCGTGAAAGGCGTCGTCGAGACGATCTATGCGGCGCTGAAGGCCGAGCCGGCGGTCGAGCGCGCCGACGACGCCCTCTTCCATCCCGGCAAGGCGGCGCGAACGCCCGCGGGCACGTTCGGCGAGCTGCACCCGACGCTGCTGGACGGAACGTGGTCGGCGTTCGAGCTCGACCTCGGCGAGCTCGTGGTTGGGTCGCGCGATCCCGTCGCCTACGAGGACGTCATCACGTACCCGGCCGTGCGGCAGGACCTCGCGTTCACGGTCGCCGAGGACGTCGCGGCCGGCGAGCTCGTAGCCGCGGCACGCGGGGCCGCGGGGCCCGAGCTGCGCGAGATGCGCGCGTTCGACGTCTACCGGGGGCCGCAAGTCGGCGAGGGCCGCAAGTCGGTCGCCTTCTCCGTCGAGTTCCAGTCGCCGGAGCGAACGCTCTCGGACGAGGACGCCGCGGCCCTGCGCGAGAGGATCGTGGCAGCGCTCGCCGAGCGCTTCGGCGCCGAGCTCCGCGCCTAGATCGTCTGCGGAGCGAGCCGCTCCGCGAGGGCTGCGAGCACTTTCCGCTGGATCTCGGGCGACTCCTCGAGCAGACGCTTGAAGTTGCGCTCGGTGACGACGAGCGCTCGCACGGGCGAGGTCGCTTTGACGGTCGCAGTGCGCGGCGCGTGGTGGATGAGGGCGATCTCACCGAAGAAGTCGCCATGGCCGAGCGAGTTGATCCGCTTGCCGTCTTTGACGACCTCGGCGGAGCCGTCGACGAGGACGAAGAACTCGCGACCGGGCGAGCCCTGCCTCGTCAGCTCCTTGCCCTCGCGCAGGTCGATCTCGTCGGCGATGGCCGCGACCTTCGCGACCTCCCGCTTCGAGCAGTTCGCGAACAGCGGCACCCGCTGGATCAGCTTCGTCTTCGCGTCTTTGCGCAACATGTACGGGTGAGTCTAAAACGCAACGGGTGGGGAAATCCGAAGGCACGGCGCCTTCGTAGTAACGGTGCCGGTCCATCACAAGGAGGTCGAAACGTGCCACGCCGTCTATTCGCCATCGCCCTGATCGCCGCCGGAACGCTCTTGCCCGGCGCCGCCTCGAGCGCGCAGCAGATCACGCTCCGGGCGGAGGTCGGCCCCGGCTTCACGATCACCCTCCAGAATCCCGATGGCTCCCCCGTGACGCGACTCGACCCCGGCACGTACCAGATCGCCGTTCTCGACCGCGCGATCGAGCACAATTTCCACCTCTTCGGGCCCGGCAACGTGGACATGCGAACCGTCGTCGAGACGACAGCGACGACGACGTGGACGGTGACGTTCGTCGACGGGGTGTACCGCTTCCAGTGCGACCCGCACAACACGTCGATGTTCGGCCGCTTCACGGTCGGCAATCCGCCGCCGCCGCCGCCACCGGCGCCGGCAGTTACTCGGCTGAACGGCAAGGTCGGCCCGGGCAAGGTGATCTCGCTGCGGACCGCGGCCGGCGCGCGCGTCCGCTCGCTGACAGCGGGCCGCTTCCGGATCACCGTCCGCGATTTGACGAGGGCGGACAACTTCCATCTCGTCGGCCCAGGCGTCAACCGCAAAACTAGGGTCGGCACGAGGAGCACCGTCGTCTGGAATCTCTCGCTCCGCGCCGGCCGGCACACATTCCGCTCCGACGCGACGCGCCGCCTGCGCGGCGCGTTCGTCGTGCGGTCCTAGCGCTCGCGACGGGCCGGCTTGACGAGCCCGGCGCTCGGGCCGCCGGCTGCCCGGATGTCGGCCTGCCGAGCTCGGCGTTCAGCTCCGCGCCGAAGACTTCTGCAGCTGCTCGACGAGGTCGGTCACCGCCTGTGGCACTTCGGGTCCCCACTCGCCGGCCGAGAGTCGTTCCGGCCCGCTCGGCGCGCGTCCGACTGGGGCGCGCTCAGTCGCGGTCGACAAGCCTGAAGCGGCCGAAGCGCGCCTTCTCGGTGCCCTCGCGGCTCCGCCGCGCGAGCATGCGCATCGTCGCTCCGATACCGCCCGCGATCACGAACCCGACGCCGGCCGCGCCCGCGGCGACGACGGGCAGCTTGGCCTTCAGCTTCGCGGAGACGTTCGTGGCCTCGCTGATCTCCTCACGCAGGCCGTCGACGGCGACGGCGAGCTGCTCGCGCTCGGCCTCGATCTCGCGGCGGACCTGCTCGGCGGTGCGGCTGTTACCGGCCATCGTCGCTCTTCAGGGCTGCTGTCGTGAGCTTCGCCTCCCGGATCGCCTGCTCGGGCACCGGGGGCGTGCCCGCTTTGATCCGGTTCAGTGCGAGGAGGCCGAGGATCGCCGTCAGCAGGAAGAGTCCGAGCGTGACGATCAGGAGCGCGAGCCACGTGGACATGGCCGTCGCGAGCGCCGCGGCGATCGTCGCGAGGGTGAAGCCGAGGGCGAACACCGCGAAGAGCGCGGCGCCGGCACCGAGGCCGATGCCGACCCCGAGCGCCGTCACTTTGCGCTTCAGCTCGAGCGTGGCGAGCTCGAGCTCGAGCCGGGCGAGCGAGCTCGCGTGCTCCGCGACCTCCTTCGCGGACGCGCCGAGGGTGCGCTGATCAGTCTCTTGGGTGTGCATGGCCTCTCCAGTCGATCACCTTCGCGAGGAGCACGCCTGCGGCAAGCGCCACGCCGATGACGACGATGGGGTTCGGGCCGTCGCCCTTGGGCTTCGGGCGCTTGCCGAGCTGGGGCGCGGACGGGGCGACCGTCCCCTCGCCGGGCTTCTGATTCATCGGCGCGCGGCCCTGGATGCGGGCGCGGATGAGGCTCGGCTTCAGCTTCCGCAGGAAGGCCGCGTCGTCGGCGAGCTCGTCCGCCAGCTTCGCCTTGACGCCGCCTTCCCCCGCGGCGCGGTTGGCCAGCTCCTGCAGGCGGTTGGCGGCGCGGTCGACGAGGACGTCGGCCTTGCTCATGCCTTCCTCTTCGCCGGCGGCTCCTCGCCGGTCGCGACCCGCCAAAGCCGGGACGCCACGACGCGCGCGGCGACTGTCGCCAGGGCGCCGATGATCCCGTAGAGCGCCGTCCAGAGCAGCTTGCGTAGCACGAAGTCAAGGTTACCGCTCTCGCGGTCCGCGAAACACGACAGCGGCGGGCGCTTGCGGCCCGTCCCGGCCCGTCGTCGGTGCTTGCGGACGTCGAATACTTATTCTTTGCCTATGCAGGAGCGACGCCCCCTCGACAAGCCGCAGCGACAGCGCCTGATCGCAAGTGTCGTCTCCCGTCGGCGCGTAGGGACGCAGCACGAGCTGATTGCGGCACTCGAGAAATCCGGCTGTCGCGTGACGCAGGCGACGGTCTCGCGGGACATCCGCGAGCTCGGCCTGCAGAAGACGCACGACGTGCTCGGCCGGCCGCGCTACGTGCTCCCCCAGGACGCGCGTCGTGGGGATCCGAGCGAAGCGCTGGCGGGCGTGCTGGCCCAGTTCGGCCGGCACGCCGTCGCGGCCGAGAACATCGTCGTCGTTCAGTCCGAGCTCGGGTCGGCTCCGGCGATTGCGCGAGCGCTCGACCGGCTCGGGCATCGCCGGATCCTGGGGACGGTCGCCGGCGACGACACATGCCTCGTCGTGGCGCGGACCGCGGCGGATGCGGCTGCGCTCGCACGGGAGCTGTCGGCGACGATCGGCGCGTAGCCGCGCCTGAGATCTGGCTGAAGTGGCGCGAGCTCGGCGCAATCGCGTTCCACACACGCGCGGATTTCCGGCTTAGGGTTGACCCGGAGGGAGGCGCGCGGCCGGCCCCCGGCGGGCACGGCCGGAGGGGCCGTGTCGCTACGGGCGCAGCTGCTCGCTGGGGGGCGGGGGCTCGTGCTCGTCCAGCTCGCCGACTTC
>DASQWH010000045.1:0-3843 GCA_035640335.1 Gaiellaceae bacterium | reverse complement strand
GACGTCGAGCTCATTCGGTCGCTCGGCGCCCGGGACGTCCTCGACCGCTTCGGCGACGACTTCACGAAGAACGGCGAGACGTACGACCTGGTCTTCGACGCCGTCGGTAAGCACTCGTTCCGCCGCTGTCGCCGGTCGCTGCGGCCGGGCGGGATGTACATCTCGGTCGACCTCGGGTTCATGTACCACCTGCCGTTCCTCGCCCTCGCCACCCGGTTCGTCGGCAGCCGTCGCGCCAAGGTGGGGATCGCCCGCTATCGCAAGGAGGATCTCGTCCTCGTCAAGGAGCTCGTCGAAGCCGGCAAGTACCGGCCGGTCATCGACCGCACGTATGCGCTCGACGAGGTCGTCGACGCGACGCGCTACGTCGAGAGCGGTCAGAAGACGGGCAACGTCGTGCTCCGCGTTCAGTGGGCGGGGTTGAACGCGCTGAGCCGGTCGAGCACGAGCGCATCTGCTTCGCGCTCGCTCGACTCATAGCCCGTCACCGCGGAAAGGAAATGGTGCCGGTCGAGTGTGTAGACGCGCAGAGGCGTGCGCGCCCGCACGGTCGCGGTGCGGACCGTGTCGTGGAGCAAGGCGATCTCGCCGAACCCGTCTCCCGAGCGCAGCCCGCGGATCAGGCGGCCGTTGCCGATCACCTCGGCCTCGCCCTCGTCGATCACGTAGAACCGGTCGCCGTGATCGCCCTGGCGGAACACTTCTTCGCCCGCCGGCAGGTGGACGTCGTCGACGTGTAGCGCAAGCTCGTCGATCGCGGGCATCGGCAGCGGGCGGAACATCGCGACGCGGTTGAGGACCTCGATCTCCGTGTCCCGGTGCGCGATCGCGGCGTCGATTGCGCGTAGCCGCCACCAGGCAAGCGCCGCGGCCGCGGGCGCCACGAGCCCGAGCACGATCAACGCGCCACGGACCCCGAGCAGATCGATGGCGAGCGGAGTGATGAACGAGCCGACGGCGATCGCCAGCGCCGTCAGGCTTGCTTTCGCGCCGAACACGCGCGCCAGCAGCTCCTCCGGCACGAGGCGGGCGGGCAGCGTGTGCAGGCCGATGTCGACGAGCGCGTTGCCGATGCCGATCACGGCCATCAGGCCGAGGACGACCGGTTCGTGCGGCAGTACGCCGCTCAGCGTGAGCGGCAAGCCCCAGAGCATGACGCCGACGCCTTCGAGCGTCGCAAGGCGCCGCCCGCTGACGAACGCGGACGCAGCCAGTGAGCTCGCCACGGCGCCTGCGCCGACGGCTGCCGTCAGCAGGCCGACGCCCGAAGCTCCCATCTCCAGCTGCTCCAGCGCGAGAACGACGACGAACACGTAGAGAAAGCCCTGCGTCAGGGCCTGGACGAGCGCGAGTCCGATCAGGAGGCCAGCGTCGCGATAGCGCGCGAGCGCGTGAAAGCCTTCCACCGTCTCGTGCACGATCCGCCGCAACGGCTGCGGCCGACTGCGCGGCGGCCTCTCGTACGAGAGTCTCAGCAGGAGCAGGGCCGCGATGGCCGACAAGGTGGCACTGGTCGCGAACACGCCGGCCGGGCTCGTGAGAACGAGCAACAGCGCGGCTGCGAGCGGGCCGAGGAGCGTGGACAGCGAGTCGAGGAGACCGCGAACCACGTTGGCGCTGCTCAGCTCGAACGGCGTGTTGCACAACCCCGGGAGCAACGCCGAGTGGGCGGGGCGGAAGAGCCTGAAGGCGGCGGTGGAGATGACGGCCAGCGCGTAGACCGCGACCTTCGGCCCTCCGGCGGCGAGCACCGTCGCCGCCGCGCCGGTCGCTCCGGCGCGGACGAGGCAAGAGCAGAGAAGCACGCGGTCGCGCTGAAAGCGGTCCGCGAACGCCGTCCCGACCGGCGCCACGAACGCGGCCGGAGCCGTCCGCGCAAAGGCCACGAGCCCCACCGCCCCGGCGCCGCCGTCGCGGAATGCGACCACGCCGAGCGCCACCGTGAAGGCCGCCTCCGCCGACCAGGCGGCACCGAACGCCAGCTGCGCACGCAGCACGCTCGGATTGCGCGCCGTTGCCGAGAAGGCGCGACCCGACGCCGCGAGCCGCCTCCGCACCCAAGCGGGAATGGTCAGCCGGCCGAGCTCGCTACGGACGCCCATCGTCGTCGCAGAGACGTGCGGCACCGGTGGAGGCTCCGGTCGGAGCCTCCATCCCGCGAAGCGTCGTCGTCATCGCGGTCGGTTCGATGCTTCCCGTCGCTCCGTTGTAGGGCCGGTCGAGGAACCGCACCACGAGCATCCCGGCGACGACCATCGTCGTGATCGCTCCCATCATCATCGCCTGCACGACGACAGGTTCCGCGGGATCCGCGTAGAAGCACATGTAGGCCACGATCAGCGCGCCGCCGAGGAACAGCGCCAGCCAGACGAGTGGGGGAACGAGCGGCTCGGCCTCGGACAGGCGCCCTCGCCGCCCCTCCCGGCGCTCCGCTGCCTGGTTGAACCAGTGGTCATACGCGACGCGTTGCGTGTCTCCGCGGGGCTGGATTCCCTCGACCGTCCCCTCGATCCGCGCGAGCCAGGCGTCGACGAGCGGACTCTCCCCTCCGTCGCGCATCGCCTTCCATTCGTCGTGAATGACGGCGCGGGCATAGCAGATGAGCTCACCGTGCAGCTGTCGGCGCATTTCCGGCGAGAAGAGCTTCGCGGTCCTGTAGAGCTGGGTGATCGCGACCGCCTCGATCGAGGCCTTTTCGTTCGCGCGGTCGAAGCTCGAGAACGCGAGGAAGATCACGAAGGCGAGCAGCACGGCGAAGCCCGTTCCCGTGACGCCGAAGACTCCGGCCGCGCGATCCGAGTCGGTGAAGAACCCACCTTCGGGAGCGAACGTCCGTACGGCGATCATCAGCGCGATGGCGCCGGCGACGGCGACGACGATGATCGCGAACGAAAGGAGCAGGCTCATCGACAGGGTGATGTCGAGCGAGGGGTGCCAACAGCGTACGACGTCGAGGTCGGGCATGGAGCCTTCCCCGGCAACATCCGCCGCGACACGCGTAAGTTCGCGACTATTCCCGGTCACCGAGAGAGCAGGCTGCTTTGAGCGAGCCGACCCGCATCGACGGCTATGCGCCGATCCGCGACTACGCGGCGATCGGCGACGGGAGAACCGTCGCCCTCGTGGCGCGCGACGGCAGGATCGATTGGCTGTGCCTGCCGGACCTCGACTCTCCGACCATCTTCGGTGCGCTCGTCGACGCCGCGCGCTGCGGTCATTTCGCGCTCGCGCCGACGGTCCCCCATACCGTGACGCGGACGTACGTCGAGGGGACGAACGTCCTCGAGACGACGTTCACCACTGGAGCCGGTCGCGTTCACGTCACCGACGCGATGACGCTGCCGACCGCGGGTCTCGCGCCCTACCGCGAGCTCGTCCGCCGTATCGAGGGTTTGAGCGGCCGGGTGCCCCTCGCGTGGAGATTCGAGCCGCGATTCGAGTACGGCACGGCTGCCACGCAGCTCTCGTGGCGCGCGGGTCTGCCGACGTTCGTCAGGGGACGGGACGCGCTCGCGCTCGCAAGCTGGGAGGCGGGAGAGCCGGTGGTCGACGATGAGGCGGTGAGCGGCAGCTTCGAGGCGAGCGAGGGCAGCGTGAGCCATCTCGTCCTGAGCGCCGCGCACCAGGAGCCGCTGGTTCTGCCGGCGCGCGACGAGGTCGAGGACCGCCTCCGTTCAACCGTCGCGACTTGGAGCGAATGGAGCGCGGCGCGGACGTACGAGGGCCCGTGGCGCGAAGCCGTCGTGCGCAGCGCGCTCGCCTTGAAGCTGCTCATCTTCGCACCGTCGGGCGCGATCGCGGCCGCGGCGACGACCTCGCTTCCGGAGAACGTCGGCGGCGTTC
>DASQWH010000044.1:0-21788 GCA_035640335.1 Gaiellaceae bacterium | reverse complement strand
GACCGGGCCGCTCGAGCAGGACGAGCCGTACCGCACCGTTCGCGCGCTTCTTGTCGCGCTGGAGCGCGGCCCACGCGCGCTCGCGGTCGACGCGCACCGGCCGCGGGCGGAGCTGCTCCTCGACGACCGACGTGTCGAGGCCCGACAGCCGGAGCGCGGCGAGCAGCCCGAGCGCAACCGCCTCGCCGTGCGAGAGCCGGTAGCCGGATCCCGCCTCGAGCGCGTGCGCGAATGTGTGGCCCAGGTTCAGCGCGGTCCGCGGGCCGCGCTCGTGCGGGTCGCGCAGGCAGACGGCGGCCTTGAAGGCCGCGCACCGACGGATCAGCTCCGGCTCCGGAAGCTCCCAGAGCGGCTCGCCCGCGAGGAGCGCCGTCTTCACCGCCTCGGCCATGCCGTTCGCGCGATGCTCCGCAGGGAGCGTCGCGAGCAAGCCTGGGTCGATCACCGTGCGCGCGGGCCAGTGGAAAGCGCCGACCAGGTTCTTGCCCTCGGCGAGGTCGATCGCCGTCTTGCCGCCGACGGCCGCGTCAACCTGGCCGACGAGCGTCGTCGGCACAGCCACCCACGGGATGCCGCGCAGGTACGTCGCCGCGACGAAGCCCGCCGCGTCGGTGAGCGAGCCGCCGCCGAGCGCGACGAGTGTGGCTGCACGCGGGAGACGAAGCGCGCGCCAGAGCCGCTCACACGCCTCGAGCCGCTTCGCATCCTCGCCGGCCGGAAGCTCGTGCCTCTCGGCCAGGCGCGGGCCGAGCGCGAGCTGCACGACGGCCCCGTGGACACCGCCGACGTGCGCGTCGGTGACGAGCGCGGCCGGCCCGTCCGGCAAGGCCGACTCGAGGCGCTCGACGGCACCGACCCCCACTTGGATCTCGCCGGCCGCGAGGACGACGCCGTCCACGTCGCGCGCGACCGCATCCGCGACCTCCGCGTAGAGCGGCCGGCGCTCCTCGTAGAGGCGCCGGAACTCGCCTTCGTCGCGCGCGAGCGGGCGCTCATCGCCGCGGGCGCGCTCCCAGCACGTGCCCACGTCGACATCCAGCCACACCGTGTGCGCGCGCTCTCGGAGCCGCTCGCGCACCTCGGCCGAGAGGACGGCCCCACCGCCGAGCGCGAGCACATCCGGGCTGGGAGCGTCGAGCGCCGCCAGCGTCTCCTTCTCCTCGACCCGGCGGAACTCGGGCTCGCCGCGGCTGGCGAAGAACGAGGTGACGTCCTCGCCGGCCGCGTGCTCGACGATTGCGTCGACGTCGCTGCCGGTCCGTCCGAGCCGCTCCGCGACCTCGCGGGCCATGGTCGACTTGCCTGCGCCCATGCAGCCGACGAGCGCAATGTGCCGGTCTAGCGCGGCGACCAATCGATCCGCTCCTTGTACGCGTGGTGGGCCGCCAGGAAGTCGCCGAGCGCGTCGCCGCCGAACTTCTCCCGGGCCGCACGCGCGAGCTCGAACGCGACAACCGCCTCGGCAACGACGCTCAGCGCCTCGACCGCCGAGACGTCGCTCCGCTCGACGAGGGCCTCTGCCGGCTCGCCCGTCTCGAGGTCGACGGACTGCAGCGGGCGCATGAGCGTCGGCAGCGGCTTCATCGCCGCACGGACGACGATCTCCTCGCCGTTCGAGACGCCGCCCTCGATGCCGCCCGCCCGGTTCGACTCGCGGTAGAGCCCGCGCTCGTCCCGGAAGATCTCGTCGTGCGCTTCGGTGCCACGGGCGCCTGCGAGCGCGAAGCCGTCGCCGATCTCGACGCCCTTGACTGCCTGCGTGCCCATCAGCGCCGCGGCGAGCCGCGCGTCGAGGCGCTCGGCCGTCGTCGCGTACGAGCCGAGACCGGGCGGAACGCCACGAGCCCGCACCTCGACGACGCCGCCGACCGTGTCGCGTTCGTCCCGGGCGCGGTCGACGTCGCCCTCCTCGAGCACGGCGCCGCCCACCTCGACACCGATCGCCGCCAGAAGCGCCTTCGCGATCGCGCCGGCGGCGACGACGGCCGCGGTTTGCCGCGCGCTCGCGCGCTCGAAGGCGTCGCGCACGTCCGCGAGGCCGTATTTGAGCGTTCCCGGTAGGTCGGCGTGACCGGGCCTGGGCAACGTGACGGGGCTCGACCCCTTGCCCTCCGGCTCTCCTTCGGGCGGCCACGGGCTCATCCCCCACGCCCAGTTCTCGTGGTCGCGGTTGCGAACGAGGAACGCGAGGGGCGTGCCGAGCGTACGCCCGTGGCGTAAGCCCGCGACGACTTCGATCTCGTCGTGCTCGACGCGCTGGCGCGGGCTGCGGCCGTACCCCTGCTGGCGGCGGGTGAGGTCCGCGTCGATCGCGGCGCGGTCGAGACTGAGGCCGGCAGGCAGGCCGCCGATGATGCCGACGAGCGCAGGGCCGTGCGACTCGCCTGCCGTCGTCAGCGTGAGGCTCACGGCGAAGAGCGTACTGCGGCCCGCATCACCTCCACCGGCGCGGGGACGCCCGTCCAGAGCTCGAAGGAGGCGGCGCCCTGCGCGACCAGGACGTCGAGGCCGTCGATCACGGTCGCGCCGGCCTCGCGCGCGGCAGACGCGGTCGCGGACCCTGGATACGGCAGATCGACGAGCGTCTGGCCCTCGCGCACGCCCACGACGACCTCGTCCCGGACCGGCGTCGCGTGCACGACCAGGTCGGCGTCGTGTGCATCGGGCGGCCAGTCGCCGCGGCGCGAGAAGGTTCGCGCGTCCCCGAGCGCGGCCGCGAACGCGCGGGCCGCCCCACCGGCGCCGACGATTGCCGGGCGCGACCACTCGAGGCCGGCGAGCACGGCCGCGTCGGTCGACTCGCCGTGGATGTGGGCTTCCTCGAAGACGAGCGTATTCACGGACGGCGCGTCCGTCTCACAGAGGTCGAGCACTTCGATCTTGTACGGCGCGGTCACATTCGCCCCGGCGAAGCCCGCAGCGGCGAGCCCCTCGACGGCGGACGCGAGGCGCGGCCGCGGCACGTCGAGCGCGACGTAGGCCCAGTCGAGACCGCGCGCCGCGAACGCCGCGTTCTGCATCCGCGGTGAGAGCGACTCGGCGACTGGGTGCCCGATCAGCGCAACGAGCCGCGTTCGCCCGGAGATCACCCGTAGCCGTGCGTCGCCGTGTAGTTGTCGAACTCCTCCTGGCTCGCGGTGAAGAAGTGGTGGATCTTGTCGGGCTTGCGGACGAAGAAGAGGTAGTCGACGTTCGCGGGGTGCGCGGCGGCCTGCATCGAGGCGAGGCCCGGGTTTGCGATCGGCGTCGGCGGCAGCCCCTGGTGCTTGCGCGTGTTGTACGGGTTGAGGCTCTCGAGCTGCGACTTGCGCAGCGGCTCCGTCGGGGGCACGTCGAGCCCGTAGCGGATGGTCGCGTCGATGCCGAGGTACATGCCCGCGCGCAGCCGGTTGTAGATGACCGCGGCCACGAGTGCCCGCTCTTCGGGCGCGATCACTTCCTTCTCGATCATGGAGGCGATGATGAGCACGTCGTACGGTGTCAGCCGCCGCGACCGCGCGTAGCGCAGGTTGACCTTGCTCCAGTTGCGCTCGAACGACTCGAGCTGGCGGTTGACGAGCTGGCGCGAGGTCGTGCGCGGCTCGAACTCGTACGTCGCCGGGAAGAGGAAGCCCTCGAGCGGCCGGCGCTCGCCGTCGCCCGCGAACGTGCCCGGGATCTTCGAGCTCTGCGTGGCGCGTAAGTAGGCGTTCGACGAGAGGCGCGGGTTGACCCCTCGCCGCTCGCGCGCAATGCCGTTCACGTCGCGGATCCGCGCCGCCATCTGACGACGCGTGAAGCCCTCCGGGAAGATGATCCGGAGCGGCGCGGGAGCGGCCGGCGGGGCCGGCGCGGGCTTCTCCTCCGTGTCGCGGACGCTGCCGACGGCGACCGTGGCAAGCCAGACGCCGAGGCCGAGGAACGCCAGCAGCAACGTGAGCGCGACGATCCGCCGCACCATCAGCCGTGTGCGCGACGGCCGATGGTGGCGCCGCGTCGGCGGCGGCGGGCTCGGTGTCAGCTGCTCTTGCTGGTCGACCATGCGAGGTAGCTGGATAACAGATGGGCGGCCGCCCGCGCGTCCTTCGGCGCCCGCGCGTGCTGCGCGCGCTCGGCGAGATCGGTCGTGAAGCGCTCGTCGAAGCTCTCGACGGGGACGTCGAGCGCGGCGCGCAGCGACTCGACGAAGCGTTCGGTCTCGGCGGCCTGGTCGCCGCGCTCGCCGCGCATCGTCAGCGGCAGGCCGACGACGACCCGCTCCGCGCCCTCCGAGCGGACGAGCTCCACGAGAGCGGTGAGGCCGTCACGAGTCGCCGCGCGCTCGACGATGCCGACCGGCCGCGCGATCGTCCCGGTTTCGTCCGAGACCGCAACTCCGGTGCGTGCCGAGCCGAAGTCGAGCGCGACCACCTTCACGCGCGCGCCGACGTGATGTGTGTCTTGCCGACCTCGAACGCCTCGGCGAGGCCTTCCGGGTTCTTCCCCCCGGCCTCGGCGAGGTTGGCGCGCCCGCCTCCGCCGCCGCCGATCTTCTTCGCGGCCTCGCGCGCGATGGCGACCGCGTCGGCGCCCTGCTCGACGAGCGAGCGGTCGAGGTTGACGACGAGGTATGCGCGCCCGTCGTCGACCGAGCCGAGGAGGACGGCATCCGCACCCTTCGAGCGCCGGATCTCGTCGGACAGGTCGCGCAGCTCGGAGCCCTTCAGCGCCTTCACCTCCGCGACGACGATCCCGCCGGACTCGTCGCGGAAGACCACCTCCGTATCGGCGCGCGCAGCCGGCCCTTTCTTCGCGTCCTTGCGCGCCTCGAGGAGCTCCTCGCGCAGCTCGGCCGCCTCCTCCGCCTTCGCGGCGAGGTGCGCGAACGCCTCGCCCGAGGTCACGGCCTCGATCCGGCGCGCGCCGGAGCCGACGGAGCCCTCGGAGAGGACGACGAAGGGGCCGATCTCCGCGGTCCAGCGCACGTGCGTACCACCGCACAGCTCGCGCGAAAAACCGGGGATCTCGACGACGCGCACCTCGTCGCCGTACTTCTCGCCGAAGAGCATCATCGCCCCGAGCTTGCGCGCCTCGTCGATCTGCGTCACGAACGCGCGCACCGGCAGGTTCTCGAAGATCCGCTCGTTGACGATCCGCTCGACCTCGGCGCGCTCCTCGGGCGTGAGCGCCTGGGGGTGCGTGAAGTCGAAGCGCAGCTTGTCCGGCCGCACGGCGGAGCCCGCCTGGCGCACGTGCTCGCCGAGCACTTCGCGCAGCGCGCGGTGCAGGAGATGCGTCGCGGTGTGGTTAGTCATCGTCGGGAAGCGGACGTTCCACGGGACGACGGCCCGCACCCGGTCCCCCGCCGCGAAGCCCTTGCCGTGGAAGACGAGCACCTGGTCGTCGCCGATCCTGTACGCCTCCGCGAGCGCCGCCCGGGCGCCTGTCTCCTCGTGCTCGATGAAGCCCTGGTCGCTGACCTGGCCGCCGCCCTCGGGGTAGAACGGCGACTCGCGCAGTTTCGCGAGGAAGTCGCCGCCCTCGAGCGGCTCGAGCGCGCCGATCTGCGTCAGCACCTCGGTCTTCTCGTAGCCGACGAACTCCGTCGTGAAGCCGGCCCGCTCGCCGAACTCCGCGGCGCGCACCTCCTCGCGGCCGCCGCCCGCGCGGGAGCGCTCGCGCTGCTCGGACATCAGCCGCGTGAACGTCTCCTCGTCGACGGCGATGCCGCGCTCGAGGGCGAGCTCGCGCGTCAACTCGAGGGGGAAGCCGTACGTGTCGTGGAGCTTGAATGCGTCCTCGCCCGAGATCGCGCCTTTGCCGGCGATCTCCTCGAAGAGCCGCAGGCCGCGCTCGAGCGTCTGCGAGAACCGCTCCTCCTCGCCCTTGACGATCTCCTGGATCTGGCGCCGGTTCTCGGCTACCTCGGGGTACGACGGCGCCATCTGCTCGGCGACGACGTCCGTGATGCGCCAGAGGTCGTCGAGGCCGATCGTGCGCGCCTGCTGGACAGCTCGGCGGATGATGCGGCGCAGGACGTAGCCGCGGCCTTCGTTCGACGGGACGACGCCGTCGCCGACGAGAAACGTCATGCCGCGCCCGTGATCCGCGAGGATGCGGTGGGCCTTCGTCGCTTTCTCCGACTCGCCGAACGCCACCCCGCTCTCGGCCGCGATCCAGTCCATGATCGCCTGGTAGCCGTCCGTCTCGTAGACGGAGATGACGCCCTGCAGGACGGCCGTGGCGCGCTCGAGGCCCATGCCCGTGTCGACGTTCTGCTTCGGCAGGGGCGTGACCGTGCCGTCGGCGTGGAGCTCGTACTCCATGAAGACGAGGTTCCAGAACTCGAGGTAGCGCTCGCAGCCGTCGCCCGGGCCGCACTCGGGGCGCCCGCAGCCGACGCCTTCGCCGCGGTCGTAGAAAAGCTCGGTGTCGGGGCCGCACGGCCCGGGCCCGCCGACCGACCAGAAGTTGTCGGCGCGCCCGAGGCGGACGATCCGCTCGGGCGGCATGCCGATCTCCTCCCAGAGGCGCACCGCGGTCTTGTCCTCGCCGAGGCCGAGCTCCGGGTCGCCCGCGAAAACGGTGACCCAGAAGCGGTCGGCGTCGATCTTCATGTGCTCGAAGACGAACTCCCACGCGAGCTCGATCGCGCCGTCCTTGAAGTACTGGCCGAACGAGAAGTTGCCGAGCATCTCGAAGAACGTGAGGTGGGAGCCGTTGAGTCCGACCTTGTCGATGTCCGGGGTTCGGAAACACTTCTGCACCGTCGTCAGCAGCGGCGCTGGCGCCTGCTCCTTGCCCAGGAAGTACGGCATCAGCGGCTGCATGCCGGCGCTCGTCAAGAGCGTCGAGTGGTCCCAGTCGGGCGTGACGAGTGAGCCCGACGGGTGCCGTTTGTGGCCTTTCGACTCGAAGAAGGAGAGGAATCCCTCGCGGAGCTCAGCCGTGGTGCGCATCGCGAGTGATTCTACGAGTCGCGTCTTTCGACACTGCCTCGGCGCAGACGCGTGCGTTGATCCTCGTTACGGTTGCGACGGGGAGGAGGTGGGCTGCGCCATAAGAAGGGCAGCTCACCGAGTCGGCGCCATAAGAAGCGCAGCTCAGCGGCGGGCCGCTCGTCGCGGCGTAGGCTCTTCGCCGGCCGCGAGCTCCTCCTCCGACCCGATCTCCTCCCGGATCTTCTCCAGCGCCCGCCGGATCAGCCGCGAGACGTGCATCTGCGAGATGCCGATCTGCTGCGCGATCTGCGACTGCGTCAAGCCGCTGAAGAAGCGGAGATGCAGGATCTTCCGCTCGCGCTCGTCGAGCACGCGGAAGCCCGGGGCCAGAACCGCCCGGTCCTCCGACACCGCGTATTGCGGCTCCTCGGCGCCGAGCGACTCGAGCGGATCGAGCTCACCGTGCTCGTCCTCCGCGCCGCCCGCCGACAGCGACACCGAGCTGTATGCGCGGCCGCTCTCGAGCGCCTCGAGCACCTCTTCCTCCTCGGCGCCGGCCGACTTCGCCAGCTCGGGAATCGTCGGCGAACGCCCGAGCTCGACCGTCAGCTCCTCGATCAGGCGCGAGAGCTGGACGTTGAGCTCCTGCAGCCCACGCGGCACCCGCACAGACCAGCCCTTGTCGCGGAAGTGGCGTTTGATCTCGCCGATGATGTTCGGCGTCGCGTACGTGGTCAGCTCAACGCCGCGCTCGATGTCGAAGCGGTCGATTGCCTTGATGAGGCCGATCGCCCCGATCTGGACGAGGTCGTCGAGCTGCTCGCCGCGGTACGAGTACCTCCGCGCGAGCGAGCGCACGAGCGACATGTACTGCTCGATGAGCTGCTCGCGGGCCGCGAGATCTCCCTCCACGTGGTACTTGCGGAGCAGAGCGTGGTCGTCAGGTGCCGTCATGCCCCAAGCGTCTTGCGCAGCTTGACCCAGTCCCCACCCTCGCCCGGCTCGAGCTGAACGTCATCGACGAGCGTGTCGAGGATGCGGCTCAGGCCGACCTCGTCCTCCCCGCCGCGCTCCAGCTCTCGCCGGACCCCGTCGCCGAATGGCCCCACCTCGGTTTCGATCGCCTCGTCGTCCAGCCGGACCGCGATCGTCACCTCCCCCTCCTGGTGGTCGCGCTCCAGGATCGCGTCGAGTGCGAGCTGCAGGTCCTCGAGCGTCTCGATCGTCAGGTTGAGACGGACGCCGACGCCGCCGAGCACAAGATGCGCGACGCTGAAGTACTCGCGGTCGCGCGGCATCGTGAGCGTGATCTCGTCCGTCACTGTGTCAGGCCCCACGTCCGTAAAACGGCTGCCGGCCCGAAGAAGATTCGTTGCGTCATGCGGTGCTGCCCGAAACGACGCCCGAGCCGACGACGACGTCGCCCTCGTAGACGACTGCCGTCTGGCCCGGAGCGACGCCGTAGACGGGGAGCTCGAGGTCGAGCGTGAAGCCGTCTCGTGCCACGCTCACCCGTGCCGGGACCGCCGGGGAGCGGTACCGGAGCTTCACGTCCCCGCGCGTGACGCTCGTGAAGAGCCGCCCGTCGGCGACGACGTGCGTCCGCGCAAGGGACTCGCGCGGACCGACGACAACGGTGTTCGTCTGCGCATCGGTGCCGACGGCGTAGAGCGGCTGTCCCGTGGACACGCCCAGACCGCGCCGCTGCCCCGGCGTGAACCGCCAGAAACCCTCGTGCGTGCCGAGTCGGGTGCCGTTCTCGTCGATGACGGCTCCCTCGCGGGGCTCGAGACCGTTCCGACCCAGGAACGCGCGGTAATCGTCGCCCCCGAGAAAGCACGCCTCCTGGCTCTCGGGCCGCCGCGCGACGCGCAGGCCCGCCTGCTCGGCCTCGGCCCTCGTCTCGTCCTTCGTCTGCTCGCCGAGCGGGAACCAGATGCGCTCGAGCACGCGCGGGTCGAGCCGCGCGAGCATGTACGACTGATCTTTGTCGGCGTCCACAGCGCGCGCGAGCAAGAGACGGCCGTGATGCTCGACGATGCGAGCGTAGTGCCCTGTCGCGAGCCTCGCCGCGCCCGCACGCCGCGCGAACGACAGCAGGCGGGCGAAGCGGAAGCTGCCGTTGCACCGCGTGCACGGGTTCGGCGTCGCCCCCTGCGAATAGCCACGCACGAACGGCTCGACGATCGCCTTCCGGAAGTCCTCGCGGGCGTCGATCGTCACGTGCGGCACGCCGAGCGCATGACAGGTCTCGCGGGCGGCGATGACGGCTTCAGGCGAGCAGCAGGCGCGCTCCGCACGGGGCGCCTTCGGGTCGATCCAAAGCCGGAGCGTGACCCCGACGGCGTTCGGGCCGGCCTTGAGCAGGGCGACCGCGCTGTCGACGCCACCACTCATCGCGACGGCGACGCGGGCCGGATCGGGCACCGCACGGAAGACCGGGCCGATGGCTGCAGCGAGTGCATCGAGTGTCAGCGGATCGCCCGGCACGGCGGCCGCCTCGAGCAGCGTCAGACCGGCGAGCGGGCGCTCCAGCCCGTCGACGTCGGCGTCGACGATCCGGTCGCCGTCGACGCGAAGGTGCGCGCAGGCCCACTCGCCGCCGCGCGTTGCGTCGCCTGTTACCTCCAGCACGAAATCAGGCTAGCGGAGCCCGCGACGGGCCGTTCGTTCCGCGCTAGAGTGAGCACGTGCTCGACCCTGTGCGTGGCCTCGCGCACACCATGTAGAACCAACAAGAGCGCAAAGGGAGTCTGCGTCCGGCAAGGCCTCAGGGCCGGGTCGGCAAGACACCCACCTGGTACTTCCAGGTTCGCATCGTGCCGAGGCATCACCGGCGGGGTGGAGCACAAAATGTCGCCGGCCACGGGCCGGCGACTCGCCGAAAATGCTTCGCACTTTCGGCGACTAAAAGCTCTGTTTCTCGCATGCCGGCCGTCTGACGCGCGTGTGGTTCGGGCGATTCGTCAGGGCGCGTAGCTACCGCTCGGGAGTCACTCTTCTCTGACGAAGCGGTAGCGGATCGTTACCGGGCCATCGGCTTCGAGCTCTCGCGCCAGGGCGTCGGTTAGGCCGAATTGGAGGCTTGGTTCTTCCGGGCCACGGGCTATGACCTGGGTGAGGACCTCTTTGTCCTTGTAGCCGATGTAGAGCTTGACGCCGCACGGTAGGACTGGGTGGGCTACGCCCATCGTGTTGCCCGTTACTTCGTAGCCGCACTGGGTGCGGCCGCCCGGCTCCAGGGCTCGGCCGCTGGCCGCGGCGCGGGCGTGATACCAGCCGCCACCCGGGGCGGGGATCGCTTCGGGCAGGTCGCTCGTCGACGAGCCTCCGTCGCGCGTCGCGACGGCGAGGCCGACTACGACCGCGAGCAGGGCGACTGCGGCGATCGCCACCTGGCGTTGCGCGAACGCGGGGTTGAGCCTCACGCTGCCTCGATCAGCTCGCCGAACGATTCGCGGACCAGCTCGTCGAACTCCTTCGGGAGGACGCCGTCGGCGTTCGCGAAGACGCGGAGGTGGGTGAAGAGCGCGGACCACTCCTCGGCGCGCGGTGCGTTCGGGGCGTGCTCGCGCGCGCGACGTTCGAGCTCCCAGATGTTCCACTCACGAGCAGGTGGAGGTGGCGGAGGCTCCGGCTGGACGACGCGCTTGGCGGCGCGTGCGAGCGAGCGGCGCGGCCGCGGAGGCGGGACCGACACGGGCGGCTGCTCGAGGCCGGGCACGTCGAGCGGCCGCGTCGTGACCGCTGTGCCCGGCACGGGCTCGGGCTCGGGCTCGGTCGATGCCCCTGCCGGGGGCTCCTCCACCGGGGGCTCGGCCTCGATCCGGCGCACGTGCGACCGGGCCGGTCGCTCCTCGAGCGCGGCGGTCGGTGGCGGCAGCTCTTCCACGCGTTGCGTGTGGCGCCGCCAGAAGCGGCGCGCGGCCGGCTCGCGGGAGCCGTCCGCCGAAGCCGCCGCCGGCTCCGCCGGAAGCGCTTCGTCGGCCTCGTCCACCGCCTCCATTGCCTCGCGAAAGCTGGCGCGCTCGATCAGCGCCACGAGGATCCACGCGCATCCCATCAGCAAGACGATCGTCAGCGGCTCGAGCTCCATCAGCGCCGCGCCGACCGCGACGAGGATCAGGAAGATCGCCTCGAAGGCGAAACGCACGCGCGCGGACGGACCGTCCGGCCAGCCTCCTTCGCTACGACTCCTCTTCACGCGAACCCGGCTCCTCGCCCGGCCGCTCGCGAGGGCCGATGATGATCCACCGCCGGCGCGGTCGGGGCTGCAGAGGCTCGAGGCGGTGCCGCGCCCGCTGCTCTTGCTCGAACTGGAGGGCTGCCTGTGGTCGATCCTCCGCCTCGGCCGGTGCAGTCTCGGGCCGCGCCGCCGTGACGGCGGTCTGCTCCTCGGCGGGCGGGGACGCAGGCTCCGCGCGTGGTTCCCGTTCCGGCTCCGACACCACACGTTCCTCCTCCTCGACGCGAGCAGCCGGCGCCGTTGCAGTCGCGAAGCCGGCCCGGAAGCGCGGCCCTTGCCGCCACGCGAAGTACTCGATCAGCGAGACGAGCACCCACCCGAGAGCCATGAGGAGGATGATCAGCGCCGGGCTAAGGTCCGCGAGGCCGAGCACGACGGCGAGCAGGATGAGGAAGCCCGCCTCGAGCGCGAATCTCGGTGCCATTGCCCCCGGCATGTGGCCGGAAGGTTAGAGCGAGCTACGCGTTCGTGTCGTCTGAGCTTGAGGGAGTTTCGGCCTCGCCCTCCGCCTCGGCCACGGGCGCTTCCTCGGGCGCAGCCGCCGCGGCTTCGGGGGGAGTCGGGGCGGGCCGAATGGCTGGCATTCCTGCCGCTTCGTCCTCCGGGCTCCCAGCCGCCTCCGAGGTGGCGGACGACTCGGCGGACTTCACGATCACGGCCGCGATTTCGTTTGCGGCGGCCTCGCCCAAGCCCGCCGCGGAGAGAAGCTGCTCGGCGCCTTCCTGAGCGCGCCCGATGATCGCGGAGGCCTGCGCGCGGGCCCATTCGAGCGTCTGCTCGACCTCGGCCCGCGTCGCATTCGTCAGCTCGGTGGCCTGGTGACGCGCCTGCTCGAGCAGACGTGCGCCCTTCGCCTCGGCCTCGCGCAGCTCCTTCGTCGCTTCGCGGTTCGCCTCGGCGACGAGTTGACGAGCCTCATTGCGCGCGGCCGTCAGCACCTCGTTCCGTTGCCGCTCGCTCTCGTCGCGGAAGCGCTGCACCTCTGCTTCGCGCTGCTGGAGCTCCTGTTGGCGCTGCCGCACCTCCTGTTCCGTCCGCTGAAACTGCGCGGCCGAGGCCCGCTGCGCGTCGCGCTCGATGACGTCCGCGAACTCGGCAGCCTCGCGGACGAGATGGAGCGCGTCCATGCGGACGGCGTGCCCCGTCGGGTCGACCTGTGCGCTGCGGCCGGCGGCCTGGAGGACGCGGAGCTGCGCCTGCAGCTGGACTACGTGGCGGCGAAAGGCGTCGAACGCCTCCCGCACCTTCTGCTCGTCGAACCCCTGCTCGGCGACCGGCAGGTCCTCGATGCTGGGCAACGACGTGATCGCCGGCTCTTGCCGTGCTGCTGCTCCGGGCCCCTCTACAGGCATGTGGTCACTCCTAGGTCGGCTGCCGCAATCAGTATGACTGCTGCATCGGCCGCTCAGGCCAACGCTTTAGCGCTTGGTCTCAGCTGCTGCGTTCGGGAGGGCGAGACGAATCCCTAGCTCGTCGAGCTGCTCCTGCGGCACCTCGCTCGGCGCGCCGCTCATCGGGTCGAACCCGGCCTGGTTCTTCGGGAAGGCGACGGTGTCGCGCAGGTTCGGCTCACCGGCAAGAACCATCAGCATCCGGTCGATCCCGAACGCGATCCCGCCGTGCGGAGGCGCGCCCATTGCGAGTGCGTCGAGGAGGAACCCGAACCGGTCGCGCTGCTCCTCGGGCGTCAGCTGCAGCACGTCGAACACGCGCGCCTGGAGCTCGGGCTCGTGCATCCTGACCGAGCCGCCGCCCAGCTCCTCGCCGTTGCCGACGAGGTCGTACGCGACCGCGAGCGCCGCGCCGGGGTTCGATTCGAGCAGCGCCTCGGACTCGGGCGTCGGGCGCGTAAACGGATGGTGGACCGCGCCCCAGCGGCCTTCCTCCTCGGACCAGTCGAACATCGGGAAGTCGGTGATCCACACCCAGCGGAACGCGTCTCGGTCGACCAGGCCGAGCTCGTGCCCGAGCCTCGTGCGCAGCGCGCCGAGCACACGCGCGACGACGGCCGGCTCGTCGGCGCCGAAGAACACGGTCGAGCCGGGCTCCGCGCGAAACGCGACCAGCTCGTCCTCGGAGAGGAACTTGGCGATCGGCGACCGCGGCTCGCCGTCCGCGCCGAAGACGATGTACGCGAGGCCCATCGCGCCCCACTCCTTGGCGAACGCCTCCAGCTGCTCGAGCTCCGCGCGCGAGTACTCCTGCGGCACGGTTAGGTAGCGCACGGCCGGCGCCTGGGAGAAGACCTTGAACTGTGAGCCGCGCGTCAGCTCGGTCGCGTCCTGGATCTCGAGCCCGAACCGCAGGTCCGGCTTGTCGGTGCCGTAGCGCAACATCGACTCGGCGTAGGTCAGGCGCGGAAACGGGATCGCCAGCTCGACGCCGATCGTCTCGCGCCAGACGCTCTGCACCATCCGCTCCATGAGCTCGATGATGAACTCGACGTCCGGGAACGCCATCTCGACGTCGAGCTGCGTCAGCTCGTTAGACCGGTCGGCGCGCAGGTCCTCGTCCCGGAAGCAGCGCGCGATCTGGAAGTAGCGCTCGAAGCCTGCGATTACGAGCAGCTGCTTCAGGATCTGCGGGGACTGCGGAAGCGCGAAGAAGCGGCCTTTCTGCAGCCGCGACGGGACGAGGAAGTCGCGGGCGCCCTCGGGCGTGGGCTTGAAGAGGATCGGCGTCTCGATCTCGAGGAAACCCGCCTCCTCCATCACGCGCCTGATCGTCGAGACCATCTGCGCGCGCAGGCGCAGGTTGCGCTGCAGCCGCGCCCTGCGCAGGTCGATCCAGCGATAGCGGAGACGAAGCGTCTCGTCGACGCCCTCCTCGTCGAGCTGGAACGGGAGCGGCGGGCAGCGCGAGAGAACGTCGAGCCGCTCGACCTGGAGCTCCACCTCGCCGGTCGGGAGATTCGGGTTGACGTTCTCGGCCGCGCGGGCGACGACCTCGCCTTCGGCCTGCAGGACGAACTCGTTCCGGATCTCGCGCGCGGCCTGCGCGGCTTCCGCGGCCCGCTCGGGGTTGATGACGAGCTGCGAGACGCCCGTCTGGTCGCGTAGATCGATGAAGACCAGGCCGCCGTGGTCGCGCCGCCGGCCGACCCAGCCCGCGAGCTTGAGGCGCTGCCCGACGTGCTCGCGGCGCAGCTCGCCGGCTCCGGCGTCGCGCCAGCTCACACCAGCTCCAGCGCTTCCTCGAGGGTCCCGACCTCGACGTCCTTCTCGCCTGCGCGGCGGACCGTGGCGCGGCCGTCCCGCGCGATCACGGTCACCCGCGCGCCGAGCCGGCCTGCCTGCGTCAGCTGGCCCTTGAGCGAGCGGCCGGCGTAGTCGGTGTCGGCCGCCCGGCCCGAGCGTCTCAGCTCCGCGAGCGCGGCAAGGACCTCGGGCCTCATCTCGTCGTCGTCGACTGCGAAGAAGACGTCGATCTCGGGCGCCTCCGGCTCGACGCCCTGCTCGCGGAGGGTGAGCACGACGCGGTCGATCCCGCAGGCGAAGCCGACAGCCGGGGTCGGCGGGCCGCCGATCTCCTCGACGAGGTAGTCGTAGCGGCCGCCACCGGCCAGGGACAGCTGCGCGCCGAGCGGCTCGGCCATGAACTCGAACGTCGTGCGCGTGTAGTAGTCGAGGCCGCGCACGAGCGTCGGCTTCAGGCGGTAGTCGACGCCGTACGCGTCGAGGTAGCGCCGCACGGCGGCGAAGTGCTGCTGGCACTCGTCGCAGAGCGACTGTCCGATCTTCGGCGCCGACTCGAGCGCACGACGCACCGGCTCGGGCTTCTGCTCGAGGTTGTCGAACACGCGCAGCGGCGACGTGCGGCGCTTGCTGAGCGTGTCCTCGTCGAGCTCGTCCGCGCGCTCGTCGAGCCAAGCGTTCAGATGCTCGAGGTACGCCGGCCGGCAGTTGCGGTCGCCGATCGAGTTCAGCTCGAGCCAGACGCCGCGGATCACGAGCCGCCGCAGGAGCTCGTCGAAGAGCTGGATCACCTCCGCGTCGACAGCCGGGTCGTCGGAGCCCATCGCCTCGACGTTGAACTGCCAGAACTCGCGGTACTTGCCGCGCTGGGGTGCCGAATAGCGGTAGACCGGCCCGATGAAGAACGTCTTCACGGGCTGTGGTTCGCGGTGGAGGCCGTGCTCGACGTACGCGCGCGCGACGGGCGCGGTGCCTTCCGGGCGCAGGGTCAGCGAGCGGTCGCCGCGATCGGTGAACGTGTACATCTCCTTCTGCACGATGTCCGAGCCTTCGCCGGACGTCCTCGTGAAGAGCTCCGTGTCCTCGAAGAGGGGCGTCGTGATCCGCCGGTAGCCGTAGGTCGCGCAGAGGCGCTCGGCCTCGGCGATGACACGCTCCCAGAGCGGCTGTTGCGAGGGAAGGACGTCCTGGGTGCCGCGCGGCGCCTCGAACTTCACGAGGCGCGCAGCTCCGCCAGGAACGGGTTGCGGGCTAGCTCGGCGCCGAGCGTCGTCTCGGGGCCGTGGCCGGAGTAGACGACGGTCTCGGGCGGGTAGCGCTCCATCAGGCTGCGGATGGACTCGACGAGCGCGTCCCAGTCGCCGAACGGAAGGTCGGTGCGTCCGACCGAGCCTGCGAACAGCACGTCGCCCGAGAAGAGCGCCCCGTCCGCGTAGTACGCCATGTGGCCCGGCGAGTGACCGGGGACGCGGACGGTCTCGAAGGCGATGCCGGCCACGTCGATCGTCTCGCCGCCCTCGACGAGAACGTCGGCGTCGTAGCCGCGGATCGAGACGTCGGGGTACCAGTCGGCGGGCTGCGCGAGGACGGGCGCCTCGAGCGCCGGCATGTAGACCTGCGCGCGGGTCGCCTCCGCGAGGTCGGCGACGCCGCCGAGGTGGTCCCAGTGGCTGTGCGTGATCAGGATCCCGCCGCAGGACGCGCCGACCGCGTTCAGCGCCGCGAGCAGCTGGTCGGCGTTGCCGCCCGGGTCGACGACCCCGGCCTCGGGCGCGCCCTCGAACCGGCGAACGACGTACCCGTTCGTGCCGACCGGGCCGAGCTCGTAACGATCGACAAGAAGGCTCACGCAGGCGAGTCTAACGGCGGCCTCGCGGGCCCTCCCGCGCCGCTCCGGGCTTTACGATTCGCGCGTGCGGAGCTGGAAGCTACGCGAGATCGAGACGCCGAGCGGGAGCCGCTCGCCGGTCGTCGTGCACTCCGGCCCGGAGGGACGAGCCGTGCTGATCGGCCTCGAGCCCGGCCAGCAGCTCGGCGACCACCAGGTGAAGGAGCACGCGTTCGTCGTCGTCGTCGAGGGCACCGCGCGGATCAAGGCCGGCGACGACGAGCTCGAGGCCGACGCGGGAACGCTGGTCGCGTTCGAGCCCGACGAGCGGCGAGTCGTCTCCAGCGACGGCGGGGCGAAGTTGCTCCTGCTGCTCGCGCCCTGGCCCGGCGAGGGCCACTACCGCGGCAGCCCGCCCGGGCTCGGCTAGCGCCGCCGCCCGGCTTGCGGCTGCTCCGCGCGACGCAGCGCGGCGCGGTAGAGCATGCGGTCGGTCAGGTAGCTGAACGGCAGAAAAAAGCCGAGCATGAGCAGCGTCTGCGCGATTCGCTGCGTCATGCTCAGCTCGCTGCCGATGATCGTCAGGGCGACGAACATGAGCGGCGCGAAGATCAGAGCGCGGCGGCCGACCTTGCGCCATGAAGGCGGGTCGATCGTCCGACCGGCGCGGGTGACGGGCTTCGCGGCCGCGCTTCCGTTGCGCCGAGCCCGCTCCTCGGCCTCCTCCTCTTCGACCTCGACCTCGCGGCCTTCCTCGTCGACGTAGACGTACTCGTACTCGTGCCGCCGTTCCTTGGCGCGGCGGCGGCGCTGCTTGCGCGTGGGCATCGGGATTAGCCTAGCGCTGCCAGGCCGTCTGGCCACCCGTGACGACCGCGGCGATCACGTCGCCGGCGAGGTGGTAGGCGAGGTAGCGCCAGTCGGGAGCGTCGAGGAGCACTAGGTCGGCGTCGTAGCCGGGCGCGAGACGGCCCTTGCGCTCCGCCCGTCCGAGCACGTGGGCGGCGTTGACCGTGCAGGCCGCGAGGACTTCGCCGGGCGAGAGGTGGAGCAGCGTGCACGCGAGCGAACAGACGAGCGGCAGGCTCTCGCAGAACGCGCTGCCCGGGTTGAAGTCGGTCGCGAGCGCGACAGCCGCGCCGGCGTCGACGAGCTGCCGCGCCGGCGGCATCGGGCGGTCGAGGAAGAGCGCGCTCGCGGGCAGCAGGACGCCCGTGACGGCGCTCGCGGCGAGTGCCTGCACGCCTGCGTCGCCGGTCGCTTCGAGGTGGTCGACCGACCGCGCCTCCAGCGCGACCGCGAGCGGCACGGCGCCGAGCTCGGTGAACTGGTCGCCGTGGAGTCGCACCTCGAGGCCGGCCGCCTTGCACGCTTCCAAGTAGCGCCGCGCCTGCTCGACGGCGAAAGCGCCGCGCTCGACGAACACGTCCGCGGCCTCCGCGAGCGCGGCCGCATCGCGCAGCACGTCGGCGATCGCGAAATCGACGTACTCGTCCGCGCCCTCGAACTCGGGCGGGACCGCGTGCGCGCCGAGCCACGTGGCGATGCCCCCCTCGGCGCGGATCGCGCGCAGCGAGGCGAGCTCCGTGTCACGGTCGAGGCCGTAGCCGGACTTGGCCTCGAACGTCGTCGTGCCCGCCCGTAGCATCCAGCTGCGGTGCCTGCGCAGGGCATCGCGAAGCCCGTCCTCTCCGGCCGCGCGCGTGGCCTCGACGGTGGAGAGGATGCCGCCCCCGGCCGCGTGCAGCTCCTCGTAGGTCGCGCCCGCCGAGCGGAGCGCGAACTCCTCGACGCGGTCGCCCGCAAAGCACGCGTGCGTGTGGCAATCGACGAGCCCCGGGATCGCGCAGAGGCCGCCGCCGTCGAGCTCCTCGACGTCGCCGTCGAGCACCGGCAGCTCTCGCATGGGGCCGAGGGCGGCGATCCGGCCGTCCTCGCAGAGCACGAACGCGTCCTCGACGACGTGCGTCTCGCCGAGCGCCGCACCGCGCAGCGGCGCCCCAATGCCCGCGGGCGAGGCGAGCTGCTCGAGGTCGCGGACGAGGAGCCGTCGCGGCGGCTCCGCGGCGCTCACTCCCCGGCCGGGGCCATCGGCGCGTCGAGGCCCGCTTGCCGCGCGGCGTCGACGGCCTCGTCGTAGCCCGCGTCGAGGTGACGCAGGACGCCGATGCCCGGGTCCGTCGTCAAGACGCGCTCGAGCCGCTCCGCCGCGTCGTCGCTCCCGTCGGCGACGACGACCATGCCCGCGTGGATCGAGTTGCCGATGCCGACCCCGCCGCCGTGGTGCACGCTGACCCAGGTCGCGCCCGCGGCGACGTTCAGGAGCGCATTCAGGATCGGCCAGTCGGCGATCGCGTCGGAGCCGTCCTTCATGCCCTCCGTCTCGCGATACGGCGAGGCGACGGAGCCCGAGTCGAGGTGGTCACGCCCGATGACGACGGGCGCCTTGACCGCTCCCGAGCGGACGAGCTCGTTGATCGCGAGCCCGGCAGTCGCGCGATCGCCGAGGCCCAGCCAGCAAATCCGTGCGGGCAGCCCCTGGAACCGCACGTGCCGCGGAGCGAGCTCGAGCCACCGCTGCAGCAGCCGGTCGTCCGGAAACAGTTCGCGAAGCCGCGCATCCATCGCCGCGATGTCTCCTTCCTCTCCCGACAGCGCCGCCCAGCGAAACGGGCCGATCCCGCGACAGAAGAGCGGGCGGATATACGCCGGGACGAAGCCCGGATATGCGAAAGCGTCCTCTACCCCGGCCTCGCGCGCCTCCCCTCTGAGATTGTTGCCATAATCGAAAACATAGCTTCCAGCCCGGACGTACTCGAGGAGGCCGTCGACGTGCCGAGCGATCGACTCGCGAGCGCGCCTGAGGTACTCGTCGGCGTCGCGCTGGCGAAGCTCGCCCGCGGCCTCGATCGAAAGGCCTGCGGGGATGTAGCCGGTGAGGGGATCGTGAGCCGCCGTCTGGTCGGTGACGAGGTCGAAGGTCTCACCGCGGCGAGCGAGCTCCGGCACGACCTCTGCCGCGTTCCCGAGCAACCCGACCGAAAGCGGCTCACGCGCCTCGGCGGCGCCGCGAACGAGCTCGAGCGCTTCGTCGAGCGAGTCGGTCTGGCGGTCGAGATAGCCCGTCTCGATGCGCCGGCGGATGCGCACCGGGTCGACCTCGACGCAGAGGATCGCCGCGCCTGCAAGCTTCGCCGCCAGCGGCTGCGCGCCGCCCATCCCGCCGAGACCGGCAGTCAGGATCGCCCGCCCGCGGAGGTCGGCCGAGCCGAAGTGCTGCTCCCCCGCGGACGCGAAGGTCTGGTACGTGCCCTGGAGAATCCCCTGCGTCCCGATGTAGATCCAGCTTCCGGCCGTCATCTGCCCGAACATCGTCAGGCCCTCCGCCTCCAGGCGCCGGAACTCGTCCCACGTCGCCCAGCGAGGCACGAGCAGTGCATTCGCGACCAGGACGCGGGGCGCGCCCGGGTGCGTGCGGAAGACGCCGACGGGCTTACCGCTCTGCACGAGCAGCGTTTCGTCCTCGCCGAGCACGAGCAGCGCGCGGACGAGTGCTCGCAGGGCCTCAGGGCTGCGCGCGGCCTTGCCGGACCCTCCGTAGACGACGAGGTCCTCCGGCCGCTCGGCGACGTCCGGGTCGAGGTTGTTCAGGAGCATGCGGAGCGGCGCCTCGGTCGACCACGAGCGCGCGTTCAGCGTCGTGCCGCGCGGCGCCCGGATCCCCGAGAGGTCGCCGCAGAGCGCCTCGACCGTGCGGTCGAGCGTCGCGGTCGTCGTCACCGGCGGCCCGCTTGCTCGAGGCGACGCCTGAAGCGCCACCAGCTGTAGCCCGTGGCGGCGAGGAAGAAGGCGAGCGCAACCACGACCGCGTTCAGCACGTTGCCGTTCGTGAGCAGTCCGACGGCGACGACGATCGCAGCGAGGATGCCGTAGAGGATCGCGCTGTCTCGGAACGGATGCTTCGGGAGACGTCGCGCTCGCATCACTCCAGCTCGCCGACCTCGGCCTCGACCGCGTCGAGCAGCGATCCGTCGCGAATCGCGGCGGCGACCGCCTCGATGTCCTCGTCGAGCGGCCGGTCCTCGCGCAGCCGAGGGGAGAGCGAGCGCACGTGCCCGCGGGCGGCCGCCGTGCCCGGCCCCGGGCGTAGCGGCGCGAGGAATTCGACCGCCTGCGCCCCCGCGAGCAGCTCGATCGCGACCGCGCGCTCGGCGTTCCCGAGCACCTGCCAGGCCTTCAGGCCGGAGGCGTTCCCCATCGCGACGTGATCCTCCTGGCCCGCGCTCGTCGGGATCGAATCGACGCTCGCGGGGTGCGCGAGCGCCTTGTTCTCGCTGACGAGCGAAGCGGCCACGTACTGCGGGATCATGAAGCCTGAGTTGAGACCGCCGTCGTGCGCGAGGAACGGCGGCAGACCATCCGAGAGCGCCGGGTTGACGAGCCGCTCGATCCGTCGCTCGGAGATGCTGGCGAGCTCGCTCACCGCCATCGCAAGAGCATCAAGCGCGAAACCGAGCGGCTGGCCGTGGAAGTTGCCGTTCGAGAGCAACCTCCCCTCGTCGGAGAGCACGAGCGGGTTGTCGGTCGCGGCGTTCAGCTCGACCGCCGTCGTGCGCTCGACGTAGTCGAGGAGGTCGCGGCAGGCGCCGTGGACCTGCGGCGCGCAGCGCAGGGAGTACGCGTCCTGAACGCGGTCACACCAGCGGTGCGACTCGACGATCGCCGACTCACCGAGCAAGCGCAGCACGTTCGCAGCCGCCACCGCCTGCCCGGGCAGCGGGCGCAGAGCGTGGATCTCGGGCAGAAAGCTCGTCCGCGAGCCTTGCAGCGCCTCAAGCGAGAGGGCGCACCCGACGTCGGCCGCCTTCGCGAGCCGCCTCGCGCGGACGACGCCCAGAGCGGCGAACGCGCCCATGAACTGGGTGCCGTTCACGAGCGACAGGCCCTCCTTGGCCTCTAGGCGGAGCGGTTCGAGCCCCACGCGGGCGAGCGCGGCCGACCCCTCGAGCAGCTCGCCGTCGACCCACGCCTTGCCCTCGCCGACGAGCGGCAGGGCGAGGTGCGCCAGCGGGGCGAGGTCGCCGCTCGCGCCGACGGAACCACGGCTAGGAACACGCGGGAGGACTCCTCGGTCGAGCAGCTCTAGCAGCAGCTCCGCCACCTGGACGCGGGCCCCGGAATAACCCTTGGCAAGCGTGTTCGACCGCATGACGATCGCCGCGCGCACGATCTCGTCCGGGTAGGGGTCGCCGACACCGCACGCGTGGCTGCGGAGCAAGCGCAGCTGGAGCTCGGCCGCGAGCTCACGCGGGATCGCCTTGCTCACGAAGCGGCCGAAGCCGGTGTTCACGCCGTACGCCGCGCCCGGCGCCCGGGCGACGCGCTCGACCACGGCCCGCGCAGTGCGCATCTTTTCGCGCGCGGACTCGTCGAGCTCGACGCCGGCACCGCCGACCGCGACCTCCCACACGTCGCCTGCGGTGAGGTCCTCACCCGTCAGCCGGACGGCGGTCTTCCGGGCCATGGCGCGGCCAGTCTAGCCTCGCGCCGCTCGGGAAAACTGCGTCCGTGAGCGACGCGACGACCGCCCTCCCCGAGGAGCTCCGCGAGCCGGGGCTGCC
>DASQWH010000043.1:0-37511 GCA_035640335.1 Gaiellaceae bacterium | reverse complement strand
GGGACGAGCTCGTCGCCGCGGAGGACGAGGCGGGCTCCACCCCACGCCGTGAGGGTGGCGATGACGTAGTTGCAGATGTTGAACGACTCGATGTACCAGGCCGTGCGGTTCTTCAGCCAGGCCGGCACGTGCTGGACGATCGCCACCAGCGCCACGAGCTCGGGCGGCAGCAACAGGATCGCCGGCAGCAAAAAGACGTTCGTCGCGTGGTACGACTGGTTCCTCGGCGTCTTCACGAGCAGTACCTGCGCTAGCGCGGCGCCGCTCGCGAGCAGAAGGAACGTGCCCCACGTCCTGAGGCTGTGGTGGTCCTGGAGACGTGGCGCAAACGGGATCGTGGCGGCGCTGGCCGCCAGTCCCATCAGCACGAGGTACGCCATCGCCGAGCGCGACAGGCGCGGGGTCGCGCCGTCCTGCGAGCCAGGCTCGCGCCGGAACGTGATCTCGCTCGGAACGGCGCTCATCGCACCGCCTCGAAGGCTCGTGTTGACCGCATTCTCAGGTGTCTCCTAGTCCCTAAGGCAGGGGCCGCAAGAGGTGACAAGACAGACTCACGGTAGGCGCGGGCCAGGCGGGTGCCATCCCCCGTCCGAGTGAGTGAACCCTCTTGGGAAAAGGCTGGGGCCGGCAGTGCCGGCCCCAGCCTGGAGAGGGTGTAGGGCAAGACCTACGGGATGTCGAGCGTCGGATCGGCGGCCGCCTCGGCTTCCGTTGTCAGGTTCATGACGTAGTCACCGGTGAGCGGCTTAAGGTCCGACTCGGCCGCGTCCTCCCAGGTGACGTCGGAGGCCGCGAGCACGTCACTCCAGGTCACGTCCGCCCAGGAAACGTCGCTCCAGGTGACGTCTGCCCACGACACCGACGACCAGGAGGCGTCGCTCCAGGTGACGTCCGCCCAGGACACGGAGTCCCAGGAGACGTTCGCCTTCGCGACGTCCGTCCAGCTGACCGAGTCGAAGACGCGCGACCCACTGCCCGCCGGATCCGGGATGACGAACTTGCTGAGCGCCGCATTCGGGTTCGGCGGATTCGCGACCGCATCCGCCCGCGAGGCGTTGACCTCGCCGACGCCTGCCGCGCCGCCGAGCCCCTCCTCCGGCACGAACCGTGCGCGGAGCATGAGCGCGCCCTTGACCTGGTCCGGCGTCCACGTCGGATGCTTCGCCAGCAGCTGGGCAGCCGCGCCCGCGACGATCGGGGCCGCGAACGACGTCCCGGACAGGCGCATGTACGTCGGTGCCACGACGTTCGCGGGCTTCGCCGTCTTGAGCGTCGCGGCGAGCGGTACCGGGCCGATGATGTACCGCCCCGCGGCCGAGATCTCGGGCTTGCGGAAGCCGTCCCTCGTGTAGCCGTACGCCGACCAGCTAGGCACTTCGTGCCTCTGTACGCTCGGCGAGCCCTCGAGGTCGATTGCGCCGACGGTGATCACGAATGGGTCGTTACCGGGTGCGTACGGAACGCCGCTCGGACCCGTCGCCAGACCGTAGTTCCCGGCGGCGACGACCACGACCACGCCGCTGAACCACAGTTTCTCGACCGCCTTGTCGAGCGGGTCCTTCGTGAAGTTGCTCGGCATGGTCGAGTGCAGCGAGAAGTTCGCGACGCGGATGTTCTTCGACACCCGGTTGTTGTAGATCCACTCAGCCGCGGCAATGACGTCGCTCGTGCGCGCCATGCCGGTGTCGTCCATGACGTCGATCGAGACGATGTTCGCCTGCGGAGCCGCGCCGGCGTACCCGGGCGCACTTCCCGCGGCGATGCCCGCCACGAACGTGCCGTGGCCGCGACCGTCGCCGCTCGAGTTGCCCGGCAGGCTGGTCAGGTTGACCTCCTGCTTCACGCGTGCCCCGAAGTCGAAGTCGGCTCGGTTCTTGTCGATGCCCGAGTCGACGATCGCGATCGTCGGAGTCTGAGCCGTCGTGCTCGAGCCCCACATCGGGCGCACGCCCGAGGCCGTCGGCCAGACCTGGCTCGACGTCGGAAGCGCCGACAGCTTCACTTGCGAGTCGTAGGTGATCGTCAGACCCGGCACCTTGGCCAGCTTCAGGACCTTCTTCGCCTTCATCGTCACCGCGACCGAGCTCAGGAACTTGAAGCTGTCCTTCTGCGCCTCGCGGTCGCTTGCGGTGTCGAGGCCGTCCGCATAGCGGAAGGCCTTGCTCGCCCGGTTCACACCGCCGTTCGACTGGATGATCACCTTCACGAGCGCATTCGGATGCGTCTCAGCCTTGGCAAGCAGGTACGGATCGACGTACGTCTCACCCTGCTCCTCGGCGTTGATCTTCCCAGCGCCGGCGAGCGGGATGGCCGTTGCGAAGAGAACGAGCAGACACGCGATGAAGCCTCGCCCGCCCTTGCCCCAGAGGGCGTTGGCGCGCGAGTCGCCTCCACGGTTGCCCGTTCCCCACAGCGCACTCGATCGGACCTGCCCTTGAGTGCCCTTCGTGTCTCCTGACATTCCCTCTCCCTTTCCGCGCGCTTGGCGCGCAGAGCCGCAGTTACGCCATTGAAAAACAGGCTGACCGTAGGCCTGGCCGGGAGGCCTCTCATCACCCTTCAGGGTGAGACGGCGCGCGAAAGCGCTGGAAAATCCCTGAAACGAGGGATCGCGCGGCCATCCCTGAGATGTCGTGATCGGAGGTGGCACGGTTACGCTGCTGCGATGCGTCCTCGCCTGCCGCTCGTTGCCGGTGTCGCAGCCGCCCGCGCGGCCGCGGGCCTGTCGCGCCTCGTGGGAACCGGAGGCGGCACGACGGTGCCCGGGAAGCTCCTCACCCTGCTCGATCCGACCGCGCTCGACCGGCTCGCGGCGCGGCTCCCAAGGGGCTCTGCTCTCGTCTCGGCGACGAACGGCAAGACGACGACTGCGGCGATGGCTGCCGAGGTCCTCTCGCCGCGGATGCGCCTTGCGCACAACCGTTCGGGAGCCAACCTCGTCTCGGGCGTGACCTCGGCGCTGCTGGCGACGCGAGATGCGGAGCTCGGCCTGTTCGAAGTCGACGAGGCCGCGCTAGCGGAGGTCGCGCGCCGCATCCGGCCACGGGCACTCTGCCTGGGCAATCTCTTCCGTGACCAGCTCGATCGCTACGGCGAGCTGGAGCTCGTCGCCGAGCGCTGGCGCGGAGCGGTGGCCGAGCTCGCGGCCGGTGCCGCGCTCGTCGTCAACGGTGACGACCCGCAGGTCGGCGACCTCGCGCGCAAGCACCCGAACGCGCTCGTCTTCGGGCTCGATGACCCGCGCCACGCGGCGCCGGCACTCCCCCACGCCGCCGATTCGAAATGGTGCCTCGTCTGCGGCCGGCCATACGTCTACGCGGCCGCGTACGTGGGGCACCTCGGCGCCTACCGCTGCGAGAACTGCGGCCACGCGCGCCCGCGACTGGACGTCGTCGCGCGCGGAATCGAGCTGGACGGCCTCGAGGGCGTCGAGTTCGACCTCCACACCCCTGACGGCGAGCGCCACGTCCGCCTGCGCGTGCCGGGCCTCTACAACGTCTACAACGCGCTCGGAGCCGCAGCGCTCGCGCTGAGCCTCGGAGCGACGCTCGACGACGTCCACGGCGGCCTCGCGCGTTTCAGCGCAGCCTTCGGCCGCTTCGAACGGATTGTCATCGGCGACAAGACCGTGCTCGTGCTCCTCGTCAAGAACCCGGCGGGCGCCAACGAGGCTGTACGGACGCTCGTCGCCGGCGGCCCCCCGCGTCTCGCCGTGCTGGCGCTGAACGACGCGATAGCGGACGGCCGTGACGTGTCCTGGATCTGGGACGTCGACTTCGAGCCGCTCCTCGACGGCCTCGAGCGGCTGGTCGTGACCGGCGAGCGCGCCGCCGAGCTGGCGCTGCGCTGCAAGTACGCCGGCTTTCCGGAGAGCGCGATCGAGGTGGTCGGCGACGTGGGTGCGGCGCTCGATCGCGGCCTCGAGCTGACGCCCGCCGGCGGCGGGCTCGTCGTCCTCCCGACGTACACGGCGATGCTCCGGCTGCGCAAGATCGTCACGGAGCGGGGCTACGTCCGGCCGTACTGGGAGCGCGCGGCGTGAAGCTCGTAGTCGGACACCTCTACCCGGACTACCTGAACATCTACGCCGACCGCGGCAACATCGCCGTCTTGACGCGGAGGGCCGCGTGGCGCGGGATCGAGCTGACCGTCGAGCCGATCGGCGTCGGCGACCGCGTGCGGCCCGGTGCGCACGACCTGCTCTACGTCGGCGGCGGGCAGGACCGCGAGCAGGCCCTGATCGCGCCGGATCTCGCGGCCAAGGGCGACGCGATCAAGGAAGCGGTGGCCGGTGGAGCCGCCCTGCTCGCCGTGTGCGGCGGCTACCAGCTGCTCGGGCGCTTCTACCGCGAGCGCTCGGGCGAGCAGCTTCCCGGCGTCGGCCTCTTCCCGCACCAGACGCTCGCCGGTGAGCGGCGCATGATCGGCGACGTCCTGCTCGAGTGCGAGCTCGAGCCGGGCGCGCGGAGGACCCTCGCGGGCTTCGAGAACCACGCGGGCCGCACGTACCTCGACGAGGGCGCCGAGCCGCTCGGCCGCGTCGTCGCCGGCTTCGGGAACGACGGCGAGAGCGGGTACGAGGGCTGCCGCGTCGGCCCCGCGATCGGCACCTACCTGCACGGACCGCTCCTCCCGCGCAACCCGTGGCTCGCCGACTGGCTTCTCGCGCGCGCGCGCGAACACAAAGGCGCCGATCCGACGCCGTTCGAGGAGCTACCGGACGAGCTGGAGCGCGAGGCGCACGCCGTCTCCGCCCAACGCGCTCGCGACCGCGGAGGACGGTTCTAGGGGCCCGGCGCGTCGCGCCAGCCAGCGACGCGGCTCTGCCGCGCCGCGCAGTAGTGGAGGGGGTCTGGGGGAACCGGGAGGTTCCCGAGCGCCTACCAATTCGCTATGGCGCCCACAGCGCCCCCAGGTACACGACCGGGTCGCCGGGTCGCCAGCGGGCGAGGAAGCGCTGGATCGGCGGGTGCAGCACGATGCCGTCCAGCTCGCCGACCGCGAAGAGCCGGTGCCCGCGAACGGCGGCGTCTTTCGAGGTGACCCGCTCGAGCGACCGGCCCTCGAGGTCGCCCGAGAAGATGATGTGCACGACGTGCTTCGCCGCGAAGCTGCGCACGGGTGCGATCGAGTCGACGATCGCGACCGGGCCCTCGACCGGGATCTCGTCTGTGATGCCGATCTCCTCGGACAGCTCGCGGTGCAGCGCCCGCACCAGGCTCTCGCCCGAGTTGACGCCGCCGCCGGGCAGGAGCCAGTACTCGCGATCCTGCTTCTCGTGCCGGCAGAGGAGCAGCCGGCCGCCCCAGCGCAGGATTGCGGAGACGCGGATGCGCGGCTCCGTTGCCATCAGGCTCCCGACGACCCGTGGCCGCGCGACCCGCGCTCGCTCGCCTCGAGCGCATTGACCTCTTCCAGCTCGACGCCCTCGACTTCGAGCACGACGAGCTGCGCGATCCGCATACCGGGCTCGACGACGAACGGCTCGGAGCGGTCGGTGTTGAGCAGGACGACCATGACCTCGCCGCGGTACCCCGCGTCGATCAGGCCGGGACTGTTGACGATCGTGATCCCGTGGCGCGCGGCCAGCCCCGAGCGGGGCTGGACGAAGCCGGCATAGCCCGCCGGGATCTCGACGGCGAGGCCGCTGCCGACCACGGCCCTCTCGCCCGGTCCGAGCTCATGGCGCTCGCAGGCAGCGAGGTCGATCCCCGCGTCGCCCTCGTAGGCGCGGGCCGGGATGACGGCCTCGGGCCGCAGGCGGCGGATCGGAACTCGGATCACCGGGTCGCCCGGTGCTGCTCGCGGTCGTGCTCAGCTTCCGCGATGAGGAACGGCGCGAAGCGGCGCAGGTCGCGCCGCGGCAGCCTCGCGCGGATGAGCACGCCGTCCTCGCCGTCGGTCCGCTCGTCGATCGGCGCGCCGAGGGCATACAGCTCGGCCAGCTTGCCGCCTTCCTCGTAGGGCAGCAGCAGCCGCACCGTCTCGAAGCGGTCCGCGAACCGCTCGGCGATCGTCGCGCGCAGCTCCTCCAGGCCCTCTCCCGTCCGGGCCGAGACCTGCGGCGCGCCCGGAAAGCGGTTCCCGAGACGGCGCCGGGTGAGCGGGTCGACCGTGTCGATCTTGTTGACGACGACGAGCACCGGCAACTCGTCGGCGCCGATCTCGTGCAAGACGGACTCGACCGCGGCGGTCATGACCTCGAGGTGGTCCTCGCTCGCGGACGCATCGACGACGTGCAGGACGAGATCGGCAGAGAGGGTCTCCTCGAGCGTCGCAGCGAAGCCTTCCACCAGCTGGTGCGGAAGGCGCCGGATGAATCCCACGGTGTCGGTCACCAGGTAGCGGCGGCCCTGGTGGTCGAAGCCGCGCGTCGTCGGGTCGAGCGTCTCGAAGAGGCGGTCGTTGACCGACGCGCCCGCGTCCGTCAGCCGGTTGAGTAGCGTCGACTTGCCGACGTTCGTGTACCCGGCGAGCGCGACCGTCGGCGTCTCGGAGCGCTTCCGCTCCTTGCGGCGCATGGCTCGCTGCTTGCCGAGCTCGCGCAGCCGGCGGCGCAGCAGCGTGATGCGGCGTCCTGCCAGCCGCCGGTCCGTCTCGAGCTGCGACTCGCCGGGGCCGCGGGTCCCCACGCCGCCGCCGACGACGCCGAGGCCGCCGCCGAGCCGCTCGAGGTGCTGCCACATGCCGCGCATGCGCGGGAGGTTGTACTCGAGCTGCGCGAGCTCGACCTGGAGCTTGCCCTCGGCGCTGCGAGCGTGCTGGGCGAAGATGTCCAGAATCAGCTGGGTGCGGTCGACGACCCGCGCCGTGAGCGCGTCCTCGAGCCGGCGCTGCTGGGCGGGGCTGAGCTCGTCGTCGACGAGGAGCGACTCGGCGCCCGCCTGCTTGTACTGGGCCTGCAGTTCCTTGAGCTTCCCCTTCCCGACGTAGCTGCGCTCGTCGGGGCGCGGGCGCCGCTGCACGAGCTCGCCGACGGGCTCGACGCCCGCAGCGCGTGAGAGCTCCCGCAGCTCGCCCAGCTCCTCGTCCGCATCGACGCCCGGAGCCAGCACGGCCACGATGAACCCCCGCTCCGGCTCGACGCCCGGAGCAGGATCCGGCTGGCGCTCGGTCACAAGGGGATTATTGCGACTAAGGCACCGCTTGCGGTGCCGCCTTCAGGACGCGCGGGCTTTGTCCGTGCGTCCGTCTGAAATGGCCGGTCGAGTGGATGGAATCGACAGGTCGGCAGCGAAGGCACCGCTTGCGGTGCCGCGTTCAGGATGCGCGGGCTTTGCCCGCGCGTCCGTCCGACATGACCGGTCGATCGGCGGGAATCGACAGATCAGGCAGCGAACCAGCTATTCGGCGAACCGCTTCCTCGAGCCGGTCGTCGGGAACCGTGAGGGACAACCGCACGTAGCCCTCGCCGCTCGGCCCGTACGCGTTCCCGGGCGAGACGACGACGTCGGCACGGTCGAGCACGAGCTCGCTGAACGACGCCGACGTATGGCCTTCGGGCACGCGCGCCCAGAAGTACGGAGTCGCTCGGGGCGGCGTGACGTCGAGGCCGATCGAGCGCAGCGCGTCCGCGACCAGGTCGCGCCGGCGGCGATAGACCGCCGACATCTGCTGCGGGAAGTCGCGCGCGTCGGTGAGCGCCGCGACCGCGGCCTGCTGGACGGCCTCGAACATCCCCGAGTCGAGGTTCGTCTTCAGTTGGCGGTACCGCTCGACGACCTCGGCGTTGCCGGCGATCCAGCCCGCGCGCCAGCCGGTCATGTTCCAGCCCTTCGAGAGCGAGAAGATCTCGACGCCCACGTCCTTCGCGCCCTCGGCCTCCAGGAAGCTCGGCGCCGTGTAGCCGTCGAAGGTGATCTCCGAGTAGGCGTTGTCGTGGACGACGATCAGGCCGCGCTGACGCCCGAAGGCCGCCGCGCGCTCGAAGAAGTCGACGTCCGCGGTCGCCCCCGTGGGGTTGTTCGGGTAGTTGAGGAAGAGCAGGCTGCCGTCCGGTGCGCTGTCGAGGTCGGGAAGGAAGTCGCGGTCCTCGGTCAGCGGCAGATAGTGGACATGCGCCCCGGAGAACACGGGCCCCGACGTGTACGGCGGGTAGCCGGGGTCGGGCGCAAGGGCCGTGTCGCCGGGATCGAGCGTCGCGAGCGCCACGTGCGCGACGCCCTCCTTGCCGCCGAGCACCGGGATCACCTCCCGGTCGGGGTCGATGTCGACGCCGAACCGCTCCCGGTAGAAGCCGGCGACGGTCTCGCGGAACTCGGCCGTCCCGCGGTTCGACGGGTACTGGTGCGTCGAGGGGTCGCGCGCTGCCCGCGCGAGCGCCTCGACGACCGGCTCCGGAGTCGGCAGGTCGGGATCGCCGATGCCGAGGCTGATCACGTCGATGCCGGCCTGTTCGCGCTCCTCGATTTTGCGCTCGAGCTCGGCGAAGAGGTAGGGCGGCACGGCATCGAGCCGCTTCGCGAACCTCACAGCTCGAACTCCGGGGCCAGCTCGACGCGGCAGATCTCCTCGGCGGGGCCGATGAGCGTGGCGTTCAGTTCGTCGTCGAGCGTCACGACGAGGTCGCCGCCCGCAAGGTGCACCGTCACAGGGCTCTCGCACGACCCGTGGCGCACGGCGGCCCCGGCCACGGCCACGGCGCTCGTGCCGGACGACAGGGTCTCCCCCGCCCCCCGCTCCCAGACGCCGACGGTGACGTTGTGGCCGTCGTCGACCTGGACGAGCTGCACGTTCGTGCGCTCGGGGAACCGCTCGTGCTTCTCGACGAGCGGCCCGAGGCGCAGGAGCTCGGCCCGGACGGGGTTGCGGCGGATGACCGCATGTGGGTTGCCGACCGAGACTGGCACGAAGCGCACGTTCTCACCGTCGACTTCGATCTCCTCCTCGTCGCCGACCTCCACTACGCCGACGTCCATCTCCACTTGCGGGCCGTCACGCATCTCCGCGACGACCTCCCGCGGGCCGACGCGGATGCGCACGGTGCCGGCCTCGTTGCGGCGGGAGAGCCAGCGGGCGGCGATCCGCGTGCCGTTGCCTGAGAGCTCGGCGGTCGAGCCGTCGGGGTTCCAGATGACGACCTCGGCGGAGTCGCCGTTCGTGCTCGTCACCTCGACGATCCCGTCGGAGCCGACCCCGAAGTGGTAGTCGCAGAGCTTCTGCACGCGCTCGGGGGTCAGCGGGAAGGCAAGGTCAGCCCGCTCGACCAGCAGGTAATCGTTGCCGAGCCCGTGCCACTTCGAGAATTGCATCCGCGACCTCGCCCGCGGGGCGATCGGCGCTGAGGCTAACAAGGCCCGGAATCCGTCGCATCCACTTGCGCTGGTACGAGGCGTACCGGCGCGTGCGGCGCACGAGAGCGTCGAGCGCCGCCTCGTCGTCCTCCTGCTCGGCGAGGTCGGCGAGGCCGTGGGCGTAGCGGGCGGTCTCGGAAACGGCCCCTGCGAGAGCACGGTCGGCCTCGGCGCGGACACCCCTCGCGAACATCGCTCGCGCCCGCTCCTCGATCCGGCGGTCGAGCACCTCCTTCGGGACGTCGAGGCCGAAGACGAGCGTCGGGTGCCGCGTCTCCGCCGCCCAGAGTTGGTCTCGCTCCGGCCGCAGGCTCGCGCCCGCGTCCGCGAGCTCGAGCGCTCGGACGACCCGGCGCCGGTCGTTGGGGTGGACGGCCGCCGCGGCCTCGGGGTCGCGCTCGGCGAGGAGCTCGTGCGCCTGCTCGGCGCCCCGCTCCTCGTAGAAGGACTCCCAGCGCTCCCGCGCGCCGGGGTGCGGCGCCGGCGGCAGCTCCAGGTCGGCGAGCGCGGCGCGCAGGTACAGGCCTGTGCCGCCGACGACGATCGGCGTCCTGCGCGCGGCGAGGATCTCGTCGATGGCGCCATGCGCGAGGCGCTGGTACTCGCCGACGGACGCCTCGTGGCCGAGGTCCCAGATGGCGACGAGCCGTGTCGGCCGTTGGGGCTGCGCCGTCAGGATCGGCAGTCCGCGGTAGACCTGCATCGAGTCGGCGGAGACGACCTCGGCAGGAATCCGTTCGGCGACGGCCTCCGCGACCGCCGTCTTGCCGGACGCCGTCGGCCCGAAGATCGCGAGAACGTCGTCAGTCACGAAGCCGCGCACGGGCGAGCGCGAGGTCCTCCTCGCTCGCGCCCGCGTCGCGCAGGAACTGCTCGACGCTGCCGTAACGGCGCTCGAGCTCCTCGAAGACGCCGAGCATCGAGGCCGCCGGGGTTCGCGAGATGCGGCGCAGCCGCTCGCGCTCGGCTTCCGTCTCCGCGGCCGCCAGCCACTCGTCGTGCCGTGGCCGTAGGCGCTCCTCGCTCAACGCGTAGTCCGCGGCGATCTGCTCGTCGTCGACACCCGCCAGGTGAAGCAGGAAGGCTGTCAGGAGGCCGGTCCGATCCTTACCGCCCGCGCAGTGGACGACGACGCCGCCCTCTGGCGCTCGCGCGACCGCGCGGATCCCGTTGGCGACGTTCGCTTTGAAGTGCTCGAGGAAGACGAGGTAGACGTCACGCGTTCCCGTCTCGATGTCCGGGGCCGCTTCCGCCGCCGCCTCCACCTCTTCCTGGATCTCCTCGAACTCCTCGGCGCTCGCCTCCATGAACGGCGTGTGAACGACCTCGACGTCGACGTGCGCCGGGGGGTCGTCTTGCATCTCCTGGTCCCCGCGCAGGTCGACGACTGTCCGGATCCCGTAGTCGAGGAGCGCCCGCCAGCCTGCATCGGTCAGCTGCCGGATGCTGTCCGCGCGCACCACGCGCCCGTATCGGGTCTCGCTGCCGTCGCTCGTCGTGTGGCCGCCGAGGTCGCGCACGTTGAGCACGCCCTCCCAGCGGAGATCGCGCTGGTGAAGGGTCACGCCGCGACGGCCGCCAGCTCGCTGCCTCGGAGCGTCGTGGACGTCGCACCTTCGATTCGGACGTCGACGAGCTCGCCGGGCGCCGCCGAGCCGCTGAAGTTGACCGTCGTGTTGCGGCGCGTGCGGCCGCGCAGAAACGACTCGTCGGTCCGGCTCGTGCCCTCGACGAGCACTTCTTCGATCCGCCCGACACGCGCCTGGTTCCGCTCGTGGGCCTTGCGCTGAACGAGGTCGATCAGGCGCTCGATCCGCTCGCGCTTCACGTCCTCGGGCACCTGATCCGGCATCGATGCCGCCTCCGTGCCGCTGCGAGGCGAGTAGACGAAAGTGAACGCGCCGTCGTAGCCGACCTCCTCGACGACCTCCATCGTCTCCACGAAGTCGCGCTCGGTCTCGCCCGGGAAGCCGACGATGATGTCCGTCGTCAGCGCGAGGTCGGGGATCGCGGCGCGCATCTCGTCGACGAGGCGGAGATAGCGCTCACGGCCGTACGTCCGCCGCATCGCCTTCAGGATCCGCGTCGAGCCGGACTGCAGCGGCAAGTGCGCGTGCTCGCAGACGGACGCTGCTTCGGCCATCGCGGCAATCACGTTGCGACGGAAGTCCTTCGGGTGCGGGCTCGTGAAGCGGATGCGCTCGATGCCCGGAACGGCGTCGCACGCCCGGAGCAGCTCGGCGAAGTCGGTCTGGATATCCGGGAGCAGGTCGCGGCCCCAGGAGTTCACGTTCTGGCCTAGCAGAGTGATCTCGCGGACGCCCTCGTCGGCCAGCCTTGTCACCTCAGCCAGGATCTCTCCCGGTCGCCGGCTGACCTCGCGCCCGCGCACCTTCGGGACGATGCAGTACGAACAGACCGAGTTGCAGCCCATCGAGACCTGGATCCAGGCCTGGAACCGCCGTTCGCGGTGCGCCGCGAGCGTTGCGGCGAACGAGCGCTCCTCGGCGATCCCGAACCTCGAGCGCGGAGCGTCTCCGCCCGCTCCCAGCCATTCGCCCAGGTGCGGGATCGAGCCCGGCCCGAAGGCGACATCCACGAACGGGTAGAGCTCGAAGAGGCGGTCGCGCTGCGCCTCGGCGTAGCAGCCCCCGACGGCGATCACCTTGTCGCCGTCACGTTCCTTCAGCGCGCGCGCCTGCGCGAGGTGCGCCGCGAAGCGCTGGTCGGGCTTCTCGCGGATCGTGCAGGTGTTGAAGACGAGGACGTCGGCTTCCTCCTGCGAGACGGCCTCGCCGAGGCCGAGCTCCTCGAGCATGCCCTTGATCCGCTCCGAGTCGTGGGCGTTCATTTGGCACCCGAACGTGGTGACGTGGTAGCGCTTCACGGCGCCGCAATCGTAGCCGGGCGGCGGCGCACCTCCCGCACGCTCGGGACCATCAGCACGGCCACCGTCGACACGACCGACCACGCAGCCGCGATCGCGAGCGTCGGGCCGGTGCCGATCGCCTCGGCCACGAAGCCTGCGAGCGCCAGGCCGACGGGATAGAGCGCAAGACTGAGCATCCAGTCGATCGCCGCGACCCGCGAGAGCGCCTCGCTCGGTACCTGCTCCTGGACCGTGGTCTCGAAGAGCGTGTTGAAGAAGATGAGCCCGAACCCCGCGAGAAACGCGCCCGCCGCGATCACGGGAGTCGGAGCGGGAACAGCCAGCAGCGCAGGCGGAAGCGCCAGGAGCGAAAGCACGACGACTCCGGCAAAGACCGGCCGCTCCGGCTTGAAGCGGATGACCGCCGCGCCGGCGATCACGGAGCCGAGCCCGAAGCAAGTGACGATCGCGGCCCACGACGTGGCGCCGTCGAGCGACTCCTCGGCGACGAGCGGCCCGAGCGCCCAGACCGGGGCGAGCACGGTCATGTTCGCGAGCGCAGAGAAGAGGCCGTCGACCCAGAGCCAGCCGCGTGATGTGAATTCGCGCCAGCCCGCTCGCAGCTCGCGGAGGAACGTCTCTGCGACGCGCGGGATGCGCGGCGGAAGCGCGAGCCGCGTGAGAAACACCGCGCTGACCAGAAACGTGGCCGCGTCGGCTGCGAATGCCCAGCCGGATCCGACGGTGGCGACGAAGACGCCACCGAGCACCGGGCCGAGGACGTCGAAGCTGCTGCCCGTCAGGCTGAGCAGCCCGTTGGCCTCCTGCAGCCGCCCGGGAGAGACGATCTGTGGCACGAGCCCGGTCGAGGCGGGGACGAAGAACGACGCGCCGACTCCGCTGACGAGGTTCAGCGCGATCAGGTGCCAGATCTCGGCTGCGCCGCTGATCAGGAGCAGCGCCGCCGTGGCCTGCGAGGCGAAGCGCAGGAGATCGGTCGCGACCATCAGCTGGTTGCGCGGCAGCCGGTCGGCCCAGACGCCGGCGAACATGATCAGGACGACTCGCGGAACCGTGTATGCGGCCAGGACGAGCCCCAGCGCCGAAGCGGAGCGCTCGATGTCGAGCACCGCGAACGCGAGCGCGACCGGGACGATCGCGTCGCCAAGCATGGAGAACCCTCGCGCGAAGAAGAAGTTTCGGAACTGCGGCTCCTCGAGCGGGCCGGCGAGCGCTCGGAACCGCACTCGCCGTTACTTCGCGAACTCGACCGCGCGAGACTCGCGAATCACCGTCACCTTGATCTGCCCGGGGTATTCGAGCTCGGCCTCGATGTCGCGGGCGATCTCGTGCGAGAGCAGGGCCGCCTGGTCGTCGTCGATCTCTCCAGGCTTGACGATGACGCGGATCTCGCGGCCTGCCTGGAGCGCGTACGCCTTCTCGACGCCGTCCTTCTTCGTCGCGATCTCCTCGAGCGCGGTCAGGCGCTTGATGTAGTTCTCGAGGCTATCGCCGCGGGCCCCCGGTCGCGCACCCGAGACGGCGTCCGCCGCGATCAGCAGTACGGCCTCGACGGTCTGCGGCTGCACCTCGTAGTGGTGCGCCTCGACCGCGTGCACGACGCCGTTCGACTCGCCGTAGCGACGCGCGTACTGCGTCGAGATCGCCGCGTGCGAGCCCTCGATCTCGTGCGTGAGCGCCTTGCCAACGTCGTGCAGCACGGCCGCGCGCTTCGCGGTCTTGACGTTCGCCTGCAGCTCCGTCGCCATCAGGCCGGCCAGGTGCACGACCTCGAGCGTGTGCTTGAGGACGTTCTGCCCGTAGCTCGTCCGGTAGTTGAGCCGGCCGAGGAGCTTGACGACCTCGTCGTGGAACTCGCCGCAGTTCGCCTCGAAGACGGCCTGCTCTCCGGCCTCGCGGATGTGGTCGTCGATCTCGGCCTTCGAGATGTAGTACATCTCCTCGATCCGGGCCGGGTGGATGCGGCCGTCCTCGATCAGTTTGGTGAGCGTCATCTTCGCGATCTCGCGCCGGATCGGATCGAATGAGGAGAGGACGACGGCCTGCGGCGTGTCGTCGACGATCACGTCCACGCCCGTTAAGTGCTCGAGGGCGCGGATGTTCCGGCCCTCACGGCCGATGATCCGGCCCTTCATGTCGTCGGACGGGAGCTCGATCAGCGACGACGTCGTCTCGGCCGCGTGGCTCGCGGCCACGCGTTGCAGCGCGTCGGCGACGAGGTTGCGGGCCCGCCGCTTCGCATCCGCCTGGGCCTCCTCCTCGAGCTGGCGCACCCGGCGTGCCAGGTCATGCTTGATCAGCTCCTCCGACTGCGTCATCAGCGCCGCCCTCGCCTCGGCGACGGTCAGGTTGGCGACTCGCTCCAGCTCGGCGAGCTGGCGGTGCTTCGCCTCCTTCAGTTCCTCCTGGAGCTCCTTGACGTGCGTCTCGCGGTCACTGAGGCCCTGTTCGCGCCGTCCGAGGTCCTTCAGCCGCTCCTGTGCCTCGTCCTCACGCTTGAGCGCACGCTCCTCGATCTTGGTGATCCGGGCGCGCTGCTCGCGGAGGTCGCGCTCGAGCTCGGCCCGCAGCCGGGACACCTCCTCACGCGCCTCGACCGCGGCCTCGCGCCGGATCGTCTCAGCCTCTCGGTTGGCCTCCGAGAGGAGGAGCTCGCGCTCGCGATGCGCGGCACCAAGGCGCGAGGCGCCGATCAGCCGGAGCGCGATCACCGCGACCGCCGCGGCGAGGACGATGCCGATGATCAGTGCTGCGACGACGAGCATGGCGCTCCCGGGTCTGGTTGTCCCACCCGCGATCGGGCGGGGCGCCACCCGGCACCTTCACCGGCGCCCGGCGTCACTTTCCGAATCGGCCGGCGACCCGCGCGGGCCGCCGCGAGCATGGCTACGCCACCGCGTTTAGTGCCCTGCCCGGAAAGCTCTCCTCGCTGTCGCCATGTGCCGTGATCTGAGTCGGATTCTTAGGAACGGATTCGGAAAATGCGCTTGGTGCAGGCAAAAATGTCGGATGAAGCAGTCACATCCTATCGCCGATTACCAGTCTTCTGCAACGAACCCCTCGAGGGCCGACTCGACGGCGTCCTCCCGGAACCCTCGCCGTGCCAGATAGCGCGCGGTTTGCGGGCTCGAGCCGCGGCTCGCGATCACTCTTCGCGCCCGAACAACCTCGGGCTCAAGGACCTCCACCGTGGCTGCGACGAGGTCACGGTCGACGCCGCGCGCCTCGAGATCGGCGCGGATCAGCGCGTCGCCCGATCCCCGCGCCGCCAGGAGCTCGGCCCGCCTGCGCGCGAGGCGCTCGTCGTCCACCGCGCCTGCGTCGACGAGCCGCGCGACGGTCTCGCGCCGATCGGAGGGCGAGACGCGGCGCCGCGCCAGCTCGTCGTCGAGGCGCCGCTCGGTGAGATCCCGCCGCGCGACCAGTCGCGCTGCCTTCGTCAGGGCCTCGCGCGAGCGCAGCTCACGGCGAAGCAAGCGAAGGCGCGCACGGTCGAGCTCGAGCCCGACGTGGAGCCCGGCGGCGAGCACGACCTCGACCGGAACGGTTCGCCACGGCGCTCCGTCGACGTCGACTTTCACGCGCCCGCGAGGGGCGGCGCGCAGGGCCGTGACGGTCGGCGAGCCGCTCGGCGCCGGCTCAGGTCTTCGCGCTGACCTCTTCCGGCTCAGGGCTCGCCTCCTGGCCCTCCGCCTGCTTGGGCAGCAGCCGGGCCGAGACGACCTGCTCCGTGCCGAGCTGCGTCTGGATGCGCTGCAGGATCTTCTCCGCGACGTCGGGATGCTCACGCAGGAACGCGGCCGCGTTCTGGCGTCCCTGGCCGAGGCGCTCCTCGTCGAAGCTGAAGTGCGAGCCCGACTTCTGGACGACCTTGCGCTCGATCGCCGCGTCGAGGACCGTCCCTTCCCAGGGGATCCCCGACCCGTAGATGATGTCGAACTCGGCCTGCTTGAACGGCGGCGCGACCTTGTTCTTGACGACCTTGACGCGGACGCGGTTGCCGATCGCCTCGACGCCTTCCTTGAGCGTCTCGATGCGGCGGATGTCGAGCCGGATGGACGAGTAGAACTTCAGCGCCCGCCCACCCGGTGTCGTCTCGGGCGACCCGAACATGACGCCGATCTTCTCCCGCAGCTGGTTCGTGAAGATCGCGATCGTCTCGGTGCGGTTGAGCGTGCCTGCGAGCTTGCGGAGGGCCTGGCTCATCAGCCGCGCCTGCAGGCCGACGTGACTGTCCCCCATCTCGCCCTCGATCTCGGCCTTCGGCGTCAGCGCGGCGACCGAGTCGACGGCGACGACATCGAGCGCTCCCGAGCGGATGAGCAGCTCGGCGATCTCGAGCGCCTGCTCGCCGTGATCCGGCTGGGAGACGAGCAGCTCGTCGATGTTGACGCCGATCCGACGCGCGTACTGCGGATCCATCGCGTGCTCGGCGTCGATGAAGGCGCAGATGCCGCCGCGCCGCTGGGCCTCGGCGATCACGTGATAGACGAGCGTCGTCTTCCCGGAGGACTCCGGACCGAAGATCTCGACGATGCGCCCACGCGGCAGCCCGCCGACGCCGAGGGCGAGGTCGAGCGCGAGCGAGCCGCTCGAGACGGCGCCCGTCGCCACCTGCGCGTGATCGTTCATGCGCATGACCGAGCCCTTGCCGAACTGGCGCTCGATCTGCCCGAGCGCGGTGTCGAGGGCCTGCTCGCGATCCACTCTCATCGACCTCCTAGCGCAAACGATTCCAGGACTTCATATTCCGCTCCGCCACGGCGCAGCTTAGATATGTAGACAGCGGCATCGGACAGCGCCACGCGGCCGAGCTCGGGCACCGGCGGATGGAGTCGAGGAGGCTTGCGAAAGCGCGCGACGGTCACGTGAGGCAGCCAGCGCCGCTGCTCGCGCTCGTAGACGCCGAGCCGCTCGAGTCGCTCGTGGACGTCCTCGGCGATGCGCGTCGCCAAGCCGCCCTCGTCGTCGAAGACGAGCATGCCGACCGAGCGGGTCTCGCGGTACCGCGTCGGCGTCAGCACCGGGCGCTCCCCCGTCTGGGCCGCCTCGCGGGCAGCACCGGCGATCGCGTCCAGCTCCTCGGCCGGGCGGTGCCCCAGGAACGCGATCGTGACGTGGAGGTTCTCCTTCGGGACCACGCGCACGCCCTCGGGTGGGCGCAGGACGTCCTGCTGCCACGAGACAAGGTGCCGAAGAGTCTCTTCCGGCAGGCGAAAGGCGACGAAGAGGCGCAGGCGCTCACGGTCTCCGACCCTAGCGGCCGAGCTCATGTGCCTTCGTCGCGACTCTGTGTCAGAAGACGCCGCAGGAGGTGGAGCGCCGCTACGGTCGCGCGCCGCCGGATCTGCTCGCGGCCGCCGTGCAGCCGCAGCTCGAGCGCATCCGATCCGTCCGGGCCCTCGGCGTGCAGGAACACGAGCCCGACCGGCTTCTCCGCGGTCCCGCCGCCGGGCCCCGCGATGCCGGTGACGGAAACGGCCACGTCGACGCCGAGCGTCGCCCGGACGCCCGCCGCCATCGCCGCCGCCGTCGCGGCCGAGACGGCGCCGTGCTCGGCGAGCGTTTCCTCCGGTACGTCGAGCTGGCCGACCTTGACGTCGTTCTCGTAGGCGACGATGCCGCCGCGAAAGACGTCGCTTGACCCCGGGACGCGCGTCAGCTGCACAGCGACGAGCCCGCCCGTGCACGACTCGGCCGTGCCGACCGTGAGATCCGCCGCGCGGGCCGCCTCGAGGACGAGCTCCTCGACCGTCCGCTCGTCTTCGGCGAACAGGAACGGCGCGAGGGAAGCTCGCAGCGCGTCCGCGAGCCCCTCCCCCGCTCCCTGCAGCAGCACCTCGATCTCCCCGCCGTGCGCGCAGACGGTCGCCTCGACGCCCTCCGGCTCGCCCCCGGCCTCTGCGAGCGCCCGTGCCACCGCCGACTCGCTGACGCCGTAGAACCGCAGCACGCGCCGTTCGGGCGCCCGCGCGCGCGTGAGAACACCACGCACCGGCGCCGACTCGACCGCGCGCTCCCAGAGCCGTCGCAGCTCCCCGGGTGGGCCGGGCAAGACGACCGCGACGGCCCCGTCCACCTCGAGCACCAGCCCGGGCGCGGTCCCGGCCAGTCCGAGCACCTCGGCCCCCTCCGGGAGCGAGGCCTGCTTGCGCACCCCTTCCTCGAAATCGGCGTAGGAGCGCCGATACCGCGCGGCAAGCTCACGTGAGAACGCCTCGATCTGCCGCTCCAGGTCCTCGTCCACGACGACACCTCGGCCGGCAATCTTCGCCAGCACCTCCACGGTGCGGTCGTCGTGCGTCGGCCCGAGTCCGCCGGAGGTGACGAGCAGGTCGGAGCGCAGGCCCTCGGCGAGCGCAGCCTCGAGCTCCTCGGGCCGGTCGCCGACGACGACGATGCGCTCGGGCTCGAGGCCGCGCTCCGCGAGCTCACGTGCGAGAAAGGGGCCGTTCTCGTCCTGCCGTCCGCCGCGCGTCAGCTCGCTGCCGGTGACGACGATCGCCGCTCGGGGGCGGCTCAAGCGGCGCTGGGGGCGAGCTTCACGCCGCGCGCCGTGACGACCAGTCGCCGAACCGGCCCGGAACCGCGCCCGGGCACAGCGACGCTCCTGCCGTTCAGCCGCAGCCGGAGGTTCGCCGGAGCGCGCACGGCGACCCAGAGCCGAGGAGCCACGTAGAGGCGCGACTGCCCCTGCTCGAGCGTGCCTGCCTCGACGAGGCGCCCGGCGGACGACCCACGGCGCACCTGCAGCCAGACGTTTCCGTTCACCGCCCGCAGGCCGAGGCGGGCCGGCTTGACGGCCGGTCGCTTCGCCGCCGTACCCTGAACGGTGTTCTCGGGCAACGGCACATTCGGTGGCTCGTCCGCGCCGAACCGCCAGGCGATGAAGACGAGCGCTGTCAGCGCGCCGATCGCACCGATGGCGAGCAGGAACGCGTTCTTCTCCATCGGCGCCGCGCGCCGCCGGAACGATGGGCCCGCCCGCGCGCGCAGCGGCTGCTCGTCCTCGACCTCGCCGCGGACATAGCGCGAGTTGAACTCGTCGACGTACAGCTGACCGTCGAGGCCGAGGAACTCGGCGTACGAGCGCAGGAAGCCCTTCACGTACGTGGGCGCCGGGAGGACGTCGAACTGCTCCTCCTCGAGGGCGCGCACGTACTTCCCGCGGATCTTCGTCGCCTGCTCGATCTGCGGGAAGTCGAGGCCTTGCCGCAGTCGTGCCTCGCGCAGGCTGTTGCCGATCTCGAACACCCGAAGGGCCGATTGTAGTGGGCTCAGTCGAGAACGAAGAATTCCAGCGCGTAGACCGCCAAAGAGGCCGCACCGAGTAGCGAAACGTAGATCCCGATCCAGCCCAGAATCCGCCCCGCGCGGCCGATCCCGCGCCCGCCGACACGGCCCAGGGTGCGCTCGTAGTTCCGCCGCCCCCGCCGCGCGAGCCAGACGCCGAGCGCGGAGAAGACGAACGCCACCGGCACGCCGAAGCCCGCGTGCAGCAACCGCAGCTCGTCGTGGTACTCGGTCACGGCCACCGCGGCGGGAAGCGCGAGCACGCCGAGTAGCGCGAACAGGAACGAGAACCGGGCGGCGTTGTTCCGCCGCGGCTTCGTCGCGTTACTGCTTTCGGTACGGGCGACCAACTGCGGCAGGCGGGATGGAGCGGCCGATGAGGCCCGCGACGGCGATCAGCGTCAGGACGTACGGCAACGTCGAGATCAGGTTCTCGGAGACGTCGGCCTCGCGCTGGAGCGGGATCGAGAGCGCGAAGCCGAACCCGAAGAGAAGCGTTGCGACGAACGCCCAGCCCGGCCGCCACTTCCCGAAGATGACGGCTGCCAGGGCGATGAAGCCCCGGCCGGCCGTCATGTTCTCGGAGAACGTGCCGACGAACCCGATCGAGAGGTACGCGCCGCCGAGCGCGGCCAGCACGCCTGACGTGATCACCGCCGCGTAGCGGACGCCGTAGACGGAGATGCCGACGGTGTCGGCCGCGCGGGGATGCTCGCCGACCGAGCGGATGCGCAGCCCGATCGGCGTCTTGAACAGCACGATGTAGGAGAAGACGACCGTCAGGAACATCAGCCAGACCAGCAGGCTGAGCCCGCCGAAGACGCCCTGGAGGAAGTCCCCGAGCGCAGGAATCTCGTCGAGGAACGAGAGCGTGACCTGCGGGACGCGCGACACCTCGTTGGTCGGAATGCCGTCGGGGTAGATCGCGCTGAACAGGTAGCCCGTCAGCCCGAGCGCGAGGAAGTTGACGGCGAACCCGCTCACGATCTGGTCGGACTGGAGGTGGATGCAGAAGATCCCGTGGATGAGCGCGAGCAGCCCGCCCGCGATCATCGCCATCAGCAGGCCGACGAGCCACGAGCCACCCCAGATCGAGCCCCAGATCGCAAAGAAGGCCCCGACGAGCATCATCCCCTCGAGGCCGATGTTCACGACGCCCGAGCGCTCCGAGAAGATGCCGCCCATCGCCGCGAACGCCAGCGGCGTCGCGAACCGCAGCATCGAGGCGAGCAGCGCCGCGGTGAAGATCCCCTGCAGCGTGTCCCGTTCCACCCCCTGAGCCCACAGCCCTGCCCCGGCGCCGAGGACAGCGGCGGCAAGCGCCCACCCACCGAGCCGCCACTCGCCTCTCACGAACACAGCGACGGCGCAGAACGCGGCGAGCAGGCCGAGTGCAAGCGGCACGGCCAGGTCGCGAACCGTCCACGGCGGCAACGTCACCCAGAGGGCGAGCGCGCCGAGCGCGATGCCGGCCCCGGCGATCGCCCGCTCGGGCGAGAACCTCGGGAGGCGCGCGATCCCGTCCGCGATCACGTCGCCGGCTCCTCGCGCGGTCGCGGCCGGGTGGGAAGGCGGCGGCGAAGGCCCCACAGGTAGACGATGAGAAACTCCGCGCCGACGAAGAAGATGACGAGCGCCTGGATCATCGTCGCGAGGTCGGTCGCGAGCGCGGGCTCGAAGACGTCCGGGTCGAGCTGCCTCGTCGACGTTCCGGTTTGCAGCCCGGCGAAGAGCAGCGCGGCGAAGAAGATGCCAATCGCCTTGTTCCGCCCGAGCAAGGCGACGGCGATGCCCGTGAACGCCACCTGGCTGCCGAAGTCGCTCGTGTCGACCGTGTACTTGACGCCGAGCATGTCGATCGCGCCCGCGAGGCCGGCGAACGCGCCGGAGATGGCGAGAGCCAGGAAGTAGCTCCGCCGGACGGGAATGCCGCTGTAGCGTGCGGCCTCCGGGTTGAAGCCCACGGCGCGCACCTCGTAGCCGAGCGTCGTGCGGTTCAGGATCACGTAGTAGACGACGAGCGCGACCAGCGCGACGAGGAAGCCCGCGTGCAGGACCTCGCGGCGCGCGTCCAGGAAGTCCGGCCAGATCAGCCAGAGCTTCGCCGACTCGGCGACCGACTCGGAGCGCGGCAGGGACGGAATCGGCCCCTGTAACGGTCCCCCGAGCTCGAAGAGCCACTGGCCGCCGAAGATCGCGATCCAGTTGAGCATGATCGTCGTGATCACCTCGTGCGCGCCGACGGTCGCCCGTAGGAGGCCGGCGATGCCGCCCCAGATCGCGCCGCCCAGGATCCCGGCGAGCAGGCCGAGCGTGACGTGGAGCGGCCGGCTCAGGCCGTCGAGATGGATCCCGACGTAGAGGGCGAAGATGAGGCCGACCCAGTACTGCCCCTGCCCGCCGATGTTGAAGAGGCCGCAGCGGAATGCGAACGCCACCGCGAGCGCCGTGAGCATGAGCGGCGCCGCCACGCGCAGGGTCTGCTGGAGGTCGACGGCGGCCGCGGCCCGGTCGTCTCCGGTCACCCACGGGAAGAACCAGTTGAAACCGGCGCCCTCGAAGATGGCCCTGTACGCCGTGACCGGGTTATGCCCGGTGACGAGCACGACGAGGCCGCCGATGAGGAAGGCGAGGACCGTCGCCGCCAGCGGGATGAGGAAGCCGCCCGCCCGCTCGTAGATCCCGGCGCGGAGCGGATAGACCTCTTCCTCGGCGGGAGGCGCGGGCGGAGTGACGCTCAAGCCGCTTCCTCGCGCGTGCCGCCCGTCATCGCGACGCCGAGCTCCTCGTCCGTCGCGTCCGGCCCGTACTCGCCGACGATCTGGCCGTCGAAGATGACGAGGATGCGGTCGGCCAGCGAAAGCACCTCGTCCAGCTCCAGCGAGACGAGGATGATGGCGCGGCCCTCGTCGCGCTCCTCGACGAGCCGGCGATGCACGAACTCGATCGCGCCCACGTCGAGGCCGCGTGTCGGCTGCGCGGCGACGAGGACACGGGGGTCGCGCTCGATCTCCCGCGCGATCACGACCTTCTGCTGGTTCCCGCCCGAGAGCGCCGAGGCGGGCGTCTGCGGGCCGCCGCCGCGCACGTCGAACGCCTTCAGGACGCGCCGCGCCCACTCGACGAGTCGACCGGGGAAGAGGAAGCCCATGCGCGAGTTGGGCTTGCGGCGGTAGTCGTGAAGCCCGAGGTTCTCGGCGAGCGAGAAGTCGAGGACGAGCCCGCGCAGTTGCCGGTCCTCGGGGATGTGCCCGATGCCTTCGTCCAGCCGCTCGCGCGCCGAATCGCGGGTGATCACCTGGTCGCCGACGCGGATCTCGCCGCTCTGCACCTTCGTCAGCCCCGTGAGGGCGTCGATCAGCTCCGACTGGCCGTTCCCGTCGACCCCCGCGATGGCGACGATCTCGCCGGCTCGCGCCTCGAAGGAGACTCCGCGCACCGCGGGCAGGCCGCGCTCGTCGAGGACGTGCAGGTCCCTCGCCTCGAGAAGCGTCTCCCCCGGCTCGGCCGCCTTCTTGTCGACGCGGAGCAGCACTTCCCTCCCCACCATCAGCTTCGCCAGCTGCGGCTGCGTCGCGCCCTCGCGCGCCAGGGTCTCGATCTTCTTGCCCCGCCGGAGCACGGTCACGCGATCCGCTATCTCCAGCACCTCGTTCAGCTTGTGGCTGATGAAGATGACGGACATGCCCTCCTGCGTCAGCGTGCGCAGGATCGAGAAGAGCTCCTTCGCCTCCTGCGGCGTGAGCACGGCCGTGGGCTCGTCGAGGATGAGCACGTCCGCGCCGCGGTAGAGCGCCTTCAGGATCTCGGCTCGCTGCTGCTGGCCGACGCCGATGTTCTCGACCCGCGCGCGCGGATCGATGCGGAACTTGAACGTGTCAGCGATCCGCTGGACACGCTTCACGGCGTCGTCGTAGTCGAGCAGCACGCCCGCCCGGGTCGGCTCCGTGGCGAGCACGATGTTCTCGGCGACGGTCATGACCGGGATGAGCATGAAGTGCTGGTGCACCATCCCGATGCCGCGATCGATCGCGTCCTTCGGTGAGCGGATCGAGACCGGTTTGCCGTCGATGAGGATCTCGCCCTCGTCGGGCTGGTAGAGACCGTAGAGGACGTTCATCAGCGTCGACTTGCCGGCGCCGTTCTCCCCGAGCAGCGCGTGCACCTCGCCACGCTCGAGGTCGAAGTCGATCCGGTCGTTCGCGACGATGCCCGGGAACCGCTTCGTGATGCCCTTCAGCTCGAGGAGAGGGGGCGCCTCGCTCATGTGGCCGCAATCGTACGGGGGCGGACCGGGCGCCCGCCCCCGTACCGTGCTGGGACTACTTGACCTTCGCCGGGTCGGACGGCGGGTCGATCGTGCCGTCCTTGAGGCCCTTCTCGGCCTTGTCGACCGCAGCCTGGACGTTGGCCGGAACCGGCTTCGTGAAGTCGGTCAGCAGCTTCGCGTCGGGGAGCTGCTGCACCCCGTAGAACTGGTTCTTGCCGCCCTTGAAGGTGCCGTCCTTGAAGACCTTGATCACGTCGAACACGGACGACTCGAGCGGCTTGAGCGCGCTCATCAGCACGCACTTACCCTGCGCGGCCTGGTCGACGTCGACGCCGATCGCGGTCACGTTCTTCTCGCACGCCGCGTCGATCGCCCCTAGACCGCACTTGCCGGCGACCTGGAAGACGACGTCCGCCTTCTGCCCGATCTGGTCGATCGCGATCTCCTTGCACTTCGCCAGATCGTCGAAGTTGTCCGAGTACGCGTTCAGGTACTTCACGCTCGGCTTGGTGTCCTTGATCGCCTGCTGGTAGCCGGCGATCCAGTTGTCGACCGGCGGGATCTTCTTGCCCCCGACCGTCGAGACTGTGCCCGTCTTCGTCATCAGCGCGGCCACGACACCTGCGAGGTAGCCGGACTCCTCCGACGGGTACTGCATCCCGAGGGCGTTCGGCACCGTGCACGTGCCGCCCTTCTCGCAGCCCTCTCCGCCGTAGAAGTGGTCGACGCCCGCGAAGCTGACGTCGGGGTTCTCCTTCGCCACCGCGATCGTCGACGGTGCGAGCAGAAACCCGACCGCGATCACGAAGTCGTTGCCGTCGTCGACCGCAGCCTCGAGGTTCGGCTTGTAGTCGTCCGCAGACTGCGAGACGTAGACGCGCTTCTCGATGTCGAGCTCCTTCTCGGCCCGCTCGAGCCCGTTGATCGAGAACTCGTTGAAGCCACGGTCGTCGACGCCTCCCGTGTCGGTGACGAGGCCGACCTTGATCTTGTCGCCTCCGCCGCCACCCTCGTCATCGCCGCCACAGGCGGTCGCGCCGACGGCGAGGAACATCGCCGCGGACACCACCAGGAGCCACGACGTCCATCGCTTCTTCCTCACTTGCACCCTCCTTGCCACGCTCGTGATTTCCGCGAGCGATGGTAAACGAGTCCGGGAGGAGCTAAGTCACTACCCGGTCGAGCTGGCCCTCGTCGACGAGGACTCGGCGAGGTTTTGAGCGGCGCGAAGCGCCTGTCCGCGCCCGGCGGAGCCGCGCGCGGACCAGTGGAGGGGTTCGGGGAACCGGGAGGTTCCCCGAGCGAGTTAGCTCAGTACTCGGTCGAGTGCAGCTTCATCGACCAGGACCCTTCTTGGCTTGGAGCCCTCGTAGCCGCTGATGATCCCGCGGCGCTCGAGCATGTCGATCAGGCGCCCGGCGCGCGTGTAACCGACGCGCAGGCGCCGCTGGAGCAGGGACGTGGATGCCGTCTGCGCCTGGACGACGACCTCGATCGCCCGCTCGAGCAGCGGATCCTGGTCGGGGTCGAACTCGCCGTCCTCGTCCGCTCCTTCGGCATCGGGCGGCGGCTCGGGAGCCTCGAGCAGCGACTCGTCCAGCTGCTGCTCACGCTGGCCCTTGCACTGCTCGACGACGAGCGCGATCTCCTCCTCGCTCACGTAGGCGCCCTGAAGGCGCTGCAGGCGCGAGGTGCCGAGCGGCTTGAAGAGCATGTCTCCCTGGCCGAGGAGGCTCTCGGCACCCGCCTGGTCGAGGATCACGCGCGAGTCCGTCTGGCTCGAGACAGCGAACGCGATCCGCGACGGGACGTTCGCCTTGATCATCCCGGTGATGACGTCGACAGAAGGCCGTTGCGTGGCGAGCACGAGGTGGATGCCGACGGCGCGCGACTTCTGCGCGAGCCGGATGATCGCGTCCTCGACCTGCTGCGGCGAGATCATCATCAGGTCGGCGAGCTCGTCGATGACGACGAGCAGGTACGGCAGAGTCTCCTCCCCGCGCTGGCGGAACGTGCGGTTCGCCTCGGGCAGGTTGCGGGCGCGCACCTGGCTGAGGCGCTCGTAGCGGCGATCCATCTCGGCCAGGACGTTGGCGAGCACGATCGCCGCCTCCTTCGGGCTGGAGACGACCGGCGTCAGCAGGTGCGGGATCGACTCGTAGTAGGAGAGCTCGATCCGCTTCGGGTCGATGAGGATCATGCGCACGTCGTCGGGGGTGGCGCGCAGGAGCGTCGAGGTCAGGATCGTGTTGATGCAGCCCGACTTGCCCGAGCCGGTCGTCCCCGCAATGAGGATGTGCGGCATGCGAGCGAGGTCGGTCCAGACGGCGTTGCCGGAGATGTCCTTGCCGAGCCAGACCGCCAGCGGGCTCGCCGTCTGCGGCAGGTCGTCGTAGACGTCGCCGAGCGTGACGAGGTTCGGGCTCAGGTTCGGCACCTCGACGCCGACGGCCTGCTTGCCGGGGATCGGCGCGAGGATGCGGATCTCGGTCGTGGCGAGCGCGTATGAGAGATCGTCCTTGAGGGCCGCGACCTTGGACATCTTCGTGCCGGCCGCCAGCTGAAGCTCGTAGCGTGTGACGCGCGGGCCGACGATCTGGCCGATGACGGTCGCCTGGACGCCGAAGTCTGCGAGCGCCTGTGTGAGCGCCTGGGCGACCTGGGCGCTGCCCTCGCCGGGCGTGCCGTTCGAGGTGCCGGTGCGCAGGAGGCTGCGGTCAGGCAGGCGGTAGTCCTTGGCGGCAGGCGTGGCGTCGAAGACGCTCGGCTCCTCCTCCGGCTCCTCGGGCCGTGCGTTCTCCTCGGTCGGGAACGGGATCAGCGCTGCGGGCTCGGCCTGGCCGACGACGTCGGGGAATTCGGCCGCCCCGTCCACGGGCGGGCGCGCGGGCTGGGCGGTCGAGACGATCTCGGGCGGCTCGGCGTCGGCCTCGGCGATGCGGTCGAGCGAACGCTTCGCCGCGCGGGCCGTCTGCCGCATCGCGTGACCGGAGCCGCGCAGGATCGCGCCGATCGAGGCGCCGGAGAGAAGGACCGCGCCGGCGATGAGGAGCGTGACGCCGACGAGGGTGGCGCCCGTCTCACCGAGCATGGCGGCGAGAGCACCCGCGAGCGCGCCGCCGATCCAGCCGCCGTGCTTGCCGAGCGTGATCATCAGACCGACCGCCGAGACCGTCATCCCGGTGCGAAACGGGCGCAGCTCGACGACCGCGCTGCGGACGAGCATCAGGCTGCCGACCGTCACGAGCGCGATCGGCAAGGCATAGACCCCGTCGCCGATCACGGCCCGGAACGCGTCGACGATCCAGCCGCCGACCGAGCCGCCGTTCCAGCCGAGGTAGACGACGGTGGCGAGGAAGAGGCCGAACGCGGTGAGCCCGAGCCCGATCAGCTCAGGGTGCTGGTGCCCCTTCGGCCGCTTGGCCCGCTTGGTCCGCGCCTTCTTCACGCGCGACGGCGTGCGCGTCTTCAGGGTGCGTCGCTTCCGCCTGCGAGGCGCCATGACGTGCGGATTCGAGGCTCCGCAGTGCCTTCCTGCTCTCGAGCCCCAGAGTCACCGGAAGTACCAGCGATTGGTTCTTGACGAATGCCCGGGTTCCGGTAGACGTTTCGGATGCCATTTCCACTCGACGCGAGAAGCGGTTCGGAGACTCTATGGGTCGCGATGTGGCCGAACCGATTGCGTTCGATACATGCGATATATGCGGCCGGCCTCGCACGAGATCCGAGCGGCAGCGGCTGGTCTGGGATTCTGGATTCGGCATCGAGCTCATACTCGCCGAGCTGTGCCGCGAGTGCGCCGCGCGGCCCGACGGCATTCTCGAGCTGTACGGGGGGCCTAGGAATAGTGCTCTGCGCGTTACGGAGGCGGCTCCTGCCTCAAAGCGAGACGCCGCATCGGTGCGCGCCATTCGCGGCATGGTCTTGCGTGGCCTCCTCTACGTCCTGGTCGCGCTGGCGGCGTTCGTCGTCGTGACCGCGGTCACGTCACGTGGTTAAACGATGCGGTCGAAAATGAGCAAATTGGGCGCAATGCTTGACTATCTCGTACTTCTTCTTCTTGAAAGTCCGGCGCAGCCGCGGTTAACTGGAGCTCTCCCCAACCACCTGCGGCCTGCGGAGCGGCGGAGTGGCGCGTGGCCGCAGAGAGAGGAAAGAGGCGTGCGGCAGTGGGAGTCTTCCCCCACAGTGCCCGGCGGCCGCGGGGCTTTCGGGCTTGCCGGCACGCCCACCTCCAAGCGGAGGAGGTGACTACCACGCACTCCCATCTCAGCAGGTGGCGATGGGCCTGAGAGCCCATAGCCTGGACAGGGATAGAAGGGAGAGAGACATATGCGGCACATGAAGCGGAACATTGTTCTCGCTCTTGTGATTGGCACAGTCGCCGCGTTCGCGAGCGTGGCATGGGCGCAGTCCGGACACTTCGTCGGCACACCGACATGCACCGACGAGGGAACGACGGTCGAGTGCACCGGCAAGGTCGCCGGACTTGGCGGCACGACGTTCACGATCAGCGTCTCAGCGCCAGGCACCGCGACCGTGACCTGCACCAACCCGGCCGGGAACGTGGCGCCTGGTCAGAACTTCAGTACGACGGTGGCCGGCACCAGTGGACCGTTCCCCACCCCGAGGAACGGAAGCGCCCGCTTCACCGTGACTTCGAATACACCGTCTGCGCCGCCGGGCTCGTGCCCGAACCCGAAGTGGACGGCGACCGTCACGGACGTGGAATTCGGGGATGCCACGATTACGCTCACGGAGGACTCAACGGTCTCGGATACGATCACCGTTCCTGTCTCGTAGTCGTAGACCAAGGCAACTAGCAGGTGAGAGAAGCCCCGCTCGGCGGGGCTTCTCTGTTCGCAGGTTCGATTGTTTACGGGCGGCTTTGCGGTGCCCGAGCTAATCCAAGCGGACGAGGCTACGCCACGAGCGCTTTGATCCTCGACCCCGCGCGGCTGAAAGGGTGATCGCGCAGGCCGAAGAGCCCTGCCCAGAAGGCGCCAGCGGTCGAGCGTGGAGCGGATGTGTGCTGCGGTCGGGATCTGTCCGAAAACGGCCAAGTCCGACCAAGTTCGGTGCCCCGGCTGTGGTGCTCGAGTCAGCGCGGGAACCGCCACCTGTCTAACCCGCGGCTACAACCTGGCGCGGCGCTTATCAGGCCGCCAAGGCTCTCAGATCCTCGACCGCGCGGCCCAGGAGGTTCTCGCGTAGGTCGAAGAGGCCCGCCCAGAGAGACGAGCGGTCCGGGACGGAGCGGATTCTCGCCGCGGCCTCCAGACCTTCGAGCGCCCGCACCAGCACGGCCAGCTCCAGGTACGCCTGCGTGACCCGCACCGGCGAGGCGACTACGCCTGCCCGGCGCAGCACAGGCTCCCACTCGACCAGCTCGGCGCGCCCTGGCTCGCCGTACCACGAGCGGCCCTCCGCCTGGTCGGCCTCCAGCTCGAGCAGATAGCGGCCAAGGGGCTGTTCGAGGCCCGCGAGCGCGGTCTCGGCGCGTTCCGCGGCGCGGCGCAACGCGGCCTCGCGTGCTCCCGCGGTCGACGGTGTGGCCTCGCCGCGCGACCAGCGCTCGAGGAGCCGGCAGAACGAAAGCGCCGCGGCCTGGCAGGCGCGCAGCTGCGCTACGAGCCGCTGCGCGGTCGCCGGTTCGGCCGCCTCGTCTATCAAGACGTCTGCCCAGCCGGGTTCTGCTCGCAGCGTGCTCACGAGCCCCTACTCCGGGTGGCCCGCTGCCGTGAACATTGGGCGCGTAGCGCGCTCATACCTCCACTATGACGGGCAAAATCATCGGGCGCCTCCCCGTTCTGTCGTAAACGAGCTGCCCGAGCGCATCGTGGAGGTGCTCCTGGAGGAGCTTGATCTCGCTGATGTCCTGCGCGAGACAGTCGTCGAGGACACGCGCGGCCTCGTCGCGCATCTCGTCGATCAGCGGCTCGACGTCTCCGAATCCGCGGGCGATCAGCTCGGGCGTGCCGCTGCTCCCCGCGCCGTTCAGGCTCAGCGTCGCGACGATGATCAAGACGCCGTCCTCGGAGAGGTGGCGGCGGTCGCGGAGCGCGACGTCGCGGACGTCCCCCACTCCGAGCCCGTCGACGAACGTGACGCCCGTCTCGACCTCGTGGACGATTCGCGGCGGCCGCCCGCGCTCGAGCTCGACGACGGAGCCGTTCTCCGCGATCATGATCGAGTCGGCGGGCACGCCGCCCTCGCGCGCGAGCTGAGCGTGCGCCGCGAGCATCCGGAACTCGCCGTGGACGGGCATGACCGCCTTCGGGCGCACGAGGCCGAGGATCGTGCGCAGCTCCTCGGCGTTTCCGTGCCCCGACACGTGCACGGGCGCGATCTCCTGGTGCAGCACCTCTGCGCCGGACTTCGCCAGCCGGTTGATCGTGTCGTGCACGCGGAGCTCGTTCCCGGGCACCGGCTTCGCCGAGACGATGACCGTGTCGCCACGCTCGACGAACACCGCCGGGTGGTCGTTGTACGCGACCCGCGTCAGCGCCGAGAGCGGCTCTCCCTGGCTGCCCGTGCAGAGAATGAGCACGTCGCGCGGCGGCAGCTCCGCAAGTTCCGGCGGGCGGATGAACGTGTCGTCCGGGGCCTCCAGGTACCCGAGGTTGCGCGCGATGTTGAGGTTCTTCCGCATCGACCGGCCGACGACGCAGACCTTGCGCTTCGACTCGATGGCGACGTCGACGGCCTGCTGCATCCGGTGCACATTCGACGCGAAGCAGGCAACGAGGACGCGTCCCTCCCGGACGGGGATGATGTGGCGGAACGCCTCGCCGACGAGCCGCTCCGAGCCGGTCACACCGGGGCGCTCGGCGTTCGTCGAGTCGCCGAGCAGGAGGTCGACGCCGAGGTTGCCGATCTCCGCGAGCTTGCCGACGTCGGTCTTCAGCCCGTCCACCGGGGTATGGTCGAGCTTGTAGTCGCCGGTGTGCAGCACGCGCCCTGCCGCGCACGAGAGGACGACCGCCACGCTGTCCGGGACTGAGTGCGCCATGCGCACGAAGTCGACGTTGAAAGGGCCGATGTCGACCGGCCCTTCCTCGGGCCTCGCCTCATGCAGCTCTGCCGCGTGCAGCAGACCGTGCTCGTCGAGCTTCGGCTGCGCCAGACCGAGCGTGAGTCGCGTCCCCCACACGTGCCGGACGCGCACCTCGCGCAGCAGGTACGGCAGGGCGCCGACGTGGTCCTCGTGCGCGTGCGTGAGGATCACCGCACGGACGCGGTCGGCGTTGTCAGACAGGTACGCGAAGTCGGGCAGGATCAGGTCGACGCCGAGGTGCTCGTCGCGCGGGAACGCCAAGCCAGCGTCGACGACGACGATCTCGCCGTTCGTCTCGTACGCGGTCATGTTCTTCCCGACCTCGCCCAGGCCGCCCAGGGCGACGATCCGCAGCGTCTCGCTCATCCGAGGGAGACTATCGCTCGTTAAAGAGGACGCGGCGGCCGGAATCCTTCTGAAATGACCTATCGACGCGCCACGCGGGAGCGGCGCCGCGGCCCGAGCTAAAGAGGCGTGCGAAGCACGCCGATTCGTTCGGAACGATGCCGTTCCCGGCCTACTTCGGCACGTCTGCGGCGACGTTCGCCCTGTTTGCAGCCGCATATGTGCTCGCGCTCGCCGTCCAACGCTCGGACGACGAGTCGCTGCCCGAACCACTCGAAGGCGAGCGCTTCTCGCTCTCCGCTCCGATCCATCTCGGCGCCGTCCTCGTCACGGGCCCCTTCGCCGCGGCGCTCATCGCCGCCGCCGGCACGCTCGCCGTGCGCCCGTTCCGCCACGACGGCCTCCGGGCGCTCTTCGTGCGCTCTCTCGGGCTCGCGGGGGCCGCGCTCGCAGCGGGCCATGCGTATGAGCTCGCGGGTGCCGTACGCGGAGACGTCCGCCTGCCGCAGGATGTGCTTCCCGTCGTGCTCGCGGGCTTCGTCTACTGGACCGGCCGCACGATCGTCGACGGGCTCCTGAAGGAGCACCCGGCTATGCGCCCGGACTTCCTGGTCGGCACCTCGGAGATCGGGCTCGGGCTCGTTGTCGCGCTCGCGGCCGTCGAGCAGCTCTGGCTGGCCGCCGCCGTCGTCCCCGTCCTGCTGCTGCTCGACCGGCTCTACGGCCGGATCACCGTGCTCCGCCGCGAGACGGCGAGCGCACTGGAGGCATTCGCGAACATCGTCGACGAGCGCGACACGTCAACGCATGGACATTCGCTGCGCGTCGCCGGCTACCTGCAGGACCTCGCACGTGCGCTCGGCCTGCCTCCGACCGAGGTGCGCCGCCTCTGGTGGGCCGGGCGCCTTCACGACCTGGGCAAGGTCGCCGTCGACTCGGCAGTCCTGCGCAAGCCCGGCAAGCTGAGCCCCGCCGAGTGGGGCGCAATGTGGCGCGCGCCGCGGCTGTCCGCCCGCCTCCTGCAGCGCTTCCGCTTCGCGGCGCAACAGGCGCAGGCCGTCGAGTACCACCGCGAGCGCTACAACGGCACCGGGTACTACCGCGCACTGCCGGAGGACATCCCGCTCGCCGCGCACTTCCTGATCGTGGCCGACAGCTTCGACGCGATGACGAGCCACAGGTCGTTCCGCGAGCCGCTGACCGAGGAGGAGGCTCTGCAGGAGCTCGAAAACGCGAGCGGCACGCAGTTCCACCCGACGGTTGCGAGGGCGTTCATCGCCGTCCGGCGCGGCGAGGATCCGGCCTCGGCGCTTAGCCGCGACGAGCTGGCCGCACTCCGCGATGCGGCCGCGCCCCCACGGATCACGTTCCCGCGCGCGGCGGGCGAGTTGCGCAGGCGGCACGAGCTCTTCTTGCTCGGTGGCGGGATTGCCGTCCTCGCTGGATTCGGCGCCGAGGTCTTCGAGCTCGTCGCGGGCGGCGCTGCCGCGATTCTCATCGGCCTCAAGATGTGGGTCGCGCGACGGCTCGGCGTGCGGCGGCTCACGCGGGCGCTCGACCGCGCCTTTGCCGTCACGGAAAGCGACGAGGCGCTGTTCGAGCGCTTCCTCGAGGCCGTCGGTCGTAGCTGGAAGCTCTCGTACGCGGCGCTCGTCGCCTGGGAGGAGGACGGCTCCGGCGGCTACGTCCACCTCGAGCACGGCGACGCCGAGGCCTCCGAGCCTGTGCTCATCAGCTGGCTCCTGCGGGAGGCCGAGTCGGGCGCCGACGTCGTCCTCGATGCCGGTTCCGAGCTACCGGGCGATCTCGTCTCGCTTGCGCTGCCCTTGCGCCGCGAGAACAGTGCCCTCGTCGGCTTCGTGCTCATCCGGGCGCCGCACCTGCCTCCGGGTCACCTCCCGCATACGCTGAAGGGCCGTCTCGAGCGCCTTGTGCCTGTTGCAGCGGAGGCCGAGCGCGTCCTGCTGGGGGCGACGACGCTAGACGCGCACGCTCGCCAGGAGCCCCGCCCGCTCCAGGCCTGAGCGGATCTCGGCCAGCTCGTCGTCGTTCGCCTCGACGAGCGGCAGGCGGTGGCCGCCGACCTCGTGGCCGAGCATGCGCAGCGCTGCCTTGACCGGAATCGGGTTGATCGTGACGGCGCAGGCGTCGACGACCGGCTTCAGCTCCTCGTCGATCGCGCGCGCGCCGTCCGCATCGCCGTCGCGGTAGAGCCGGACCATCTCCTTTACACGCGGGCCGACGAGGTGCGTGTGGACACAGACGCCGCCGATTCCGCCGACCTCGAGGAACGGGTAGACGAGGTGGTCGCTGCCCGCGTACAGGTCGAGCTCGGTCTCGGTGGCGATGAAGCGCGCCTGGTCGAGGTCCTCGGTCGCCTGCTTGACCGCGCGGACGGTCGCGATCTCAGCCAGCTCGGCGATCGTCTCGGGCTCGATGTTGACGACGACGCGCTGCGGGATGTTGTAGGCGATGATCGGCTTGTCGCTCGCGGCGCTGATCGCCTTGAAGTGCTCGACGATCCCGCGCGGCGGCGGCTTGTTGTAGTACGGCGTGACGACGAGGAAGCCGTCGACGCCGAGCTCGTGCGCCTTCTCCGTCAGGTGGACAGAGTGCGCGGTCGAGTACGTGCCGGTGCTACCGATGACCGTCGCCCGCTCTCCGACGGCGTCGACCGCAGCCGCGAAGAGCTCGAAGCGCTCCTCGTCCTCGATCGTCGGGGACTCGCCGGTCGTCGCCGCGACGACGACGCCGTCGGAGCCGTTCTCGACGAGGTGCTTCGCGAGAGCTCGGAACTGCTCGTAGTCGATCGAGCCGTCGTCGCGGAACGGCGTCACGATCGCGGTCAGGACCTCGCCCAGCACCTCGGTCACGTCGTGATCCTATTCGAGCGCCGTGTCGAACGCCCTCCGCGCCTCGTCGCCGAAGACGGCGAAGACGACGCGCTCGAGCGTCACCGGCTCGTACTCGGTCGCAGCGCCGACCATGATCCGCGCGCACTCGTCGAGCGGGAAGCCGCCCACGCCCGTGCCGAAGGCGGGCAGCGCGAGCGAGCGGCAGCCGAGCTCCTCGGCGACCTCGAGGCACCTGCGCGTGGTGCGCTCGATCAGGTCGCCGCTCGTGCGCAGGTCCTGGCCCATGACGGCGCCATGGATGACGTGCCTCGCCTTGAGGCTCCCTGCACCGGTGGCCACTGCGTCACCGATCTCGATCGGCCCCTTCGCCACCGCCTCGCGTTCGATCTCCTCTCCCCCGCTCCGCTTGATGGCACGGGCGACGCCTGCGCCCATCCACAGCGCGTTGTTGGCCGCGTTCGCGATCGCGTCGACGTCGAGCGTCGTGATGTCGCCCTCGACGACCTCGAGCCGCAGCTCAGTCGTTGCCGTCCTCCGGGTACGTCTTGCGCAGGCATTCCGCCAGCGCGGGGTTCGGATCCTTCATTTCCTGTTCCGTCGGGTTGTCGGGAAAACGCATCGGATGCTCGCGGAAGCAGAGTTGTGCATCGATCTCGCGCTGCGGCACCTCGACCTCGTCGAGCACCCTTTCGCCCGCGCGCAGCTCGAGGCGTCGATGGGGCCGTGAACCGAGATCGAGCATGAAGACGCGGACGTTCGGGAATTCCGGGACACGTGGCCCGACGAGCGGGTAGCGAACAGTCCTGCCGTCGATGAGCTCGATGCCAAGCTCGTCCGCGGCGGCCGACACCGTGCCCGCCAGCAGATACACGAGCTCGGGCCCGTCGCCTTCAGCCGACTGCTCGAGGCAGATCTCGCCGCAGTTGCGGCGCTCGGGCACGCACGGTCCGCCGGGGCCGCCGCCCCCACCGCCCTTCTCGTCCGAGACTTCGAGGAGCGTGCAGAGCTTTCCGGAGCGAGCCCGCCACGCAACCAGCGTCGCCTTCGTCGACGGGCCTCGCTGCTCGAGCGCCAGCCTTGCGATCGCGCGCGGTTTGACGCCGTCCGCCGGCTCCGTCGCCTCGCGAAACTCCCGCTCCGCCTTCTCACCCTGCGCCTTCAGCTCCGGGGTCAACTTGCAATCCGAGGGGTCAGGAGGCGCCTCGTCTCCGAAGCAGATGACGTGCACGCCCGGGGCCTGCCTTCTGAGCTCTGGCTCGTTGAAGACCCCTGTATCGGGTGCCGGCTCGTCGATCGCCTCGATCGGCGGCGCCGGTGCGAGCTGCTCGGCCGGCTGCGCGCGCCTCGTCTCGGCCGATCCGCACCCGCTCGCGAGGAGAGCGACCGATACGAGCAAGATCCCTGCGACGGAGCGCACGATGCTAACGGCAGCGAGCAAGCGAGCGCCGGTCGAGGAGGAAGCAATCGGCAACGCGATCGACCTCGATCATGTCCGCCGCCGTGACCTGCTGGGCGGGCTGATCCACGAATGCGAGCTCGCCGCGTAGTCTATCGCGAGGGCGACCGCGCCCACCCCGCCCGCGAGCAGAAGCGCACCGAGCGCATGCGGGAGCGCGGCCTGCGGCTGCTCGCCGCCTGGAGCCGTCCGCTACCGGCAATCGCGCGGGACCGGTGGCCCCGGCGTGCGCACGCGCATCGTCTGCGTCGCGCCTACGTACGTGTTGAACGAGCCCTCGAGCAGGCGGGCGCCAAAGACGACCTCGCTCCCCGGACACGGATTCGAGAGCCCGATGACGAATGTTGCCGAACGGCCGGGGACGATCGTCCCGTTCTCCTCCTTCGGGGCGATGAGTCTGAGGTCACCGAGGGCATCGCCGTCCTTGTGGATGAGCTCGAGGAAGACCGACTCGCCGTGCCAGGCGTTCCGGCCCGTGTTCCGCACCACGACGACCACGTTCTCGGGCTCCGGCGTGTCCTCCATGCGCGCCGGCTGGTAGGCCGCTGCGAAGAGCCTGCTCGGCACGTGACAGAAGCCGATTCGCGCCGTTGCAGGCGGAGGACGAAGCCCGTGCCGCCTCGCCACCGCCCGCGCATCCGCCTGGCTCGGGCCGCACCGGAACCACCCGTCCCCGACGGCTCCTGCGCGCGCTTTCATGCATGTGAACTCGTTGCCGTCGACCGTCTGGTTCATGATCGAGCAGCGGTCGCGGCTGTGCGGAAGACCGAGCACATGGCCGAGCTCGTGCGCCGCCACGACGGCTTGGGGCTGGGTGAACCAGCGGCGATCGCCGAGCACCCGACGGCTTAGTACCACGCCGAATCCGGGACCGCCGCGACCGGCAGCCTCTGCACCGTTGTCCTGCCGGACGATCGGCGCCGAGCGGATCGTGAAGTCGGGCTTGCTCCCCGCTGGGGCCGGCGCGAAACGGATGCCACTCCGCGCGGCGTTCCAGGACTGGATCGCGGATGCGACCCCACTGCGATAGCCGGAGAGATCGCGGTAGGTGAGGGTCCGGCCACGCGCGGCGCTCGGCTCGGCGGGGACCGCAGCCGCGGCGACAAGAGCGAGACCGGCGGCGACCGCGAGCAGAACGAGTACCACGCGTCTTTTCGACACCAAAACCCCTCCTTAGGACGGCCGCGACCAGATCCAAGCACACCCGAGCGCTGCGCTCAAGACCCGGTGGAGAACCCCGTGGGGTAGCACAAACTCGATCTTCACGCCGCGGCTTCGTACTCGTGGAGCAGTCCGCCGTGAAGGTCGCGTCGCCTGATCCGCAGCGGATGAAGCGTTGCTCTCAGCGAAGGATCGGCTCCGCTGACGCGCTCCGGCGGTCGCAGGTCGAGCGCTCGGTGTGGACGCGATCGAATCCTAAGCGCTCTCAGACCTCGCTCGAGGTTGCCCAGATGTTGATGCCGCTCTCGGTTGCGTAGCGATCGATCTCGGCCAGCTCGTCGGCGCTGAAGTCGAGGTGTTCGAGGGCGCCCACGTTCGCCTCCAGCTGCTCGACGCTGCTCGCGCCGACGAGCGCGGACGTGACGCGCGGGTCGCGCAGCGCCCAGGCGATCGCCATCTGCGCGAGGGTCTGGCCGCGCGAGGCGGCGATCTCGTTCAGGCGGCGTATCTTGTCCACCGTCTCGTCCGTGATCAGCTCGGGCGAGAGCGTGCTGTGCTGTGTCGCGCGCGACCCTTCTGGGATCCCGTCGAGGTACTTGTCCGTCAGCATCCCTTGCGCGAGCGGCGAGAAGACGATGCAGCCGATCCCGAGCTCGTCGAGCGCGTCGAGCAGCTCGTCCTCGATCCAGCGGTTCAGCATCGAGTACGACGGCTGGTGGAGGACGAATGGCGTGCGGAGCTCGCACAGGATCGCGGCCGCCTCGCGCGTCTTGGCCGCCGAGTACGACGAGATGCCGACGTAGAATGCCTTCCCCTGGCGAACGGCGGTGTCGAGCGCGCCCATCGTCTCCTCGAGCGGCGTGTCCGGGTCGAAGCGGTGCGAGTAGAAGA
>DASQWH010000042.1:0-47957 GCA_035640335.1 Gaiellaceae bacterium | reverse complement strand
AGGCTTCTCGACGAAATGGTTCGGCGAGGCGCTCCACGACCCGACGATCACCGAGCCGTTCCGCAACAGCCTGCTAGTCGCCTCGGGCAACGCCGTCCTCGCGTCCGTGCTGGGGACGCTGTTCGCGCTCGCGCTACCTCGGCTGCCGGGCGTCGTGCGGACGCCGCTCGACGCGCTCGTCTACATGACCCTCGTCACGCCCGAGATCGTCTTCGGCGTCTCGGCGCTGATCTTCTTCGTGCAGGTCGGCATCCCGCTCGGACTGAAGACGATCCTGTTCGCGCACGTCGTCTTCAACGCCTCGGTTGTCGCGCTGATCGTGCGCGCACGCTTTGTCGGGATGGGCCAGTCGCTCGAAGAGGCGTCGTACGACCTGGGCGCCGGCCCGGTCTCGACGTTTCGGCAGGTGACCCTGCCGCGCCTCGCGCCCGCGATCCTCGCGGGCGGACTCCTGGCCTTCACGTTCTCGTTCGACGATTTCATCACGTCGTTCTTCGTCTCCGGTGCGGGGACGACGACGCTGCCACTGCGCATCTTCTCGTCGCTTCGCTTCGGCGTCTCCCCGATCGTGAACGCGACCGCCGCGATGATCCTCGCGCTCACGCTCGTGGCGATCGTCGTCGCCTACCTCGTCCTCCGCGGCACGGAACATGCCCGCCGCCAGGCGGCCGTCGTGCCGGGTGTTTGAAACCGAAAGGAGCTCCATGGCAACGACCGTCCGCACCCTTCAGAACTTCGTTGGCGGCGAGTGGGTCGAATCGACCGGCGAGCACGTCAGGCAGATCGTCTCGCCGGTCACGGGCGAGACCCTCGCCGAGGTGCCCGACGCCGGGCCGGAGGACGTCGCCCGCGCGGCGCGCGCCGCTCGGAAGGCTCAGCCCCGCTGGGCCGCCCTCTCGGCCTGGGATCGGGCGTCGATCTGTCACGCAATCGCCGACCTGATCGACGAGCGCAAGGAAGACGTGGCCCGTGAGCTCACGCTCGAGCAGGGCAAGCCGTTCGCGGCCGAGGCGATTCCGGACATCGAGGAGACGGCCGAGAACTTCCGCATCGCCGCGGAGGACGTGAAGCGGATGGAGACGGCCATCATCCCTTCGCAAGACGTCAACAAGCGGATCCTCACCTTCCGCAAGCCGAACGGCGTCTACGCAGGGATCACGCCGTGGAACTTCCCGACGCTGATCCCGGTCGAGCTGATCGCGCCGGGCATCGCCGCGGGGAACACGATCGTCATGAAGCCCTCCGAGTGGACGCCGATCGCGATGGCGACCTTCATGCAGGCGATGGCCGACGCCGGCCTGCCCGAAGGAGTCGTCAACGTCGTGTACGGCGGCGGCGAGGTCGGCGAACGGCTGATCACCGACGAGAACATCGATTGCGTCGGCTTCGTCGGCTCGCACACCACCGCGGAGAAGATCGTCCGCGCGGCCGGCCTCAAGCGCACGCTCATCGAGGCGAGCGGTAACGGCCCCGTCATCGTCTGCGAGGACGCCGACCTGCAGGCGGCGGCGAAGGGAGCCGTCTTCGGCGGGTTCTTCTGCGCCGGGCAGGTCTGCTGCGCGACCGAGCGAGTGCTGGTCGACCGCAACGTGCACGACGACTTCCTGCAGGCCGTCGTCGATGAGGCCGGCGACTGGAAACTCGGCGACCCGTTCGACGACGACACGCTCGTGGGGCCGATGAACAACGAGCCGACCGCGCAGAAGATGGACCGGCATCTCGAGGATGCAGTCGAGAAGGGCGCGTCCGTCGTGCTCGGCGGGAGCCGCGACTCGGAGCGCCCGACCGAGCTCTACTACCAGCCGACGGTCGTCGACGCCGTCGGGGTCGACACGCTCATCAACCGCGACGAAACGTTCGGCCCGATCGTGCCGCTGATCACCGTCGCCGGTGACGACGAGGCGCTCGAGGTGGCGAACGACTCGCACCTCGGCCTCCAGGCCGCGGTCTACACGTCGAGCCTGAAGCGGGCCTTCCGCTACCTCGACAACCTGCGGGTCGGCAACGTCGTCGTCAACGACTCGACGGACTACTGGGAGGCGCACGAACCGTTCGGCGGCGCCTCGGGGACGCGGACCGGGTGGGGCCGGATCGGCGGGCGTTACACGATGCTCGACATGACCGACCTGAAGACGGCCGTCCTCGACGTCGGAGGTCTCGACTAGGCGTTACGCGCCGGCGTTCGCTCCCGGACCGAGACCTCGGTCTCGGGATCGAAGAAGTGCAGCCGCTTCGTGTCGACGAGCACGTCGACCTGGTTGCCGGTGCGCACGCCGCTCCGCGGCTCGAACGACGCGGAGAACCAGGCGCCCTCGTGGCCGATCAGCGGCACCTCCTCGAGGCCGTGCTCGCCCGTGGCCGCCTCGACGCCGGCCGTCCTCGCCGGCGGCGCGTCCACGGCGAAGTGCACGAGCAGGCTTGCGCCGAGCGCCTCGATGCGGTCGACCGTCGCCGGCAGCTTCGCGTCCGCGCTGGCGCCGTCGGGCGCCTGGTGCAGATCCTCTGGCCTGATTCCGAGGATCACCTCGCGGTCGCGCCACTTCTCGAGCTCCTGCTCTCCGGCGACCTCCTGCGGAATTTGGATCGAGACGTCGCCGAGCCGCGCGACGAGCCCACCGTCGCCGCCCGCGATCGTCGCCATCGCGAGGTTCATCGGAGGCGAACCGATGAACCCGGCGACGAAGAGGTTCGTCGGCTTGTCGTAAACGTCCGTCGGATGCCCGACCTGCTGGAGGATCCCGTCGCGCAGCACCGCGATCTGGTCGCCCATCGTCATCGCCTCGACCTGGTCGTGCGTGACGTAGACGGTCGTCACGCCGAGCCGCTTCTGCAGCGCCTCGATCTCGCCGCGCATCTGCACGCGGAGCTGCGCGTCGAGGTTCGACAGCGGCTCGTCCATGAGGAAGGCCTGCGGCTGCCGGATGATCGCGCGGCCCATGGCCACCCGCTGGCGCTGCCCGCCCGAGAGCTGCTTCGGCCGCCGGTCGAGGAGGTCCTCGAGGCCGAGCAGCTCGGCCGTCTCCTTGACACGCTGCCGGATCTCCTTCCGCGGCCGGCGGCTCAGCTTGAGCGTGAAGCCGATGTTCTGGGCGACCGTCATGTGGGGGTAGAGCGCGTAGTTCTGGAAGACCATCGCGATGTCGCGGTCGCGCTCGAGCACGTCGTTCATGCGCTTGCCACCGATGTAGAGGTCACCGGAGCTGATCTCTTCCAGCCCCGCGATCATCCGCAGCGCCGTCGTCTTGCCGCAGCCCGACGGCCCGACGAGCACGAGCAGCTTCTCGTCCGGGACCTCGAGCGAGAGGTCCTTGACGGCCTCGACGCCGTTCGGAAATCGCTTCGTGAGGTTCTCGAGGACGATCTCGGCCATTCAGCTAACCCTTCAGCGCCCCGGCGAGAAGCCCGCGGACGAAGTAGCGCCCGAGGACGATGTAGACGACGAGCGTCGGCAGCGAAGCGAGTAGCGCAGCCGACATCTGCAGGTTGTAGTTCGCCACCATCGACCCGGCGGCGTTGTTCACGGCGACGGTCACGGGCCATTTGTCCGGGTCGGTGATGATGAAGACGGCGAAGAGGAAGTCGTTCCAGATCGAGGTGAACTGCCAGATCGCGGTGACGACGAACGCGGGCGCCGAGAGCGGGAGGATCACGGACCAGTACGTGCGGAGCATCCCGGCCCGGTCCATCCGGGCCGCTTCCATCAGCTCCTCCGGGATCGTCGCGTAGTAGCTGCGGAAGATGAGGGTCGTGATCGGGATGCCGTACACGATGTGCGCGAAGGCGAGGCTCGGGATCTGGTCGGGGAAGTGGATGTCCGAAAGCAACGTCGTCAGTGGGATCATCACCGCCTGGTAAGGGATGAAGAGGCCGAAGAGCATCAGCGTGAAGACGATGTCCGCGCCGGGGAAGCGCCACTTCGAGAGCACGAATCCGTTCAGTGAGCCGAGGACGGTCGAGATCACCGTGGCCGGGATGACGAGCTTGAACGTGTTCGTCATGTTCGGCTTCAACGTGCTCCAGGCCTCACGCCAAGCGTCGAGCGTCCACACGCTGGGCAGCGACCACGCGTGCGCGGGATCGGTCTCCGCAGCCTCCTTGAAGCTCGTCACGATGGCGACGTAGAGCGGCGTCAGGACGAGGACGGCGAAGAACACGATCAGCCCGACCTTGACGGCGTAGGCCGACGTCCGGCTCACGCGCCGCCGGCGCAGACGTAGCCGAGCCGGGATCGGCGGGGCCGGAGTGGTCGCGGTGCTCATGCTCTTTGCTCCGAGCGGACGGAGTAGACGAGGTACGGGATGACGAGAATCGAGATCCCGATCAGGAGGAGAGTCGCGATCGCGGCGCCCTCGGCGTAGTCGCGCGCGTCGTAGATCAGGATCCACATGTAGACGGCGGGCGTCTGCGTGATCAACTGCTTGCCGCCGATGGCGACGATCAGGTCGAAGACCTTGATCGAGATGTGGCCGAGGATGATCAGCGCCGAGAGCGTCACCGGGCGCAGGTAGGGGAAGACGACGTGCCGGTACACGCGCCACTCCGACGCGCCGTCCATCCGCGCCGCCTCGCGAAGCTCCTCGGGCACGCCGCGGAAGCCGGCGAGGTAGAGAGCCATGATGTAGCCGGAGAGCGCCCAGATCGCGGGCATGGCGATTGCGGCCATCCCCCAGTCCAGGCCGAGATACCAGTCGTTTCTCAGAAAGTCGGCGCCGAGCTTGTCGAAGGCGACGTTGAGGCCGCTCGCGCGGTCGCCGGGCGCCGGGTTCATCAGCCAGCGCCAGACGACTCCCGCGGCGATGAACGAGATCGCCAGCGGAAAGATGTACACGGAGCGGAAGAAGCCCTCGCCGCGAACGCCCTTCTCCAAGAGGAAGGCGAGCAGGAGCCCGAAGAAGAGCGTGCCGACGATGAACGTCCCGGTGAAGACGAGCAGGTGGTGGACGCTCTCGTCCCAGGCCGGGTCGGTGTTCAGGTCCCGGTACGCGTTGAGACCGGCCCAGCCCGACGTCTGCTCGGCCTGGCGCCAGTCGCTGAGCGAGACCTTGACGTTCCAGCCGATCAGGCCGTACACGAAAATCGCGATCAGCACGATCGACGGGGAGACCAGGAGCAACCCTGGTCCCCACCGTCGAACGTTTCTCAACTCTCGCCTCCCCGCACTGCAGGGACGACTATTTCACCGCTGCGACCGCTACGTGGCCCTCCTCTTCGCGGCCGTGACGAGGGCATCCTGGAACCGGTCGACGTTCTTGTTCTGCAGGAACAGGCCGAGCGCGGTGTCGATGTCCTTGTACCAGGCACCCGGTGCGACGACGCCGTGGGCCAACGACCCGGCGAGCTTGTTCGTCTTCCACTGCGTCAGGGCCCACTTCAGGTACGGGCCGTAGAGCCTTGGGTTGGCGTCCGTCCTGGCCGGGATCGAGCCCTTGACCGGGTTGAACTGGTCCTGAGCCTTCTTGCTGCCGAGGAAGCCAAGCCACTTGATCGCAGCCGTGCGGTGCGGCGCGCCCTTCGGGAGCGTGAAGCTGTCGGACAGCCAGTCGTAGACGCCGACCGTGCCGGGCACGGGAGCCCAGTTGTAGTCGACCTTCGGCTTCAGCGCGAGGTTGCCGCCAGCCTTCGTGCCGCTGAAGTAGCCGTCCTGCCAGTCACCCATGATGTTGAACGCCGCCTTGCCATCGACGACGAGCTTGCCCGCGTCCTGCCACGTGAGCGACGCCGCGTCGGAATTCGTGTAGCCGAGCAGCGTCTTGTAGCGGTTGAGAGCGAGCGTCACGCCCGGGTTGCTCCAGTCGGCGCCCTTCTTCCAGAGCCCGGCCCAGCGAGCCGGCCCGATCGTCGCGATCATGACCGTCTCGAGCAGGTGCACGGCAGTCCACTGCTCGGCCAGCGCGAGCGGGATGACGTTGGCGTCCTTCGCCTTGTCGAGCGCCGCGATGAACTGTGACCAGGTCTTCGGCGCCGAGGTGACGCCGGCCCTGCGCAGGACTTTCGGGTTGTACCAGAGGATGTTCGCCCGGTGGATGTTCACCGGCACCGAGTAGATGTGGCCCTTGTACGTGATCTGGCTGATCAGCTGCTTCGACATCGCCTTCCGGAAGCCGTACTGCCGGTAGATGAAGTCGATGGGCACGATCTGCTTCGCCGTGATGTAGTCCCGAAGCTCTGCGCCCGCGTGCCCCTGGAAGGAGTCGGGCGGCTTATGCGCGGCGAGCCGCTGGGCCAGCACGGCCTTCGCCTTCGAGCCGGCGCCTCCGGCGACGGTCTCGTTCTTGAACCTGCAGCTCGGGTTGTTCCTGTTCCAGGTCTTGATCAGCTTGGCAAGCCCGGCCGCCTCACCGCCGCCGGTCCACCATGAGAAGACCGAGAGCCGACACGTCGCCTGCGAGCCGCTCTTCGCCGACGGGCCCGCAGTGCCGGCCGCCGGGACGAATAGGAGCGCGATCGCGGCGAGGAGCATCAGTCTCGGAGCCGTCACGCGCAGCTCGCGCCGACGGCCGATCCGAATACCGGGCATCTTGCCCTCCCTCACCTTGAGATTTGAATGGCTTCGGCGCAGTCATATCGGCGCCACTCGCACGGGTCAAGCCGCTAGCCGACTTCTCCGGCGCCGTCGGCCGCGGCGCAGACGTAGGCCGTGCCGTGCCCGGCGTACGCGCGCACGACCGACTCGCCGAGCTGCGCGGCGTCGCGCGTGTCGGCTAGCGCCACGATCGAGCCGCCGAAGCCGCCTCCCGTCATGCGCGCAGCGATCGCTCCGTGCTCGTAGGCGAGCTCGACGAGGCGGTCGAGCTCGGGGATCGTGACCTCGAGATCGCGCCGCAGGCTCTCGTGGCCGTCGCGGAAGAGGCCTCCGAGGTCATCGAGCCGCTGCGTGCGGAGCGCGGCCACGACGTCGCGGACGCGCTCGTTCTCGGTCTCGATGTGCCGGCGCCGGCGGGGGTCTGAGCCTCGTTCGATCTCCCTTCGGCGCTCGGCGTACTGCGAGCTCTCGAGGCTGCGCTGGATGCCGGAGTCGACGATGACGAGCGCGAGCTCTGCGGGCAGCTCGACGAGCTCGTGCTCGAGGGAGCCCGTGTCGAGCAGAAGCGCGTGGCCGGCCTTGCCGAGCATCGACGCCGCCTGGTCCATGATCCCGCACGGCACGCCCACCGCCCGCAGCTCGGAGCGCTGTGCAACCTGCGCGAGGGCGAGCGGATCAACCTCGAAGTCGGCCACGGCGCAGAGCGCGACCGCGACGGCGACCTCGAGGGCTGCCGACGACGAGAGGCCCGCCCCGACGGGTAGCGTCGAGCTGACGGTGCCCTCGATGCCGACGGGCGGCCGGCCGAGCAGGTCGAGCTCGACCGCGACCGCTGAGACGTAGCGCCCCCAGCCGGCTCCCTGTCCCGCGTGACCGTCGGCCGCCGCTCGGGCCGCGTGGTCGTAGCCCTCGGAACGCAGGTTGATCGTCTCCGCCGGCAGCGCGTCGATCCGCACGCCGAGGTCGAGCGCCGCCGGGAGCACGAGCCCGCCCGCCAGGTCGGTGTACTCGCCGATCAGATTCACCCGGCCCGGCGCCCAGAAACTGCGTCCGCGGGTTGCCACGCGCCGAGCGTATCCTCGCCCGATGGCGGCGACCCGCTGGGGCATCCTCTCGACGGCGCGGATCAACCGGCTCGTCCTGGCGGGGGCGCGCGAGGCGGACGGCGTCGAGATCGCCGCGGTCGCGAGCCGGGATGCGGCGCGCGCAGAGGCGTACGCGCGCGAGCACGGCATTCCGCGGGCGCACGGGTCCTACGAGGCCCTGCTCGCGGCCGACGGCGTCGACGCGATCTACATCCCGCTGCCGAACTCGATGCACCACGAGTGGACGATGCGCGCGCTGAACCACGGCAAGCACGTGCTCTGCGAGAAGCCGTACACGCGGCGCGCGGCGGAGGTCGAAGAGGCGTTCGACGCGGCTGAGCATGCGGGTCTCGTCCTCTCCGAGGCCTTCATGTGGCGCCACAACCCGCTGGCGCGCCGGCTGGTCGAGCTCCTTCCCGAGATCGGCGAGCTGCGCGCGATCCGCGCCTCGTTCGCGTTCCCGCTCGCCGACGAGACGAATGTGCGGCTGCTCGCCGACCTGGACGGAGGCGCGCTCATGGACGTGGGGTGCTACTGCGTGAGCGGCGCCCGGCTGCTGGCCGGCGAGCCGGAGCGCGTCTACGGCGAGCAGGTGCTCGGGCCGACCGGCGTCGACGTGCACTTCGCGGGCACACTCCGCTTCGCGGGAGACGTCGTCGCGGAGTTCATGTCGTCGTTCGCCACGACGCATCACCGCGACCTGGAGGCGGTCGGCAGCGCGGGCACCCTGCGTCTTACCGACGCGTGGAATGCCACCGAGAGCGTGATCCATCTCAACGGCGAGCCGCTCGACGTCCAGCCTGAGGACTCGTACCGGCTCGAGCTGGAAAACGTCTCCGCCGCGATCCGTGGCGAAGCGCCGCTCCTCCTCGGCCGCGAGGACGCCCTCGGCCAGGCACGCACGATCGAGGCGCTGTACGAGTCGGCCGCCCGCCACGCCCCGGTCGATCTCTGATTCAGCCGAGGAGCGATTCCAGCCGCGCGGCGAGCTCCCGCGCGTGGGCCTCGCCGTCGAAGGCGTGGGCCGGGTGCGGCTCGAGGTGGTGCTCGGCGAGCTTGCCCCCCGCGCGCACGTAGACGGACGGGTAGATCGTCGCCTGCGAGTCCATCTCGACGGCAGCGGCGACCGCGTCCGGGCCTGCCTGGTCCACGAAGTGCTCGAGCGGGACGATCCCCTCGTCGCGAATTTCGCCTTCGAAGGACAGCACCCGCGTCAGGTACCCCTTCTGGATCCACAGCTCCGGCGCGTGAGCCAGCTCCGACAGCAGGTAGCCCAGCACCTGTTCCCGTGCCACGACCGGCCGCTCGACCTGCACGCCGAACCGCGTCTCGGCGACATGCCGTACGAGTACGCGCGCGTTGTAGCGGAAGCCGTTCACAGAGGTCGAGTTGCTCGCGAGCCCCTGCTTGCGCAGCCCGGGCGAGCCCTGGGTCGCATTGCCGGCGAAGTAGACCCCCGGCACCGAGACGCTCTCGAAGAACGGCGTCTGCGCCGGGATGCGCCCGTCCGAGACCGTCGCCAGGCCGAGCGCCGGCAGATCGCGCAGCGGCGTCCGGAACCCCGTCGCGATCACGACCTCGTCGACGTCGAAGACAAGCTCGCCCTTCCAGGTCGTCCCGTGCGTGTGCACGCGATAGCCGTCGCCGCGCCGCTCGATGCGCTCGATCGACGCGTCGATGACGTACGCGCCGGACCCGCCGCGCGAGTATTCGTCGAGCGGCTGTAGGTAGCGGACGCGTAGCGGCGAGCGCCCGAGCACGCGGATGTCCGCGGGCCGCGGCGAGGCCATCACGATCCGGCTCGCCCACGGCAGCAGCCCGTAGGCGACCTCGAAGCCGGAGTTCCGCTTGCCGACGATGAAGACGCTCTTGCCGCGGTATTCCTCCGGGCGCCGCGTCTCGGCGTAGTGCGGTGCGTGCTCGACTCCGGGAATGTCGGCCTTCCACGGCTCGGTCACGCCCAGGGCGAACACAGCGGCGCGGCACCGGTACTCGCCGTCCGACGTCTCCAGCGCCAGCCCGTTGTCCTCGCGGCGCGTCCCTTCCCAACGGCAGCCGTGCCGCACGGTGATCCCCGTCCGCTCGGCGAAGCCGACGAGGGCCTCTTCCATCTCCTGGCGTGAAGGGACGTCGAACGTGCGATCCATGAGGCTGGGGACGAGCGCTCGGTGCTCCGGCTCGTCGGCAACGAGGCTGTTGTGGTCGTACCACTCGTACTCGCGGGATTCGCGCGGGAAGGGGGCGTCGGGCTTCGTCCAGCTGATCAGCCGCTCGAAGGTCGGGAAGCGGCGAAACATGCCGCCCGGCTCTTCGTCCGCGGAGAGCACCGCATGCTCGACCCCGAGCCGCCGCAGCGAATAGCTCGTCTGCAGCCCGCCGGGCCCGCTGCCGACGACGACCACGCCGTAGTCGCCCGGCGGAAAGGGTTGCTCTACGCTCGCCACTCGAGCGCCGCCCGCAGCCTGTTCGTCTCGGCCCGGAGCATGCGCAGAAGGAGCTGCGGCCGCTCGAGCAGGAACTCCTCCAGCTCCGGGCCCGGAACGACGACGCAACGGAGCATCGTCTTCGCGACGACGTCCGCGGTCGGCGGCTCTCCGCCGAGCGCCGACACCTCGCCGAAGAAATCGCCCGGCCCGAGTGTCCACGGCTCCTCGCCGTCGATGCGGATCGCGGCCGTGCCTTCGAGGATGACGTAGAACGCGCTGCCGGTGAGACCCTGGCGCAGCACGCGCTGGCCCTCGCCGAACACCTCCTCGTCGACGGTGTGCGCGAGCGACTCCAGCTCGGGACGGCTCATGTCGGAGAAGAGCGTCAGCTGCGAGAGGCTGTCGACGAGGTCAGGCCGGGCCGCCACGGCCGTACCGTAACGGCCTTCCGAACGGAGGGTTAGCGCTTGCTCCAGGGGGCACCCAGGAGGTGGATTCGACACGAGGAGGCCTCATGGCATCAACGCAGATGTGGAGGTACCCGCAGGGCGTGGAAGCCGGTCGCGACCTGACGGGTTACGAAGTGGAAGCCAGAGACGGGTCGATCGGGTCGATCGACCAGTCGACGCAGGACGTCGACGAGCACTGGGTGATCGTCGACACCGGCCCGTGGATCTTCGGCAAGCGGGTGCTGATCCCGGCCGGGTTGATCGATCGCGTCGACGACAATCAGGAGCGAGTCTTCATCGACCGCACTCGCGAGGAGATCAAGAACGCGCCCGAGTACGACATCACGGTCGGCGCGACCGGTCTGTACCGGCGGGAGCTCGCGTCGTACTACGCGACGCCGGCTGCCGTCAGGATGCAGGAGACCCGCGTGCCGCCGCCGTCCGGCCGGCGTACGGAGGGTGGACGGCAGTCGCGGTCGAGCAGCCAGTCGAGATCACGGTCGCGCTCGAGCGCTCGTTCGCGCTCCGGCTCGAGCAGCCGCTCGCGGTCGAGCTCGAGCACCAGGTCGCGTGGAAGGACCACGAGCCGCTCGCGCACGAGCGACGAGCCGACGCGCGACGAGCTGTACGAGCAGGCGAAGAAGCTCGACGTCCCCGGCCGATCGAAGATGAACAAGACGCAGCTGAAGCAGGCGATCAGCCGCAGGCGCGGCCGCTCGTCGTCGGCGACGAGCCGGAGCACCTCGCGCTCGACCTCGAGCCGCGCCCGGGGCGGCTCGCGCAGGACGCAGACCCGTGCCAAGGCGAACCCGGTCGAGGTGCAGTCATTCCTCGACGGCGTCTCGTACCCCACGAGACGGGGTGACCTGATCCGGGAGGCGGAGCGGAGCGGCGCGAGCCGGAACGTCCGCTCGACGCTCGAGCGCCTGCCCGAGAAGCGCTTCGCGGACCCGACCGAGGTCAGCGAGGCGATCGGCAACCTTCGGCGCTAGCAGGACTGGGAGAGGGGCGGCCGCTGGGCCGCCCCTCGTCTCACGCGAAGGAAGCGTGGCGACCGCGTCGAACGATCCCGCCATGATGAACGTCGGCCTCAAGGGCCTTCTGCTGCTTCTGGCGATCGTGCTCTTCATCGTCGCCGCCCTCAGCGAGGACAATCAGTGGGACTTCCTGACATGGGGTCTCGCGGTCTTCGCAGCCGGGCACCTCGTTGAGAGCATCCCGCTCAGCGGGCGCTGGGGCGGCCGCCAGTCGTAACCGAGATTCGTCCGCCGCGAAAAAGGGCACATTTCGGTCGATGACCGAGCCGACCGAGACGCCCAGGCGACTCTTCCGCCGCGCCGCCCGCGGGCGCGATCCGCAGACCCCGGCGATCGTCCTCTCGGGCGTCACGCTCGTCGTTGCGATCGCGGTCGCCGTCGTGCTCGCGATCGCACTGACGATCTACCTCGTGATCTAGCGCTTCAGCTCGAAAACGAGCTCGAGGCCGTCCTCCTCGTCCATCGCCTCGCCGGTCTGCGTGAAGCCGAGCCGGCGGATGATCGCGAGCGACGGCTCGTTGTCCGGCGCCGCCGAGGCGACGAAGTGGCGAACGCCGCGCTCTTCGGCCCGGCGCAGGAGCTCCGCTGCCGCTGCCGTCGCATGGCCGCGGCCGCGGTACGGCTCCTCGATCGTGTAGCCGATCTCGACCGCTCCCGGGTTGCTCTTGGCGTTCACGCCAGGCGGGCCGTGGTAGCCGGCGTGCCCGATCATGACGCCGTCGAGCACGACCGCGTGCGGGCACCACTCCTCGAAGCGCGCGTCCTCGCGCATCCGCGCGAGCCGGCGGGCGAAGAAGTGCAGGCCGCCGTCGCGCGGAAAACCTTCGGGCAGCTCGGCGCCGATCATGCGCGACGCCTCGTCGCGCCTTCCCTCCAGGAGCGCCTCGAGAAACTCGGGCGTCATCGGCCGGAGCTCGATCACGCTAGGTGCAGTCGGCGTCCGCCCGCATCGGCAGCCGCCCGAGCAGCTCGGCCAGCTGCTCGAGCTCGCCCTTCGTGAAGCGCTCCGAGAGCAGCGCCTCGACACTCGCGAGGTGCGTCTTCGCCGCCTCGCGCAGTTTCCCGCGCCCCTCGTCGGTGAGCACGGCGTACGTGACTCGCGCGTCGGACTCACACTCGCCCTTGCGCACGTAACCGGCGCGCTCGAGCCCGTCGAGCAGCCGCGTGATCCCGGACGGCGTGAGCAGGACGCGCTCGGCAAGCTCGGAGCGCTTCAGGCCGTGCTCCGGCCCGCGGCCCAGCTGCGCGAGGACGTCGAAGTCGTTCAGCGTCAGCCCGTGGGTCTCGAGCAGCTCGGTGTTGAACTGCCGCGTGACGGCGGCGTGCGCGCGCAGGAAGTTGATCCACGCCTCGCGCTCGATGCCCCGCTCAGTGGTTACTTGACTACTCAAATATCTTTGATAGATTGTTGACTGCTCAAGTATAACCGATCGAAGGAGATCGTCCATGTCCTCAGTCCAGACCGAACAGCAGCTCCTCGTCCCGGCTGGCATGTGGGCCGTCGACCCGGTCCACTCGCAGATCGCGTTCGCAGTCATCAGCCTCGAGAACCACGTCGCCGCGATCAACGGGCGCTTCACCGAGTTCGAGGGCACGCTCACCGGCGGCGAGCTGCCGGAACTCTCCGGCGTCGTCCGCACGCCGAGCCTCGCCACCGACAACGACCAGCGGGACGCGGACATCCGCTCCGCGGACATGCTCGACGTCGAGCGCTTCCCCGAGATCCGCTTCACGTCGACCGCGGTCGAGCACGTCGAGGGCGAGCGCTTCCGCGTCCGGGGGGAGCTGACCGTCAAGGAGACGCCGATCCCCGTCGAGCTCGAGGCGCGCCTGCGCGGCACGGGCACCGACGCGTGGGGCAACGAGAAGATCGCGATCCGCTTCGACGGCGCGATCGAGTGGGGCCCGACACGGGTCGAGCTGACCGCGGAGATCTCGGCCGCACGCCAGTGAGCGACCCGATCCGGATCCTGGCCGTATCGGGCAGCCTGCGGGAGCGCTCGTTCAACCGCGCGCTCCTGCGGGCTGCGGCCGAGCTCGCCCCGCCGGGCGTCGAGCTCGTCGAGGCCGACCTCGCCCCCATCCCGCTCTACGACGGCGACGTCGAGGCGAGCGGCGCGCCGCCGGCCGTCGAGGAGCTGCGGGCCGCGGTGCGTGAGGCCGACGCGCTCCTGCTGGCGACGCCCGAGTACAACCGCGGCACGTCGGGTGTGCTCAAGAACGCGATCGACTGGCTCTCGCGGCCGGCGCTCGCGTCCGTCCTGCGCTGGAAGCCCGTCGCGATCATGGGAGCGACGACCGGCCGTGGCGGGACGCGCCGCGCCCAGGAGCAGGTCCGAGAAGCGCTGCTCTTTCCGGGCGCCGAAGTCGTCGAGGGACACGACGTCGCGATCCCGCTCGCGCGGGACGTCTTCGACGCGGAGGGCGGCAGGCTCGTCGACGGACGGGCGCGGGCCGCGGTCGCCGAGCTGCTAGAGGCGCTCGCCGAAGCCGCGCGCGCTTCGAGTGCGCCCCGGCCCGCCCCGGTGACCGCCGCCGCCTGAAAGTCGCGTGCCGATAGAGTCGAACGTCATGGCAGGGGAGCGGCACGGCATCGAGGCCGAGGGCCTCGTCCGCGTCTTCAAGGGCGACATTCGCGCCGTCGACGGGATCGAACTGGAGGTCGCGCCCGGCGAGATCTACGGCTTCCTCGGGCCGAACGGTGCCGGCAAGTCGACGACGGTCCACATGCTGACCACGCTGTTGCCGCCCACTGCAGGAACTGCCCGGGTGGCGGGCTACGACGTCGTGCGGGAAGGCCCGAAGGTGCGCCGCGCGATCGGAGCGGCGTTGCAGGAGGCGGCGCTCGACCTCCTCCTCACGGGCCGCGAGCACATCCGCCTCCAGTGCGCGCTGCACGGAATCCCGCGCCGCGAGCGCGACGCGCGCGCTCAGGAGCTGCTCGAGCGGGTCGGCCTCACGCAGGCGGCCGACCGCAAGGTCGGCGGATACTCCGGCGGCATGAAGCGGCGCCTCGACCTCGCACTCGCCCTCGCACACCACCCGACGATCCTCTTCCTCGACGAGCCGACGACTGGCCTCGACCCGCAGAGCCGCACCGCGCTCTGGGCCGAGGTCGGACGGCTCGCCCGCGACGAGGGCGTCACGGTCTTCCTGACGACGCAGTACCTCGAGGAGGCCGACGTCCTCGCCGACCGCGTCGGGATCATCGACCACGGCAAGATCGTCGCCGAGGGCACGCCCGTCGAGCTGAAGGCGCAGATCGGCCGCGCGACGGTCGAGGCGATCCCGGGCGACGGTCATTCGCCTGAGGCCATCGCGGAGATCCTCGAGCGCTTCGGCGAGCCGACGGCGGGATCGCCGAAGTCCGTCGCCGTCCGGCTCGAGCACGGGGTCGGCGACCTCGCGGGCATCGTGCGCGCGCTCGACGCCGAGGGGATCAAGGTCGAGCAGCTGCAGCTGCACGCGCCGAGCCTCGACGACGTCTTCCTCGCCAAGACCGGCCGCTCGCTCGAGGGCGCGGGCGAGGAGCACGACAAGGCCGAGGAAGAAGAGGAGCCGGCCCGGACGTGACGCTCGCCGCCCAGGTCGGGCACATCGCGCGGAGGTCGGTCGTCCGCACGATCCGGCAGCCCGCGAACGCGATCCCGCCGCTCATCTTTCCGATGGCGCTGCTCGCCGTCACCTCGGCGGGGCTCGACCCGGCGACGGAGATCCCGGGCTTTCCGAGTGACTCGTTTCTCGCCTTCTTCCTAGCGTTCCCGTTCATCCAGGGCGCTTTGTTCGCGACGATGAACGCGGGCACCGACCTCGCGCGCGACATCCAGAGCGGCTTCCTCAACCGGCTCGCCCTGACGCCGATGCGTGGCGCGGCCTTGATCGCCGGACAGCTCGGCGGCATCGCGTTGATGGGCGTCGTGCAGGCGGTCGTCTACCTGGCCGTCGGGCTGGCGGCCGGCGTGCGCCTCGAGTCGGGCGTCGCGGGCGCGTTCGTGCTGCTCGGGCTGGCAGCGCTGATCGCCCTCTCGTTCGGGGCAGTCGGGGCGTTCTTCGCTCTGCGCACGGGCTCCGGCGAGGCCGTGCAGGGCCTCTTCCCGTTGCTCTTCGTCGGGCTCTTCCTGTCCTCGATGAACCTGCCGAGGAACCTGATCGAGACCGACTGGTTCCGGCACGTCGCCACCCTGAACCCGATCTCGTACCTGATCGAAGGCGTACGCAGCCTGATCATCGTCGGCTGGGACGGGCAGGCACTCGTGCTCGCGTTCGGGTTCGCCGTGCTGATCCTCGTTTGCTCGCTCGCGGCCGCGACGTGGGCGATGCGTCTGAGGCTGACGCGCACGTGAGCCGCGCGTTCTGGTCGGTGGCGTTCGCCGTCGCGTGGCGGGTGCTGCACAACGTCTTCACGACGCCGTCGCTCTTCCTGCCGGGACTGATCTTCCCGCTCTTCTTCTTCACGGCGTTCGCGGGCGGGCTCTCGCGCGTGGACAACATCCCCGGCTTCGACTTCCCACCCGGGTACACCGCGTTCCAGTTCGTGTTCGTGCTGCTGCAATCCGCGGCGTTCGGCGGCGTGTTCACGGGGTTCGGGGTGGCGCGCGACTTCGAGTACGGGTTCGCGCGGCGCCTCCTGATCGCGGCGCCGCGGCGCGGCGGGCTGATCGCGGGCTACGCGCTCGCGGCGCTCGGCCGCTGGGCGGTGACGGCGACGCTGCTGACGGTAGTGGCGCTGATCGCCCAGATGGACGTCGGCGGCAGCGGCGTCGACCTCTTCGGCCTCTACGGGCTCGCGCTGATCGTGAATCTGACGACGACGATGTGGGCGACCGGCGTGTCGATGCGTTTCCGCACGATCCAGTCGGGGCCGATCATGCAGCTGCCGGTCTTCCTGGTGCTGTTCTTCGCGCCGGTCTACGTGCCGCTCGACCTGCTCCAGGGCTGGCTGCACGCGGTCGCGTCGGTGAACCCGGTGACGGCTCTCCTCGAGGCCGGACGCAGCCTGATCGAGGGTGACCCGCAGCACGTCGCGCTCGCATTTGGCCTCGCGGTGCTGCTCGCGTTCGTGTTCGGGCTCTGGGCCGCCCGCGGCCTGAAGAGCGCCGAGCGCGCCGGCGCCGCGTAGCAGCAGGCCTTAGCACGCCTCCCTCGTGCCTCCAGTGCCGCTTAGGGCGGATAGGCCCAACTACACGCTGGTCAGCGGCGTCGGCATTCCAGTAGCCGTGCTTTTAGTCGCCGAAAGTGTGGAGCATTTTCGGCGAGTCCCGGGCCCGTGGCCCGGGACCTCTAACGACCGACGTAGCGGAACGTGCTCTGGCCGAGCGCCTTCCCGTAGCGAGGGTTCCTTGCCGTTCCTAGCGCCGGCCAGACGAGCCAGGTGTACGAGCCGCGCCGGAGCCGGTACGTGCGCCCTGCGTAGGTCCAGGTGCGCCTCAGCTTGAATCGGGGCCGCTTCGGCCAGACGCTGAGGATCTTGCGGCCGCCGCGGTAGACCTGGACGTTGTAGAAGCGCGCGCCCCTGGCGGCCCGCCAGGAAAGGAGTGGCGGTACGGCGACGCTCGCGCCGTTCCGCGGTGAGGCGAGTGCAGCCGTCTGCCGTTGCGCGGGCGGAGGCGGCGGTGGCGGAAGCGGGGCCGGCGGTGGTGGCGGAGGGGGTGGTGGCGGAGGCGGCGGCGGCGGTGGTGGCGGCGGTGGCGGAGGAGGCGCCGGTGGTGGTGGTGGAGGAGGAGGCGGCGGAGGCGGCAGCGGGTCGTCGTTCGTGATCGTGCCGAGGCCCTGGCTGTCGCCGATCGTCGCGTTCAGCGGATTCGAGAGGTTGACGAAGTACGTCTCGTTCGCCTCGAACAGCAGGTCGCCGTTGACCAGGACGGTCAGCTGCCTCGCCGTCTGCCCCGCGGCAAAGGTGAGTGTTCCGCTCCCGCCGGCGTAGTCCTCGGGAGCCTGCGCCGTGCCGTCGGCCGTCGCGAAGTCGACGGAGACGCTCTTGCCGCTCGCGGTGTTCAGGCTGACTGTAAACGTCGCGCTGACGCTTCCGCTGTCGGGCTCCGTCACGGTCACGTCGTTGATCGACAGCACCGGCGGCGGGTCGTCGTCGGTGATCGTGCCGAGACCCTCGCCGTCGGCGATCTCGCCATAGACGGGATTGGAGAGGTTGACCGTGAACGTCTCGTTGACCTCGTCGAGGGTGTCGCCGAGCACCGACACGGAAACCGTCTTCGCGGTCTGGCCGGGGTCGAAGATGAGGCTCCCACCGACGGCGGTGTAGTCGGCGCCTGCGGTCGCGTTGCCGTTCGCCGTCGCGTAGCCGACGCTGACGGTCTGCCCGCTCGAGGCCGACAGGCTGACGACGAAGCTCGCGCTCTCTCCCTCGGTCACAGTCACATCGCTGATCGAGATCAGCGGGCCGCCGTCGTCGTCGATGATCGTGCCGACCGCTTGCGAGTCCGAGATCGTCGCGTTCCCCGCGTTCGTCAGGTTGACGAAGTAGGTCTCGTTAATCTCGTCGGCGGTGTCGCCGTTGACCTGCACGGTGATGGTGCCCGACGTCTGGCCGGCCGGGATCGTCAGCGTGCCGGCGGCGGTGGTGTAGTCGACGCCTGCGGTCGCCGTGTCGTTCGCGGTGGCGTAGTCCACGGTCACCGAGCGGCCGCTGACTGCGCTCAGGCTGACGGTGAAGACGGCGACGACAGTGCCCGTGTTGCCCTCGATGACGTTGGCGTCGTTCACCACGAGCGCGGGCACTGGGTCGTTGTCGGTGATGGCGCCGACCCCCTGGCCGTCGCCGATCGTCGCGTTCTGCGGGCTCGAGAGATTGACGAAGAACGTCTCGTTCGCCTCGTCTAGCGTGTCGCCGTTGACGGTGACGGTGATCTGCTTGCTCGTCTCGCCCGGTGCGAAGGTGAGCGTCCCGTTCGTCGCGAGGTAGTCGGCGGGCGCCGTCGCCGTACCGTTGACCGTTGCGTAGTCGATCCTCACCTGCCGTCCGCTCACCGAAGAGAGCGCGACGGTGAAGGTCGCGTTCACCGTGCCGCTGTCCGTCTCCGTCACCGTCGCGTCGTTGATCGACAGCTGCGGCTGCGGGTCGTTGTCGGTGATCGTGCCGAGACCCTGGCCGTCCAGGATCGTGAGGTTCGTCGGGTTCGTCAGGTTGATGAAGAACGTCTCGTTCGCCTCGTCGAGGAGGTCGCCGTTCACCGCCACCGTCACCTGGCGCGACGTGACGCCGGCCGGGAAGGTCAGCGTGCCGCTCACCGCCTGGTAGTCGGCGCCCGCGGTTGCCGTCCCGTCTGCAGTCGTGTAGTCGACGGAGAGCGCGCGTCCGCTCGGCCCGTTCAGGGTGACCGTGAACGTCGCGGTCACCGTCCCGGTATCGCCCTCGTTGACCGTCTGGTCGTTGATCGACAGCTGCGGGAGCGGGTCGTTGTCGTTGATCGTGCCGAGGCCGAGGCCGTCGGCGATCGTGGCGTTGACGGGGCTCGTCAGGCTGACGGTGTAGGTCTCGTTCGCCTCGTCGAGCGTGTCTCCGTTGACGAGCACCGTGAACGTGCGAGTTGCCTGGCCCGGGGCGAACGTGAGCGTGCCACTCGTTGCGGTGTAGTCGGCGGGTGCGGTCGCCGTCCCGTCCGCCGTCGAGTAGTTGACGCTCACGTTCTGCCCACTCACGGGGGCCAGCGTGACGGTGAACGTGGCGCTCGTCGTGCCGGAGTCGCCTTCGGTCACCGTTACGTCGTTGACGGAGAGGCTGGGCTGGCCGTCGTCGTTCGTGATCGTGCCAATGCCCTGCCCGTCCGAAATCGTTGCGTTGCCGGGGTTGGAGAGGTTGAGGAAGTACGTCTCGTTGATCTCGTCGAGCGTGTCCCCGTTGACGAGCACCGCGACCGTCCGCGTCGTCTGGCCCGGCGCGAAGCTCAGCTGCCCGCTAGTCGCGACGTAGTCGCCGGGCGCGATCGCGGTGTTGTCCGCCGTTGCATAGTCGACGCTCACGGGCTGGCCGCTCGCGCCGGACAGCGACACGGTGAAGGTCGCGGTCGCCTGGCCCGAGTTCCCCTCGAGCACCGACGCGTCGTTAACCGAGACCGCGACCGGCGCGTCGTTGTCGGTGATCGTCCCGACCCCGAATGCGTCCCCGATCGTCGCGTTGACCGCGTTCGACAGGTTGACGCGGAACGTCTCGTTCGCCTCGTCGAGCGTGTCGCCGTTGACGAGCACCGTCACCGTCTTCGTCGTCTCGCCCTGGGCGAACGCGACCGTCCCCGTTGCCGCCAGGTAGTCGGCCGGGGCCGTCGCCGTCACGTCTGCCGTCGCGAAGTCGACTGAGACGTTCCGCCCGCTCGTGGCGCTCAAGCTGACCGTGAACGTCGCGTTGACGGTGCCGACATTGCCCTCGGCGACGGTCACGTCGTCGATGGCGAGGGCGGGCGCGGCGTCGTCGTCCGTGATCGTCCCCACGCCCTGCCCGTCCGCGATCGTGGCGTTCGTCGGGTTACCGAGGTTGACGAAGAACGTCTCGTTCGCCTCGTCGAGGAGATCTCCGTTGACGAGCACCGTGAAGGTGCGTGTCGTCTGGCCAGCGGCGAAGGTGAGGGTGCCGCCCGTGGCCGTGTAGTCGGCAGGAGCGGTCGCGGTCCCGTTGGCCGTTGCGTACTCGACCGAGACGGCGCGGCCGCTGGCGATGTTCAGGCTGACCGTGAACGTCGCGTTCGCCGTGCCGGCATTGCCCTCGTTGACGGTGACGTCGTCGACGGAGAGCGACGGCTGCTGGTCGTCGTCCGTGATCGTTCCGAGCCCCTGGCCGTCCGCGATCGCCGCGTTGACGGCGTTCGAGAGGTTGAGCGTGTACGTCTCGTCGATCTCGTCGAGCGTGTCCCCGCGCACGGCCACGGCGATGGTCTTCGTGGTCTGGCCGGGCGCGAAGACGAGGCTGCCGCCGACCGCGTTGTAGTCCTCGCCGGCGGTTGCCGTCCCGTCTGCGGTCGCGTACCCGACGCTGACGGTCTGTCCGCTCGACCCTGACAGGGAGACGGTGAAGTTCGCGTTGACGGTGCCGCTGTTCCCCTCGGTGACCACGACGTCGTTGACCGAGAGCGACGGCGACCCGTCGTCGTCGATGATCGTGCCGATGCCCTCGCCGTCGGCGATGGTCCCGTTACCGGGGTTGGTCAGGTCGACGCTGTACGTCTCGTTGGCCTCGTCGACGGTGTCCCCGTTGACGACGACCGTGACGTTTCGCGACGTCTGCCCGGGCGCGAACGTGACCGTGCCCGTACCCGCGACGTAGTCGCCGGGCGCGATCGCGGTGCCGTCCTGCGTCGCGTAGGTGACCGTGACGGGGCGCCCACTGGGCGCGTCGAGGCTGAGCGCGAAGGTCGCGTTGACGGTGCCCGAGTTGCCCTCGGGCACTGTCGCGTCGCCGATCGCGATCGCCGGCAGCGGGTCGTCGTCCGTGATCGTCCCGAGGCCCTGCCCGTCGCCGATCGTCACGTTGCTCGGGTTCGAGAGGTTGACGCTGTACGTCTCGTTCTCTTCGTCGAGCACGTCGCCGTTGACGAGCACGGTCACCTGGCGCGAGGTCTGGCCCGCCGCGAAGGCGAGCGTGCCGCTCGTCGCGACGTAGTCCGCCGGCGCGGTCGCCGTGCCGTTCGCGGTCGCGTAGTCGACGGAGAGCGCGCGGCCGCTCGGCGCGTCGAGGCTCACCGTGAACGTGGCGGCGACGGTGCCGCTGTCGCCCTCGGTCACCGTGGCGTCGCCGATCGAGACCGTCGGCGGCGCGTCGTCGTCGGTGATCGTGCCCAGCCCGAGGTCGTCCGCGATCGTGGCGTTCGTGGGTGCCGAGAGACCGAGCGTGAACGTCTCGTCGACCTCGTCGAGCGCGTCGCCGTTGACCGTGACGCTGACGGGCTTCGACGTCTGCCCCGGCGCGAACGTGAGCGTCCCGGCTGCGGCGGTGTAGTCCGCCGGCGCCGTCGCGGTCCCGTCGGCGGTCGCGTAGTGAACGGTTACCTCGCGACCGCTCGCAGGCGCGAGCGTGACCGCGAAGGACGCAGTCGTCGTCCCCGAGCTGCCCTCGACGACGGTCATGTCGCCGACGGACAGCGCCGGCAGCCCGTCGTCGTTGGTGATCGTCCCAATGCCCTGGCCATCCGCGATCGTGGCGCCGACCCCGTTCGAGAGGTTGACGAGGAAGGTCTCGTTCACCTCGTCGAGCAGGTCGCCAGCAACCTGGACGGTGACCGGCCGCGTCGTCTGGCCGGGGAGGAAGGTCAGCGTGCCGCTCGCCGCCGCGTAGTCGGCCGGCGCGGTGGCAGTGCCGTCGGCGGTGGCGAAGTCGACCGTGACTGGCAGGCCGCTCGCGGCCGAGAGGCTGACGGTGAAGTTCGCGTTGACGGTCCCTGCGTTGCCCTCGGCGACGGTGACGTCGTCGATCGAGAGCGACGGCGTCCCGTCGTCGTCGGTGATCGTGCCCAGGCCGCTGCCGTCGGCAATCGTCGCGTTCGTCGCGTTCGCGAGGTTGACGGTGTACGTCTCGTTCGCCTCGTCCAGGAGGTCGCCGACGATCGCGACCGTGACCGTCTTCGTCGTCTCGCCCGGGGCGAAGCTGACGCCGCCGGCGACCGCACCGTAGTCGGCCGGAGCACTCGCCGTGCCGTCGGCGCTCGCAAAGTCGACGGTCACCGTTTGGCCGCTCGCCGCGGAGAGGCTCGCCGTGAAGACGGCGTTCACGGTGCCGACGTCGCCCTCGGCGACGGTGACGTCGTCGACCGACAGCGCCGGGGCTGCGTCGTCGTCGCCGATCGTGCCGGCGCCCTGCCCGTCGACGATCGTCGCATTGACCGGATTGGCCAGGTCGACGGTGAAGCCCTCGTCAATCTCGTCGATCGTGTCGCCAGCGACGTCGACCGTCACGGTCTTGGTCGTCTCGCCCGGCAGGAAGGTCAGCGGACCGCTCGTCGCCGCATAGTCCGCGGGCGCGACCGCCGTCCCGTCGGCGGTGGCGTAGTCGGCGGTGACGGTGTCAACGCTGCTCGCGGAGAGCGTGACCGTGAACGTCGCCGCCGTCGTGCCGCTGTTTCCCTCCGTGACGGTCACGTCGTCGATCGAGAGGCTCTCGGCGGATGGAGCGCTCCCCACCGTGGCCGAGGCCAGCGGCGTGAGGAAACAAATTGTCAGGGCGAGGACTCCGAACCGCAGAGAGATGTGATTTACCCCCCGAGCACGACCATGAGGAAGAAGATTCCGGTGGCGAGCAGCGCCATGCCGCCGACGAGGGCGAACTCGTGGCGGTGCGCCTCGAGCACCATCGACGCGCGATACCACGGCACGACGTAGGCAGGGATCAGCGAGAGCACGAGCGGGATCAGCGCGAGCACGACGACGATCACAAGCAGCGCCCCGTTCTTCAGAGGCGACTCGCGTTCGACGCTGAAGCGGCCAGAGGCCGATTTCGGCCCCGCGCTCAGGGCGCCGACGCTCCGGCTGTCCGCCTCACGGCCCGCGGCCGCTCGCGCGCGCGCCGCGAGACGCTTGGCCTGCGCGTTGGCCTGCGCGCGCTTGCGCTGCAACGCGAGTCGACGCGCTTTCTGGCGCCGCGCCGCCAAACGCTGCGCGCGCTGGGCCTCCGCCGCCCGGCGCGCGGCTGCGATCTCCGCCGCGGACGGGCCGCGGTACACGGGCGGTGGAGGCGCCTCGAAGACCGGCGGTGGAGGCGGCGTTACTGGCGGTGGAGGTGCGGGGCGCGGCGGCGGTGGCGGCGGCGCGACGGGAGGCGGATCGGGCTTCGGCCCGTCGGCTGCGAAGGCAGCGCCGACCGAGGCCAGCCCCAGGCCGACCGCGACGAACGCGAGCGCGCCCGCTCGCAACACCTTCGCAAGGACTCCCCCTCGAACCACTTCCGCACCTGCCGCACCGGATTACGAACTTTCGACCATGTTGGCACCTTTTTCGACATTTGCAAAGCGGCTCGCACCGCTATCGTCTGGAGCCTGCTCGTCGAAGCGCTCGCGTCGGCACTGATCTGCCTCGATCCCGGGCACGGGACCCCGCCTGCGATCGGTCGGCAGCGCGAGCCGATCGGGCCGGGCTCGTCGGTGCTGAAGGAGAAAGACGGGGGCGGCACGCGAGGCGAGGCCGAGGTCGTCCTGCAGATCGCGAAGCGGACGAGAGCGCTTCTGCTCGCCCGCGGCTACCGCGTGGCGATGACGCGCCCGGGACCGACTTTCACATACGGGAGCGGCGGCAACATCGCGCGGGCGCAGTTCTGCAACCGCCGCGGCGCGGCGCTCATGCTGCGCATCCATGCCGACGGCTCGACCGACACGAGCCGGCGCGGGGCGGCGATGTACTACCCCGCTTTCCGCCGTGGCTGGACGGACGACGTGTACTCGCGGAGCCTGCGAGCGGGTCGCGTCATCCAGCGCGAGCTCGTTCGCTCGACGGGAGCACGCGACCTCGGCCTCGTCCGGCGGAGCGATCTGACGGGGTTCAACTGGGCGAACGTACCGGTCGTGCTCGCGGAGACGGGGTTCCTGACGAACCCGTCCGAAGGCCGCCTCCTGCGCTCGCCCGGTTACCAGCTGCGCGTCGCGAAGGGCTTCGTGGCGGGCGTCGACGCCTTCATCCGCGCGCCTTCACGATCCTGAAGGTGCTCGCGCCCAGCTTGCCGCCGTAGCGAGGCTGCTCGAGGCGCCCGAAGGCGGGCCAGACGATCCAGGTGTACGAGCCGGCCCGCAAGCTCATCGTCCGGCCCCGGTAGGTCCACGTCGCCTTGAGCCGTAGCCGCGGCCGGTAAGGCCACACGCTGAGGATCTTCCGCCCCTTCCGGAAGAGCTGGACGTTGTAGAAGCGCGCGCGGGGGACGGCCCGCCAGGCGAGGAGCGGAGGCTTCGTCACCCGGGCGCCGGCCGGAGGGAGGTAGAGCGCGGCGCGCGTGCGTGCGGGCGGGCGTGAAGGAGGCGGTGGAGGCGGTGGCGGGGGCGGTAGCGGCGGCGGAGGAGGCGGTGGAGGAGGCGGCGCCGGCGCGTCGTCGTTCGAGATCGTGCCGAGCGCCTGCGCGTCGGCGATCGTCGCGCCGTTGGCGTTGGCGAGATTGACGGCGAAGGTCTCGTCGGGCTCGACGACGATGTCGCCGTTGACGACGACCGCGATCGTTCGCGACGTCTGGCCGGGCGCGAACGAGACGGGTGTCGCCGGCACCGCGAGGTAGTCGGACGGCGCGTGCGCGGTCACGTCGGCCGTCGCGCCGTCGATCGTGACGGTGCGGCCACTCGGGGCGCTCAGCACGACGGTGAACGTCGCCGTCGTCGTGGCCGAATTGCCCTCGGCGACCGAGACGTCGCCGATCGAGGCCGCCGGCGGTTGGTCGTCGTCGACGATCGTGCCGATCCCTTGCGCGTCGGCGAGGACCGCGTTGACGGCGTTCGAGAGGGTGACGGTGAAGGTCTCGTCGACCTCGTCGAGCACGTCGCCGCTCACGGGCACAACGACCTCGCGCGTAGTTACGCCTCCCGCGAACGTCAGCCTCCCGCTGCGGGCCTGGTAGTCGCCACCGGCGGTGGCGGTGCCGTTCGCAGTCGCGTAGTCGACGGTCACCGTCTGCCCGCTGGACGGCGCGAGCGTCACCGTGAAGACGGCGTCGACGGAGCCGGCGTTCCCCTCAGTCACCGCCGCGTCGTGGACGGTCAGCGCCGGCTCCCCGTCGTCGTCGATGATCGTGGCGATGCCCTGGGCGTCACCGATCGTCGCGTTGACGGCGCCCGACAGGTTGACCGTGAACGTCTCGTTGTTCTCGTCGAGCGTGTCGCCCACGATCGGGACGGTCACCGGCCGCGTCGTCTGGCCGGGGGCGAACGTGAGCGTCCCAGTGCGCGTCTGGTAGTCGGCCGTCGCCGTCGCCGTCCCGTCCGCGGTCGCGTAGTTCACGGTGAGAGACCGCCCGCTCGCCGTGTCCAGGCTGACCGTGAAGGTCGCGTTCAGGGTGCCCGAGTTGCCCTCGGTGACGACCTTGTCCTCGATCGAGAGCGTCGGCAGCGGGTCATCGTCCGTGATCCTGCCGACGGCCTGCCCGTCGGCGATCGTCGCGTTGACCGCGTTCGTGAGATTCACGTTGAAGGTCTCGTCGTTCTCGTCGAGCGCGTCCGGGACGATCGGAACCGTTACCTGGCGGCTCGTCTGGCCGGGCACGAAGGCGACCGTCCCGTTGCCCGCCGTGTAGTCGCTGCCGGCAGTGGCACTGCCGTCGGCGGTCGCGTAGTCGACCGAGAGTGACTGGCCGCTCGCCGTGTTGAGCCTGACGGTGAAGGTCGCGCTCGTGCTCCCGGAGCTGCCCTCGGGGACCGTGACGTCGTCGATCGAGAGCGTCGGCGGCGCGTCGTCGTCCGTGATCGTGCCGATGCCCTGGCCGTCCGCGATCGTCGCGTTGACGGCGCCCGACAGGTCGACGAGGAATGTCTCGTTGCTCTCATCGAGCGCGTCGCCGTTGACGACAACGGTGATCGTGCGAGTCGTCTCACCCGGCGCGAAGCTCAGCTGACTGGTCGCGGCGGCGTAGTCGGCGGGAGCGGTCGCCGTCCCGTCCGCCGTCGCGAATCCGACGGTGACCGTCTGCTCGCTAGCGGATGCGAGCGCGACCGTGAACGTCGCGTTGACCGTCCCCGAGCTCCCCTCCGTGACCGCGGCGTCGCCGATGGAGAGAGTCGGCGCGAGCTCGTCGTCGACGATCGTGCCCACGCCCTCGCCGTCCGCGATCGTGGCGTTGGCCGGCGCCGAGAGCAGGAGGAGGAACGTCTCGTTGCCTTCGATGGACGTGTCCCCGTTGACGACGACCGTCACCGTCCTCGCCGTCTGCCCGGCAGCGAAGCCGAGCGTCCCGGTTGCCGTCTGGTAGTCGCCCGGCGCCTCCGCGGTATCGTCGGCAGTCGCGAAGCCGACGGAGACCGCCCTCCCGCTGGCCGCGCTGAGAGTGACCGTGAACGTCGCGGTCGTCGTGCCGCTGTTCCCTTCGCCGACGGTGGCGTTGCCGACCGAGAGCGCCGGGAGCGCGTCGTCGTCCGTGATCGTCGCCAGGCCGAGCGCGTCGGAGATCGTCGCATTGACGGGACCGGACAGCTCCACGGTGAAGGTCTCGTCGGCCTCGTCGAGCAGATCGCCGTTGACCGGCACGGTCACGGCCCGCGTCGCCTCGCCGGGCGCGAACGTGACCTGGCCGGTCCGGGCGGCGTAGTCCGCCGGCGCCGTCGCCGTCCCGTCGCTCGTCGCGTAGTCAACCGTCACCGACCGGCCGCTCGCGGCGGAGAGCGTGACGACGAACGTCGCGTTGGTCGTGCCCGAGTTCCCCTCCGTCACGGTGAGGTCGTTGACGGAGAGAGCAGGCTCGGCGTCGTCGTCCGTGATCGTGCCGACGCCCTGACCGTCCCCGACGGTGCCGTTGACCGGAGCCGACAGGTTCACGAAGAAGGCCTCGTCGAGCTCGTCGAAGACGTCTCCGTTGACCCCCACGGCGACCGGCTTCGCCGTCTCACCGGGCGCGAAGGTGAGCGTCCCGGCGGCCGCGACGTAGTCGGCCGGAGCCGTGGCTGTTCCGTTCGCGGTCGCGTACGACACGCCCACCGTTTGCGGGCTCGGCGCGCTGAGCGAGACGAGGAAGCTCGCCGTCGCCGTCCCGGAGTTCCCCTCCGCGACCGCAATGTCACCGATCGAGACGGTCGGGCCGTCGTCGTCGTTGATCGTCCCGACGCCCTGACCGTCCGCGATCGTCGCGTTGGCCGCGTTCGAGAGAGCGACCGTAAACCTCTCGTGCGTCTCGTCGATGGCGTCGCCGAACACGGGCACCGTGACCGTGCGAGCCGTCTGCCCGGCCACGAAGCTCAGCTGTCCGCTCGTCGACTGGTAGTCCGCACCCGCGGTGGCGGTGTCGTCGGCGGTGGCGTAGTCGAGCGTCACGGTCTGGCCGCTCGCAGGCGCGAGCGTGACGGTGAAGGTGGCGTTCACCGAGCCCGAGTTGCCCTCGGTGACCCCAACGTCGTTCACGGACAAAGACGGCTGACCGTCGTCGTCGTTGATCGTTCCGACGCCCTGGGCGTCGGCGATCGTGCCGTTCACGGCGCCGGAGAGGTTGACGAAGAAGGTCTCGTTCGACTCGTCGAGGACATCGCCGTTGACCGTCACGGCGACGCTCCTCGTCGTCTGGCCGGCGGTGAACGAGACGATGCCCGTGGCCGCGACGTAGTCGCTCGGCGAGATCGCGGACCCGTTCGCCGTCGCGTACTGCACGCTGACCGCCTGCGGGCTCGCGGCACTCAGAGAGAGAACGAAGGTCGCGGTCACAGGCCCGGAGTTGCCCTCCGTGACGGCCACGTCGGCGATCGAGAGTGCCGGGCCGTCGTCGTCGTTGATCACGCCGAAGCCCTGGCCGTCCTGGATGTCGGCATTCGTCGGATTCGAGAGGTTCACGAAGAACCTCTCGACTGCCTCGTCCGTGCTGTCACCGTTGACGAGGACGGTGACCGGGAGCGACGTTACGCCGGGCGCGAAGCTCAGCTGGCCGGCCGCGGCCACATAGTCGACGGGTGCCGTGGCGGTCTCGTTCGCCGTTGCGTAGTCGACGGTCACCGGGAGCGTGTGCGCCCTCGACAGCGAGACCGTGAAGGTGGCGGCGACCGTGCCCGAGTCGCCCTCCGTCACGCTCGCATCGTTGACAGAGATCCGCACCGGCGGCTCGTCGGGCACGCCCGGGCCGAGGCTTGCTGCCGAGCGGATGGGGGCGGCCGCGCCGAGCGCGCCGGCGACGACGGCCAGGACGCCGCATGCGACGACGAGGAACCAGACCATCGTGGTCGCCGGCTTCACCGCAGCTATCTCCTCTCTCCTTCGACCCCGCTGTCCATGATGCCACCGAGCGGCGAGATTCCGAAATAGCCCCGCTTTCTGCGGAGCTCGAGCGCCGCGGCCTGCCGGCAGGCGGTCTAGTCGGGGTCGGGCCGGCGCATGTGCTCCGCCACACGCCGACCGCGCTCGTGCACGGCGCGACGCCGGTCGGCGACGTCGACTACGACCTCCTCGGCGTGGTCGATCGGCACCTCGGCGGCCTCGAACTCGTCACGCTCGGATGCGACGCTGCGGGCCTCTTCCAGCTTCGCGCGCAGCTCGTCCGCGGGCCCGTCGGGAGCCGACGGCGCCTCCGGCCTGGGGCGCCCCGGCCGCAGAGCGCGATACACGGCCGCGCCGGCGACGGCCGCGCCTCCGAGCAGGACGGCGATCCGGCTCCTCACGAGGCCGATGCTACAGTGTCCGCCGCCCTGCCTCGCCCGAGCGACGCCCCGTTCCCGGGCGCTCGCGAGACGGTGAGGCCGACTCAGACCGAAGGGAGAAGAAAGGGAACGTGATCGACTACGAGATCCTGCTCATGCTCGATCCGGACCTCCCGGACGAGCGCCACAACGAGATCGTGACGCGCACGCGCGAGCTCATCGAGCGCAGCGGCGGCAGCTTCGCGACGCACGACGTCTGGGGACGGCGCAAGCTCGCTTACGAGATCGACCACAAGCCGGAAGGGTCGTACCACCTGCTGACCTTCTCCGCCGAGCCCGCGACCCTCGACGAGGTGTCGCGCATCCTCAAGATCACCGACGGCGTCATGCGCCACATGGCCGTCCGCCGGCCGAAGCCGAGCGCGTCGCCGTCGGCTGCGCCGCGGCCCGCCGCCGACCGTGAGCCCGAGTACGCTGGCGAGCCAGCGCAAGACCAAGGGAGGGAATGATGGCGAACATCAACCGAGTCGTCCTCGTCGGCAACCTGACCCGCGACCCCGAGCTCCGGCACACGCCGAGCGGCACGGCCGTCTGCAAGCTCCGCATCGCCGTCAACACGCGCCAGAAGGACCAGTCGACCGGCGAGTGGGGCGACAAGCCGAACTACTTCGACGTCACCGTCTGGGGCAACCAGGGCGAGAGCTGTGCGCAGTACCTCTCGAAGGGCCGCCCCGTCGGCGTCGATGGCCGTCTCGACTGGCGCGAGTGGGAGGCGCAGGACGGCACCAAGCGCCAGGCGGTCGAGATCATCGCGGACACCGTCCAGTTCCTGGGCAGCCGCGGCGATGCGGAGGGCCAGCCGCAGTTCGTGCCGGCCGGCGCAGCGAGCGAGGCGAACGCCGACTTCGGCGGCCAGGCTGCCGACGACGACATCCCGTTCTGATGGCGCAGCAGAAAGAGCGACAGCAACGCAGGCAGAGACCGGCTCCGCCACCACGGCGGCGGAGCTGCTTCTTCTGCAAGGACAAGGTCGACGAGGTCGACTACAAGAACTACAACCAGCTGCGCCGGTACGTCTCGGAGAAGGGGAAGATCCGCTCGCGGCGCATCACGGGCACGTGCCGGCGGCACCAGAAGCAGGTCGCGGTCGCGGTGAAGCGTGCCCGCGAGATGGCTCTGCTGCCGTACGTCTCCAACTAGTGATGAGCCTTCTCGACCGGTCAGTTCAGACGGACGCGCGACCAGAGTTCGCACGTCCTGGAATCGGCACCGCAAGCGGCGCCTCAGACGTGTCTAATTAGGCATGAAGGTCATCCTCCGACAGGACGTCGAGAACGTCGGCCTGCGCGGCGAGGTCGTCGACGTCGCCCGTGGGTACGCGCGGAACTTCCTGCTGCCGCGGAAGCTGGCCGAGGCGGCGACGCCCGCCCGGATCGCTGAGGTCGAGAAGGTGGCGGCGAATCGCGCCCGCCACGAGGCGCAGACGTTCGAGCAGGCGCAGGAGATCTCGCAGCGGGTCGCGCAATTGGAGCTGCGCTTCGACGTCAAGGCGGGCGAGACCGGCGTCCTCTTCGGCTCGGTCACGCCGACCGACATCGCCGACACGCTGTGGGAGCGCCACAAGGTCCGCGTCGACCGCCGCAAGATCGAGCTTTCGGAGCCGATCAAGCGCATCGGGCGCTACGAGATCCCGGTCGAGCTCTTCCAGGACGTGACCGTCCAGGTGCGCACGCTCGTCATCCCCGAGGGTGGCGAGCTCCCGCCGGAGGCCGAAGCGCCTGTGCCCGAAGAGGACGAGGCGGCACCCGTCGCGGACGCGGCCGAGAGCGAGGACGCCGAGGTCGACCAGTACTCCGACGAGGCGCTCGACGATGCGATCGCGGCCGCCGAGCAGCCCGAGCGGCCCGAGGGCGCCGAGGACGAGCAGGTGCCCGAGGACGCGTTCGACCGCGCGGTGGACGCCGAGCCGGTGGGCGAGGAGTCACAAGAGCGCTGAAAAAGATCCACAGGCTGGGAGCAAGCCTGTGGATAAATCGACGAACCTCTCGCAAACAGCGCGTTTTTCGTGGAGGAGAGCCTGTTCACGAATCGCGCCAGACGCGGGCTGACAGCCGGTTCGCTGGGGATAATCTTGCGAACGTATGTTCTCAAAGCCCTGCAAGCGTCGCGCCCGCCTCCTAGTAGTAGGAGCGTCTGGGGATGGACGTCGTGGCTAGGGCGGGGTTCACTGACGACGTGGCCACTGTCGCCCCGTCCGCGCAGGCCGCTCCTGTGCCCCCGCAGAACCTCGACGCCGAGGAGTCCGTCCTCGGCGCGATGATGCTCGCGCCCGGCGCGATCGGGTCCGTGAGCGAGGTCCTCGACGCCGGCGACTTCTACCGGGAGAGCCACGCCAAGATCTACCGCGCGGCGCTCGGGCTGTACGCGCGCGGGGAGCCCGTCGACGCGATCACGCTCGTCGACGAGCTCGAGGAGCGCAGCGAATTGGAGGACGCGGGTGGCCGCGGCCGCATCCAGGAGCTCGCGGCGCTCGTGCCCGCGACGGCGAACGCCGGCCACTACGCGCGCATCGTGCGCGAGATGGCGACGCTCCGCGGGCTCATCCGTGCCGGCGGCGAGGTTGCTCGGCTCGGATGGGAGCGCCCCGGCGACGCGCAGGAGCTCGTCGACCGCGCGGAGCAGGTCATCTTCGAGCTCTCGCAGAGCCGGGTCTCGACGGAGTTCAGCCACATCGAGGCGCTGCTCAAGGAAAGCTTCGAGCGGATCACGGCGCTCTATGAGGCCGGCGAGGAGCTGACCGGGGTCCCGTCGGGCTTCCGCGACATCGACCGGCTGACGTCCGGCTTCCAGCCCGGCAATCTGATCATCGTCGCCGCGCGGCCGAGCATGGGCAAGTCCGCGCTCGGCCTGTGCATGGCCGCCAACATCGCCGTCCGCCACCAGTACCCGGTCGCGCTGTTCACCCTCGAGATGTCCAAGTCGGAAGTCACGCAGCGGCTCATGTGCAGCGAGGCGAAGGTCGAGTCGCAGCGACTCCGGAGCGGCAAGCTCGCCGCCGACGACTGGCCCCGGCTGACGGCCGCCTGCGACAAGCTCGCGAAAGCGCCGATCTACGTCGACGACACCGGCTCGATCACGATGATGGAGATCCGATCGAAGGCGAGGCGGCTGAAGACGCAGGAGCCGAACCTCGCGCTGATCATCGTCGACTACCTGCAGCTGATGACCTCCGGCGCGACCGTCGAGAACCGCGTCCAGGAGGTCTCGCAGATCTCGCGGCAGCTGAAGGTGCTCGCGCGGGACCTCGACGTGCCGGTGCTCGCGATGTCGCAGCTCTCGCGCGCCGTCGAGCAGCGCCACGACAAGCGGCCGATCCTGTCCGACCTGAGAGAGTCGGGCTGTCTGACCGGAGAGTCGAGCGTCTTCCTCCCCGACGAGGGCGTCTACGTGCCGATCGCCCAGCTGATGGGCTGCGAGGGCACGCGCGTCCTTGCGCTCAACGAGCAGACGTGGCTCTTCGAGCCGCGGCGGATCCTGCGTGCGTTCTCGACGGGGCGGAAGCCGGTGTATTGGCTGACGACCCGGCTCGGGCGGACGATTCGCGCGACCGGAAACCACAAGTTCCTCTCGTACGACGGCTGGCGCCGGCTCGACGACCTCGCCCCGACGATGCGCATCGCCGTTCCGCTCGCGGCCTCCTCCCCGCTCCGCCCGCGTCTCGCGGCCGCAGTCGCCGTCGCCGACGGCCGGTCCGGGCCGGCGAGCCCCGCGGCCCCGACGCCCGAGCTCGGAGAGGTGTACTGGGACGAGGTCGTTCGTGTCGAGCGCGACGGCGAGGAGCAGGTCTATGACCTCACCGTCGACGGCCTACACAACTTCGTCGCCGACGACATCGTCGTCCACAACTCGATCGAGCAGGACTCGGACCTCGTCTTCTTCATCTACCGCGACGAGTACTACAACGAGGAGACCGACCAGCAGGGGCTCGCCGAAGTGATCTGCGCGAAGCACCGCAACGGACCGACGGGCTCGGAGAAGCTGTCCTTCCTCAAGCGCTACGCGAAGTTCGCCGACCTCGCCGCATAGGGCCTAGGTCACGAGCGCGTAGACAATCAGCGCGACCGCGACCGTGACGACGAGCGCGACGACGACGACGCCCGCCTCGGGTCGGCCGATGCCTGCAAACGGCTTGCCCTTTGGAACTTCGCCGGGCCGTAACGGATCAGGCGCTCGTCTCTCGGGCATGCCCGTTCCTTACCGAGCGGCGCGGCCGTCTAAACGCGGCGCCCGGAGCCGCGTCTAGACTCAGGCCCCGTGCCGGCGACCGTGATCGTGGGCGCCCAGTGGGGCGACGAGGGCAAGGGCAAGATCGTCGACCTGCTCGCCCAGCACTCCGACCTCGTCTGCCGCTACCAGGGCGGGCCGAACGCGGGGCACACGATCATCGCGAACGGCGAGACGTTCAAGTTCAAGCACATGCCCTCCGGGATCCTCTGGGGCAAGGAGTGCGTGCTCGGTGCCGGCTGCGTGATCGACCCGGAGGTCTTCGTCGAGGAGCTGGACGATCTGGAGGCGCGCGGGATCTCCACCGCGCCGGTCCGCGTCTCGGGCAACGCGCACGTGATCATGCCCTGGCACGTCGCGCTCGACCGCGCCAGCGAGCGCCGGCTCGGGAAGCTCCAGATCGGGACGACGCGCCGCGGCATCGGCCCCGCCTATGCCGACAAGTCGGCACGGCTCGGCATCCGCGTCCAGGACCTCTTCGACCCGAAGATCCTGCGGCAGAAGATCGAGGTTGCGCTCGCCGAGAAGAACGTCTGGCTCGAGCGCGTCTACGGTGCCGCACCGCTCGACCTCGAAGAGGTCGCGGAGCGCTGCGAGAGTGTCGCGCAACGGCTGCGGCCCTTCATCGCGGACACGTCACTCTTGGTCGACCGGGCGCTCCGCGACGGGAAGGCGGCGCTGCTCGAGGGAGCACAGGGCACGCTCCTCGACCTCGACCACGGCACGTATCCGTTCGTCACGTCGTCGAACCCGATCGCGGCGGCGGCGGCGACGGGCATCGGCATCGGCCCGAACCGGATCGACCGCGTGCTCGGCGTCGCGAAGGCGTACGTGACGCGGGTCGGCGAGGGGCCGTTCCCGACCGAGATCGAAGGCCCCGAGCAGGAGCGGGTGCGCGAGTTGGGCGGCGAGTACGGGACCGTCACGGGCCGCGAGCGGCGCTGCGGGTGGCTCGATCTCGTCGGGCTCCGTTACGCCGTCCGCCTGAACGGGATCACGTCGCTCGCGCTGACGAAGCTCGACGTCCTTTCGTCGTTTCGCGAGCTGCCGGTGTGTGTCCGCTACCGGCTGCGCGACGGGAGCGAGACGGAGGAGTTTCCGGCGCACCAGAGCGACTTCCACCACTGCGAGCCGATCTACGAGGTGCTCGAAGGTTGGGGCGAGGCGCTCGACGGCATCGACGACGTCTCGTCGCTTCCGGGCGCGGCGCGCCGCTACGTCGAGTTCGTCGAGGGCCGCCTCGACGTCGAGGTCAGCTTGATCGGGACCGGCGCGGCGCGGGAGCACGTGCTATCGCCCCACCGGGTCGAGAGTCTCGCGCGTCCTTTTTTCGAGTAGGCGCCAAGCGCCCGTTCGAAAAAAGCCCCCGGCGCCGAGCGCCGCGGACCTCCGCATTCCCGACCGCGCGCGCCTCCGCCGAGCCCGAAAATAGGCCGAACGGCCCATTGAACCGCAGGCACCGGCAGTGACAGAGTGTCTGCATCGTGGGCGTGCGCCAGTCAGACCGCGACGAAAGCTTCCTGCGCGAAGTCAACGAGAACATCGAGCGTGCCGCCGAGCGGCTCGGTGTCGCCGGCGACTCGTGGCGTTTCCTCTGCGAGTGCGGCCGGCCGGGTTGCCGCGAGACCGTCGAGCTCACCCTCGATGAGTACTTCGACGTCAGCGCCCACGGGTTCCTTCTCGCCGAAGGCCACCGCCGTGCCGCGGATGCGGAGCCGGTGGAGGATCAGAGCGGCCTGCGCTCGGCGAGCAGCGTCTCGAACACCTCGCGGTAGCTCTCGATCGCCTCGCGGCGTTGCTGCGGAAATCCTTTTGAAACGCCCGGCCCCGCGATTACACTCGCGCCGGTGAAGGTCCTCCTCGTCGGCTCCGGCGGGCGCGAGCATGCGCTCGCGTGGAAGCTGGCGCAGAGCCCCGGCCTGACAGAACTGCACGCCGCCCCCGGCAACCCGGGCATCGCGCAGCTCGGGACGTGCCATCCGATCCGCGCCGAGGACGGCGAGGGACTGCTCGACCTGGCGCACATGCTGCGAGCCGACCTCGTCGTCGTCGGCCCGGAGGCGCCGCTCGTCGCCGGCCTCGGCGACAAGCTTCGGCACTTCGGCCTCGCCGTTTTCGGGCCGAGTGCGGCCGCGGCTCGCATCGAGGGATCGAAGACGTTCGCGAAGGAGGTCATGCGCGCGGCCGGCGTCGCGACGGCGGAGACGATGTCCGTCGCCCGACCGCCCTGCGTGGTGAAGGCGGACGGCCTCGCGGCGGGCAAGGGAGTCTTCGTGTGCCGCACGCAGGAGGAGCTCGACGCAGCCTTGCGCGCGGTCTCGGCTTTTGGAGACCAGTGGATGATCGAAGAGCTTCTCGAGGGCGAGGAGCTCTCGGTGTTCGCGCTCGCCGCCGGGACGCAGGTCGTCGGCCTCGCCGCTGCACGTGACTATAAGCGCGCCGGTGACGGTGACACGGGCCCGAACACCGGTGGCATGGGCGCGTACTCGCCGGTTCCCGACGTGAGCGCGTCCGACGTCGAAGAGCTCGTCGAGACCGTGCACCGGCCCGTGCTCGAGGAGCTCGCGGCGCGCGGGGCACCCTTCATCGGGCTCCTCTATGCGGGATTGATGCTCGGCGACGGCGGAGCACGCGTGCTCGAGTTCAACTGCCGCTTCGGCGACCCCGAGACGCAGGTCGTCCTACCGCGACTCGAAGGCGACGTGCTCGGCGCGCTGGCCGCGTCGGCCCGCGGCGACCTGAGCGAGGTCGACCTCCGCACGTCCGACTCCGCAGCCGTCACGGTCGCGCTCGTCGCCGAGCGGTACCCCGAGGCGGGCGACGTCGGCTCGCCGATCGAGGGTGTCGATGAGGCCGAGGCGGACGGCGCGATCGTCTTCCACGCCGGGACCGCCGCCCGCGACGGCCGGCTCGTGACGAACGGCGGGCGGATCCTGAACGTGACCGCCCTCGGCGAGAACGTCGAGGAGGCGCGCGTCCGTGCGTATGCGGCGTGCGCGCAGATCTCGTTCCCCGGCAAGCGCTACCGGACCGACGTCGGCGAGAGGACGGCCAACGTTGCCGGGTGAGCCCGAGGTCCAGGAGCACCCGCTCGGGCTGCTCGAGGAGCTCGAGCCGGGGCCGCTCGTCGGGATCATCATCGGCAGCGAGTCCGACCGCGAGGCGATCGAGCCGGCGGCGCACGAACTGGACGAACGAGGCATCTCGTACGAGTTGCGCGTGCTGTCGGCGCACCGAGACCCGCGCGCCGTCGCGGAGTACGCGTCGACGGCGCAGCTGCGCGGCGTGCGCGTGATCATCGCCGGCGCCGGGATGGCCGCAGCGCTGCCGGGCGTCGTGGCGGCATACAGCGACCTGCCGGTGATCGGGGTGCCGCTCCGGTCGAGCAAGTCGGTCGGCGGCGGTCTCGACGCGCTGCTGTCGATCGTGCAGATGCCCCCCGGCGTGCCCGTCGCCTGCGTCTCGGTCGACGGCTCGCGCAACGCGGCGATCCTCGCGGCACGAATCCTCGCTCAGGGCGGCGGGTACCCGCAGGGGCCGTCACTACACTCCGCGTAGTGATTCCACGCTACTCCCGCCCGGCCATGGCCAAGGTGTGGTCGGAGGAGGCCAAGCTCGAGAACTGGCTCGAGGTCGAGCTCGCGGCCCTCGATGCGTGGGCGGAGGTCGGCGTTGTTCCGGCTGAGGCGGCGCGTGAAATCCGGGACGCCGCGAGGCCTCCTTCCCCCGCCCGCGTCGCGGAGCTCGAGGCGCGCACCCAGCACGACCTGGCCGCCTTCGTCGACGCCGTGGCGATCGAGCTCGGCCCGGTCGGCCGCTGGTTCCACTACGGCCTGACGTCGTCGGACGTGCTCGACACTGGACTCGCGCTCCAGGTCCGCGCAGCCGGCGAGCTGATCCTGCGCGGGATCGACGACGCATTCGCCGCCGTCGTGGCGCGCGCGGAGGAGCACCGCGCGACGCTGACGATCGGCCGCACGCACGGCGTGCACGCCGAGCCGACGACGTTCGGGCTCAAGCTCGCCGTCTGGGCGTTCGAACTCGATCGCGATCGCGCCCGCGTCGCGCGCGCGCTCGAGGGCCTTCGCGTAGGGAAGCTCTCGGGTGCCGTCGGGACGTACGCCGTCACCGACCCGGAGGTCGAACGCCTCGCTTGCGAACGCCTCGGTCTCGAGCCCGCGCCGGCGGCGACACAGATCCTCCAGCGCGACCGCCACGCCGACCTGCTCGGCGCGCTCGCCGTCACGGCGGCCTCGCTCGAGCGCTTCGCGCTCGAGATCCGCAACCTCGCGCGGACGGAGGTGGCCGAGGTGCAGGAGCCGTTCGCGAGCGGGCAGAAGGGCTCGTCCGCGATGCCGCACAAGCGGAATCCGATCGTTGCCGAGCGGATCTGCGGCCTCGCGAGGGTCGTGCGCGCGGCCTCGCTCGTCGGCCTCGAGAACGTCGCCCTCTGGCACGAGCGGGACATCTCGCACTCCTCGGCCGAGCGTGTCGTGATCCCCGACGCCTTCTTCGCGCTCGACTACATGCTGGACAAGTTCACGTGGCTCGTGGAAGGGCTCGTCGTCCGGCCGGAGCGGATGCGCCGCAATCTCGACGCGAGCCATGGTCTGCACTTCAGCCAACGGCTGCTGCTCGCGCTCGTCGACGCCGGCCTGCCTCGCGACGAGGCGTATCGACTCGTTCAGCGCCACGCCATGCGCGCGTGGGAGGAGGAGCGCGACTTTCCGGCGCTCGTGCGCGAGGATCCCGAGCTGAACCGGCACCTCGACTCCGGCGCGCTCGACGCCGTCTTCGACCTCGACAGCTACACACGCCACGTCGACGTCGTCTTCGAGCGACTCCACGCCCTGACCCGAAAGGAGGAACCAGTTCATGCCTGAGGCCTTGCACGTCGGCAGCGGAAAGGTGCGTGAGCTCTTCGCGCTCGACGAGGAGCGGCTGCTGCTCGTTGCGAGCGACCGCATCTCCGTCTTCGACGTCGTCCTGCCGACGGAGATCCCCGACAAGGGGCGCGTCCTCACCGGGCTCTCCGGGTTCTGGTTTACGCGCGCGCGAGAGCTCTGTCCCAACCACCTGCTCGCGATCCGCGAGGACGGGCGGTCGACCGAGTGCCGCCGGCTGGAGATGCTGCCGCTCGAGTGCGTCGTCCGGGGCTACCTCTCGGGCTCGGGCTGGAAGAGCTACCGGGAGCGCGGCGAGGTCTGTGGCATCGCTCTCCCCGCCGGCCTGCAGGAGTCGGATCGCCTTCCCGAGCCGATCTTCACGCCGACGACGAAGGCGATCACGGGCCACGACGAGCCGCTGACCCCGGACCAGGCGGCAGAGCTCGTCGGCGACGAGCGCTTCGCGGAGGTCGAGCGCATCTCGCTCGAGCTCTACGCGTTCGCCGCGGCCCACGCGGCGGAGCGCGGGATCATCATCGCCGACACGAAGTTCGAGCTCGGCGTCGACGACTCCGGTGGGCTCCTCCTCGCCGACGAGGCGTTCACGCCGGACTCGTCCCGGTTCTGGCCGGCGGACGAGTACGCCCCGGGCGGACCGCAGCCCTCTTTCGACAAGCAGTTCGCGCGTGACTACTGCGAGTCGCTCGAGTGGGACAAGACGTATCCGGGGCCCGAGCTGCCCGAAGACATCGTCGAGGGCACGCGGCAGCGCTACGTCGAGGCGTTCGAGCGCCTGACCGGCATCGGATTCGACGAGTACGCAGCCGAGCCGGAGGTCGTCCTCCGGTGAGGGTCTCCGTCCTCGTCAGGCCGAAGCCCGGAATCCTCGACCCGCAGGGCGAGGCGGTCGAGGCCTCGCTCCGCCACCTCGGCTTCGCAGTCGACGACGCACGCGTCGGCCGGCTCGTCGACCTCGAGGTCGACGCGAGCGACGCGGCGAGCGCGCGCGAGCAGGTCGAGCGCATGTGCGCGGAATTGCTCGCCAACCCCCTGATCGAGAGCTACGAGATCGAGCTCCCGGAGGGCTCGTGAGCACGGAGCCACGCCCGCGAGTCGGCGTCGTCGTCTTTCCAGGCTCGAACGACGACCGCGACGCCGCCCTCGCGCTCGAGGGGCTCGGCGCCGAGGCGATCCTCGTGTGGCACGGCGACGACGAGCTTCCCGACCTCGGAGCGGTCGTCCTTCCGGGCGGCTTCTCGTACGGCGACTACCTCCGTTGCGGTGCGATCGCGCGCTTCTCGCCCGCGATGCGTGCCGTCGCCGACTTCGCCGCGAACGGCGGGCTCGTGCTCGGCATCTGCAACGGCTTCCAAGTGCTCTGCGAGGCAGGCCTGCTGCCCGGCGCACTGCGGCCGAACATGTCGCTGGCGTTCGTGTGCCGCGACGTGGCCGTCCGCGTCGAGCGCACGGATACGCCCTTCACGTCCCGCTGCGAGACCAGCCAGGAGCTGACCATCCCCGTGAAGCACGGCGAGGGCTGCTACTTCGCGGACGAGGAGCTGCTCGCCGAGCTCGAGGCGAGCGGCCAGGTCGTGCTGCGCTACCGCGAAGACGACAACCCGAACGGCTCGATCGACGGGATTGCGGGCGTCGCCAACGCGGAGGGCAACGTCTTCGGGCTCATGCCGCATCCCGAGCACGCCGTCGACTCCCTCCTCGGCTCGACGGACGGGGCCCTGGTCCTGGGCTCGCTGCTCGACGCCGTCCGCGACCGCGCACTCGCGACCGCCTAGGCGCACGCGTCACGGTATGTCGCTGAAGGTCGCCGCGACCGTCTAGGCGCTCACCTCCGTGCCGGCCGCTGGAGCCGTAACGTCTCTTCGAGCCCGGGACAGGTCGCGACCGCCTCCCGCAACCGGTCGAGGTCACGCGCGCGAAGCGTGACCGGGCCTCGGCGCGCCGTCCCGCCCGTCGAGTACGCGAAGCGGACGAGCCGCTGGCCCTTGTCGTCCTCGAGCAGCTGGACGAGCGACGCAAAGCGCTTCTCGCCGGCGCGCTGCTGAAGCGCGAGCTCCTCGACGAGCGTCGCCGGGCCCCAGGGTGTAGCCGCCTTTGCCATGAAGGCGACGCTACCGAGGGAAACGTCACACGTGGGTCACACGTTCGTGCCGGAACTATGACGGCGTAGGTCGAGCTCCATGAAGCTCGTTCCCGCGATCGGGTTGAAGCGATACGGCTCGATCTCCCGGAAGCCGAGCGTCGCGTAGAGCTTTCGTGCCGCGCGCATCTGCGGCACTGTGTCCAGGCGCATCCACGCGTATCCCGCCGCACGCCCCTCGGCGACGATTGCCTCCGCCAGCGCGCGGCCGAGACCCGAACCGCGATGAGCGGGCCGTACGTAGAGACGCTTCATCTCGCAGACCCCGGGCTCGAGCTCGCGCAACGCGACACACCCCGCAACCTCACCCCGCACGAGCCCGAGCAAGAGCCGGCCCGCAGGCGGCGCGTAGTCACCGGGCAGACCGCGCAGCTCGTCGTCGAAGCCCTGGAACTCGAGATCGAAGCCGAGCGAGGCCGCGTACTCGCGGAAGAGCAAACGCGCCTCGGCGACCCGCCCCGGGGCACTCCCGTCGACGATCTCGAACGCCACCCTCAGGCGTCGATCGGCACGTGCCCGGGAAGCGCCGCGACCCGCTCCAGCCACGCGCGCACGGCCGCGTACTCCCCGAGCTCGAACCCGCCCTCGTGCGCCACGTGCGTGTACGCGTAGAGAGCGAGGTCCGCAATCGACGGCGCCTCTCCGACGAGAAACGTGCGCCCGTCCAGATGCCGCTCCATCGCCCCGAGCGCGCGGTAGCCAGCCGCCATGCGCTCCTCGAGGCGGTCGGTGAACGCCTGCGGGCGACCTGAGTACGCCACCCAGAACCGAACGACGGCGATCGCCGGCTCGTGGTCGTACTGCTCGAAGAACATCCACTGCAGCACCTGGGCGCGCTCGTACCGATCGGCCGGAAGGAAGTCCGTACCCTCGCCGAAGTACCAGAGGATCGCTCCCGACTCGGCGAGGGCACGGCCGTCGTCCAGAACGAGCGTCGGCACGCGCAGCGCCGGGTTCAGCCCGCCGAGCTCCTCCTCGCGGTTCGAGCGGTCGACGACGTCCATTGTGTGCCGCTCGTACGGAAGTCCGAGGTGCGCCAGCAGCAGACGAACCTTGTAGCAATTGCCGGACACGGGGCTGTTGTAGAGCAGCACGGCTCTGACTATCGCAGAGCGGGCTAGGGTCGCAGCGTGGCCCGGATCACGGTCACCGTCTCCCCCGGCGCCGTCCGCAGCGAGCTGGTCGGGCGCCACGGCGACGGGTGGAAGGCGCGCGTCTCCGCGCCGCCCGAAGGCGGGAAGGCGAACGACGCGCTCGAGGCGCTGCTCGCCGCAAGGCTGGACGTCCGCCGCAGCCAGGTCGCAGTCGTCGCCGGGCGGACCTCCCGCCGAAAGGTCGTCGAGATCGAAGGGCTCGACGCGGCCGAGATCGCCGGCCGGCTCGCCGAGCGCCGTTAGCGGCAAAACGCGGCGAGGGCTGTTAACTTCCCGGCCGTGCCGAAGCGAGTCCTGCTGGCCGCCACCGCGCTCGTGCTGGCGGGCACCTCCGCGGCCTTCGCGCCGTCCCCCGGCCACCGCGAGCTCAGCTGGCACGTGACGCCGACGGGCTCGACCGCGAGGTTGCGCGGTCTGTCCGCGGTCAGCTCCTCGGTCGCGTGGGCGAGCGGCACGGGAACGGTTCTCCGCACGGTGGACCGAGGCGCGACGTGGCAGAACGTGACGCCGCCGAACACTGCCACGCTGCTCTTCCGCGACGTCGAGGCCTTCGACGCCCAGAACGCCGTCATTCTCGCCATCGGCCCGGGCGACACGTCGCGCGTCTACGTGACCTCGGACGGCGGCCAGACCTGGACGCTCACATTCTTGAACAAGGATCCCAACGCGTTCTACGACTGCATGTCCTTCTGGGACAAGCACCGCGGGCTCGCCGTCTCCGACCCGGTGGACGGCTTCTTCCGGATCATCTCGACGAGCGACGGCGGGCGCAGCTGGCGCGTCGTCGACGCCGACATGCCGCCCGCGCTGGCCGGCGAGGCCGCCTTCGCGGCGAGCGGCCAGTGCCTCGTCACCGTAGGCGGGCGAGACGCGTTCTTCGGGACCGGCGCCCAGGACGAAGCGCGTGTGTTCCGCTCGCGCGACCGAGGGGAGAGCTGGGCGGTGACGACGACCCCGATGCACGGCGGGGAGGCCGCCGGCGTCTTCGCGTTGGCGTTCCGCGATCCGCGCCACGGCATCGCGAGCGGCGGCGACCTCCTGACCCCCGCGGCTTCACCTGATGCTCTCGCGCTGACCCACGACGGCGGCGTGACGTGGCAGCTCGCCGCGGGCGCGCCGGACGAGTACCGGTCGGGCGTGCACTGGGTCAACGGACGCGTCGCGATCACGGTCGGTGAGACCGGCAGCGACGTCACGCAGGACGCAGGTCGGTCCTGGGCCCGCATCGACAACGGCAGCTTCGACACGGTCGACTGCGCCGGCGGCTGGGCCTGCTGGGCCTCGGGCGCGCAGGGCCGCGCCGCGTTTCTCGTCCGAGGCTGATCGCGGGCGGGCCTGGCCCGCAGCAGAGTCGATGGCACAATGAAGGCAAGCTGTGTCACACGTGATCGACTCCCTTGAGGCCGCCCGCACCGCCGCGGGCAACCACGCCTGGCGCGAGGCGTACGACGCGTACTCCGCCGCGGACGCACGCGAGCTCTCGCCGAGCGACCTCGAACGCTTCGCGGACGCAGCCTGGCTGACGGGGCGGCTCGACCAGGCGATCGGCCTGCGGGAGCGCGCCTACGCGGGCTTCTCGGCGGCAGGCGAGACGCTGGACGCTGCGCGGCTGGCACTGACGCTCTCGTGGGATCAGTCCGCGCGCGGCGCCTTCGCGGTGTCACACGGCTGGTTTGCGAATGCCGAGCGGCTGCTCGAGGGTGAGCCCGAATCGGTTGTGCACGGCCATCTGGCGTTGACGCGGGCAGTCAACGCGCTCTGGGCCGAGGGCGACATCGCAGCCGCGGTCGAAGGGTTCGACGAGGCGGCTGACATCGCCAAGCGCTTCGGTGACCGGAACATCCAGGTGCTGTCGCTGACCGGCAAGGGCCGCGCGCTGATCAAGATGGGAGAGATCGAGGCCGGCCTGGCGCTGCTCGACGAGGGGAGCGCCGCAGCGGTCTGCGGTGAGTTGAAGCCGTTCTACACCGGCCTCGTCTACTGCATCACGATCAGCTCGTGCCAGGACCTGGGCGACTACCGGCGCGCGGCCGAGTGGACCGAGGTCGCGAACCGCTGGTGCGACCGCCTCGACGTGAGCGGCTTTCCTGGAGCCTGCCGCATCCACCGGGCCGAGATCATGCGGCTGAGCGGCGACTGGCTGGGCGCCGAGAAGCAGGCAATCGAGGCCTGCGAGGAGCTCCACGACTTCGACCGCTTCATCACGGCGGGCGGCTACTACGAAGTCGGCGAGATCCGCCGCCGCCGTGGTGACTTCGCCGCCGCCGAGGAGGCATTCCGGATCTCGAACGAGTTCGGCCGCCCGCCTCAGCCCGGGCTCGCACTCCTGCGCCTCGCCGAAGGCAAGATCGACGCCGCGGTCGCGGGCATCACGCGCGCGCTCGACGAGCTCGAGGATCCGCTCTCCAGGCTGCGCCGGCTGCCTGCCCAGATCGAGATCGCCGTCGCCGCAGCCGACCTGAAGACCGCGCGTGCCGCCGCGGCCGAGCTCGAGCAGATCGTCGACTCGTACAAGATCGGTGGGCACCGGGCCGCGGCCTTCGACGCGACCGTGCATCTCGCCCACGGCCAGATCAAGCTCGCGGAAGGCGACTCCGAGGGCGCAACCCGTTGCCTCCGCAGGGCGCGCGACGGATGGCACGGAGTCGGCGCGCCATACGAGACCGCGCAGGCCCGCATGCTGCTCGGCATCGCGCTGCGCCGCGAGGGCGATGAGCATGCCGCGACCGATGAGCTCGAGGCCGCCGAAGCCGTCTTCGAGCGGCTGGGCGCCCGGCTCGACCAGGAGCGGGCGAAGGAGCTGCTGGGGCGCCTGCAGGCCCAGCGCACGTTCATCTTCACGGACATCGTCGACTCGACCCGGCTGCTTGAGACGCTCGGCAACGAGAAGTGGCGCAAGCTCCTCGCGCGGCACGACGAGCTCCTCCGAGACCGGATCGTCGAGAGCGGCGGCGAGATCATCAAGCACACCGGCGACGGCTACTTCGCCGCGTTCGGAAGTGCGAAGGCGGCGATCGAGGCGGCGATCGCGATCCAGCGCGCCCTCGATGCGGAGATCGTCGCGCCGGACGTCCGCATCGGCGGTCACACCGGCGGCGCCTTCAAGACGGAGGGCGAGTTCGCGGACTACGGCGGGCAGGGCGTGCATACAGCAGCGCGCATCGGCGCAGCCGCCGGAGCGGGCGAGATCCTGCTCAGCAAGGAGAGCGTCGACGGGATCGGCACGGCGTTCCGCCTCTCGGAGCCGCGAAGCGAGACCCTCAAGGGCTTCGAGCAGCCCGTCGAGGTCGTCTCGGTCGACTGGCGCTAGTCTCCGCCGCGCCGCGCGACGCCGAGGACGTACGGCGCTGACGTGATCGTCAGCAGCGACGAGGAATGAAAGCCGCGGTCGAGAGCGACGATCTCGAAGCCGGCGTTGCGGATCGCAGTCTCCGCGTCGCGTGTGGTCTCGCAGCCGCCGAGGGCGCGCGTCCAGAACGCGGCGTCGACGAGGCGCTGGACGCCTCGAAAGAGGACGCTGGCGGAGCGAACGTGCTCCCAGAACCGCAGCTCGCCCCCGGGCACGAGCACTCGTCGTAGCTCGGCGAGCGCCGCACTCGGTTCCGGCACCGTGCACAACACGCCCATCAGAACGGCCGCATCGAACGCGCCGTCGCCCGCAGGCAGCGAATCGCCGACGCCGTCGACGACCTCGATCGGAACCGCTGCCTCCAGCGCACGCATCGCCGCGCTACCCCTGGCCGTCGCGTCCGGCTCGATCGCGACAACGTGGCTGACCCGCGCCGGATAGTGCTCGAACGAGCGGCCGTCTCCGGACCCGACTTCGATCACGCGCCCGCGCAGACCGGCGAGGAGGCGTCGCCGCAGCTCGCGGTGCACGGGATCGGGGCGCCGTGCCTCCCGGCGCTCCAGGTACCGGGCGAACGCCGACTGCTGCGGCCCGTAGAGCGGTGGTCGAGTCGTCGCCATCGATGGAGCCCCAGGGGCCGCGGAGCGCGGCCCCCTGGGGCTGAAGCTACCGACTCAGCGTTGCGTGGAAGATATCGGTCCGGTTTGTCGTGTTCCCGTCGTTTGCCATGGCGAACTGGGCGACGAACGAGTTCCCCGCGCGGGCGAGGCCCTCGTAGTCGCCGACGAACAAGCCGTTGGCGTTCGGTGCCGTCTCCATGTCGAACGGGCCGGCGACGTGCGTTTCCGATGCCCAGTTGTCCGGGTGGGTGCAGTCCTCGGTCGCCGCGTGACAGTGCACGAACCAGTAATCGGTTGGCAGACCCGGCGCCGGCGTGTTGTGGCGGAAGTCGTAGTACGTGACTCCGACCGTGCCGTCGGCGCCAACAGCGACCGACGGCGTGAAGGCCTGGGTCGCAGGCACCTGGTTGATCTGGATCGGCGGCGACCACGTCAGGCCACCGTTCAGCGACTGCGAGAACGCGATGCCCGCGTGTTCCCGGCCCCTGGGCGGGCCGCTGAAGCGGCCGTCCTGCCAGACGGCGTAGACACGTCCGGCGGTGAGCCCGGCCGCGACGTCGGGGATGATGTCGCCCGATCGCACGCTCTGACCCGTATCGGGATCGACGACACCGACGGTATCGACCTTGCTGATCCTGATGGGCGCCGACCAGGTGAGCCCACGATCGGTCGAGCGCAGGACGGCGACTTCACAGCAGGTTCGTTGCACGCCTGAGCCGTGGAACAGCCACATCACGTTCACCAGGGTCGGCAAAGCGGCGCCGCTCGGAACGACTGCGATCTGGTTTCCGATCGTGAACGAGATCGCCCGCCGCTCGTCGAAGATCGCTCGAGCCGGCTCCCACGAGACGCCGCCGTTCGTCGATCGCGTGAAGACCGTCTGGGAGCGCAGCGCGAACGTGTTCAGGAGCGCGGTGAAGCTGACGCTGTCGCTCGGGAACGTGCTCCGATCCCAGACGGCGTAGACGAAGTTCGAGTCGAACGGGTCTGCGGTGATCGACTCCTTGTCGACGAACAGAGACGTCGAGCCCGTGTTCTCGCGCTGCAGCGTGGCCGGCTCGCTCCAACTCGTGCCGCCGTTCGTCGACCTGCTCGCCAGGATCGCGTTGTCCGCGTTCGTGTCGTTGAACGACAGCGCGATCTGATGGACGACGCCGTTCGGCGAGAACGTCACCCACGGATCCGAGGCGCGCTGGAAGTCGCCGCCGTTCGCGACCGTCCCACCCGCGCAGATGCTGAAGTGGGCGAACGAGTGCGTCCAGCTCGTGCCGCCATTGATCGATGTCGCGGCGACGAGACCGTGCGCGCCGCCGTTCGACCACCGGTCCTGCTGGTAAGCGCCCACGATGTGCGCCGAGTCGTTCGGGTCGACGGCGACCCGTGGCTCGACCTCGGCATTCTGATAGAGCGTCCCCGACTGGGCGACGCCTTCGCAGCCCGGTGCAAACGGGCTCGGCCCCGAAACCACCGGTAGTGATGCCGGCGAAGGAAACACATCCGCTCCGGCTGGGCCTGCGACTACCGCAGCACAGACCAGGCCCAGTGCGAGGGCAATCCTCTTCATAAGTCCCCCCTCTTGTCGTAGCTCTGGACGGGGCAGGTCTACCACCGTCACAGGTCCCCGGCAAGCCCGCTCTGACGAGGCATCCGCCCCGCTGTGATGTAGCCCGCCCCCTCGATTGGCAGCGACTACGCCGAGCGCTCGATCAGCTCGATGCGGTAGCCGTCCGGGTCGCGGACGAAGCAGAGCCGCGAGCCGCCCTCGCGGACGCTGTACGGCTCGCGCTCCGGCTCGATCCCCTGGCCGGCGAGCCGCTCGAGCGTCCCGTCCAGGTCGTCGACGCCGACGGCAATGTGGCCGTAGCCGGTGCCGAGGTCGTACGTACGCCCGTCGTGGTTGTACGTCAGCTCGAGCACCGACTCCTGGTTGCCCAGCGAGAAGAAGTAGTTCGTCGCCTCAAGCTGCCCGTCGCGGACGATGTCGAAGTCGCCCGCGAAGGCGAAGCCGAGAGCCTCGTAGAACGCGCGGCTGCGCTCCGGGTCGGTGATCCGGACCATCGTGTGCAGGAAGCGCGTCACGAAGGCATCGTAATCGCGGCGATCTCCTCCGGCGTCGTCGCATCGCCACGCGCCCAGGCCGCGGCGAAGGCTTCCTCGCCGACCGCTGCCTTGGCCGCCGGCCATTCGCAAGAACAATCCTGCTCCGCGACCGGAGGTGTCAAGACAGGCTCGCCGTCACCCGCGGGCAGCCGGGAGCGCCACTCGGCGAGCGAGTGGCGCTCCACATGTCGTGTTACGCCGGGCGAACGTCCGGGCGGCGCCGGCGGGTGGTCGCCAGGAACGCTGCGCCCGTGATTGCCAGCGCGATCGCTCCTCCGATGGCCGCCGTGCCTGCCGGGCCCGGTGCCCATGAGTCGCCGGTGTCACCGGCGACGCCGGGCTCGGACGTGACGAAGTCGCTCGTCCCTCTCGGCAGATTCCGGTCGTCGACCGTGGCGATGGGCTCCGGTGTCGGCGTCGCCCGCACGACGGCCCGGTCGTCGACGCCGAGGGTCGGCTCGGGTGCCGGGGTCGCCCTCGAGACGGCCCGGTCGTCCGCGCCGAGCGTCGCCTCCGGCGCCGGGGTCGCTCGCGAGACGGCCCGGTCGTCCACGCCGAGCGTGGGCTCAGGTGCCGGGGTCGCCCGCGAGATGGCCCGATCGTCCGCGCCGAGCGTCGGCTCGGGTGCCGGGGTCGCCCTCGAGACGGCCCG
>DASQWH010000041.1:0-5087 GCA_035640335.1 Gaiellaceae bacterium | reverse complement strand
CGTGCTGACCTCGAAGTCCGCGACGTCGATCGGCGTCCGCCGCGAGGACACGACCCTCGTCACGTGCGGCCTGCCGGCAGGCCTCGACCTGTCGCTCTTCCCGCTCGGCGACAAGGTGAAGCTCCACTGCCACCTGAAGGCCGGCAAGTGGCTGTTCGCGTCGCTTCACGGCGAGAGCGCGTTCATCGACGAGCACGGCGTCGTCGAGCTGTACGTCCACGGCGCGTTCCAGGGCCGCTCGGGCTCGGACGTCTCGGTGCGGCGGGCTGACGGCTCGCTCTTCGGGTGCTCCGCGCCGGAGACGCTCGACCTGAGCTACTTCCGCGTCGGCGAGCAGGTGAAGCTGCACTGCCGGCTCGGCGAGGGCGGCCGGACGCTGCTGTCCGTGCGCTCGGAGCGCTTCACGGTCGGTGCCGACGGCTCGGTCGAGCTGTACATGAACGGCGCGGTTTCGTCGACGACGGACTCGTCTGTCACGGTCACGGGAGAGGACGGCGCGTCCTACACGTGCACGTTCGCGCCGGGGCCGGACATGTCGAAGTTCCCGCCCGCCACGCGCGTGAAGATGCACTGCCATCTCATGGGCAACGCCCTCCGGCTCGAGTACCTGAAGTCGGAGACGGCGGTCGTCGAGATCAAGCTCTAACAGCTCTCCGAGAGAAGAGGCCGGCCCTTTCTCCGGGGGCCGGCCTCTCTGTTTGCGACACATCCGAAGGTCTGCCTACACTCTCGCGGCGATGCCGATCTACGAGTACGTGTGCATGGAGTGCGAGTCGCACTTCGAGGAGCTCGTCCGCAACGGGGAAGCGGTCTCGTGCCCCGACTGCGCGGCCTCGAACGTGCGCAAGCAGTTCTCCGTCTTCGCGACTCATAGCGGCACCGCCGAGCAGCCGAGCTTCGGCGGAACGGCCGGAGGCGGATGCTGCGGCGGGAGCTGTGGCTGCGGCTGAGCTCAGCGCGTACGCGGAGCAGATCGCCGGGTGCACCCGGTGCCGGTTGGCCCAGGGCCGCACACAGGTCGTCTTCGGCGTCGGTAACCCCGACGCCGATCTCATGTTCGTCGGCGAGGCGCCTGGGTTCCACGAGGACAAGCAGGGCTTCCCGTTCGTCGGCCAAGCGGGGAAGCTGCTCGACCAGCTCCTGGGCGGGATCGGCCTGTCCCGCGAGGACGTGTACATCGCGAACGTGATCAAGTGCAGGCCGCCCGGTAACCGCGACCCGATGCCGGACGAGATCGAGGCCTGCGAGGGCCATCTCTTCCGCCAGGTCGAGCTGATCCAACCGAAGCTCGTCGGCACGCTCGGCAACTTCGCGACGAAGCTCCTGTCCGGCAAGCAGCTCGGCATCACACGCGTCCACGGCCAGGAGCAGCAGGTGACACTCGGCGGCCGCACCGTGCTGCTCTACCCGCTCTACCACCCAGCGGCCGCGCTCTACACGCCCGCGATGCTGAAGGTTCTCCAGCAGGACTTCAGCCGCATTCCGGAACTGATCGGGCAGGTCACAGAGCCCGAGCCGGCACCGGTGCCGCTGATCGCGGAGCCCGCCGTCCAGCTGGGCCTCTTCTAACCTCGCGGGCATGGAGCTGCATTCCTCCTCCGCGGAGGAGACCGAGCGCATCGCCGCGCGCCTCGCGCGCGCGCTCCGCCGGGGCGACGTCGTCACCGTTTCCGGCGAGCTCGGCACCGGCAAGACGACGTTCGTGCGCGGCGCCTGCCGCGCGCTCGGCGTCGCGGGCCCGATCACGAGCCCGACCTTCACCGTCGGCCACCGTTACCGTGGACGCGTGGAGGTCTCGCACCTCGACCTCTTCCGCTTCCAGGGCGTGTCGCCGGCGGAATGGGGCGACCTCGAGCCGTACTTCGACGGCGCTCTCTGCTTCGTCGAGTGGCCCGAAGCCGCGGGCGACCAGCTGCCGCGGCCCCGCGTCCGTGTCGAGCTGAGACACGCAGGCGGTGACCGGCGGCTGGTCACGCTCGAGAGCCCGGACGAGGCCGTGCTGGCTACCGTTTCGGACGATGCTGACCCTGGCGTTTGACACGGCGACGGACCGCGCAACGAGCGCTGTCGTCGCCGACGGCGAGACGCTCGCCGAGCGGGCCTCCGAGCCCCGCCGCATCCTGGAGGATGTCGACCAGCTGCTGCGCCAAGCCGGCGTCGAGCAGGGGCAGCTCGAGGCGCTCGCGGTCGGTACCGGCCCGGGCAGCTTCACCGGCCTCCGCATGGGGCTCGCAGCCGCGCGGGCGCTCGCCTTCGCGCTCGACCTGCCGGTCGCGGGCGTGTCCACGCTCGACGCACTCGCCGCCGGCGCGCCTGGTTCGCTGGCCGTGATCGACGCGCGCCGGCACGAGATCTTTACGCTCGTCGACGGCGCGCCTGTGGCCATGGCCCCAGAAGCGCTCGCCGCGAGCCTCGCGAACGGCAGCGGCCTCGTCGGCGACGGCGCCGTCCGCTACCGCGAGGTGTTCGCAGCCGTCGGCGCGGACGTGCCGCCCGACGACAGCGAGCTGCACCTGCCCCGCGCAAGCCTCCACGCCCGGCTGGCCACCAACTATGGCCCGGCCGACGAGATCGAGCCGATCTACGTCCGTGCACCGGACGCCGACCGCGTGCTGCAATGAGTGCGCAGATGACGATCGAGCTCCGCAAGCTGAAGCTCCGCGACCTAGGGGCGATCGAGGAGATCGAACGGGCCTCCTATCCGACGCCGTGGTCGCGCTCGATGTTCGCGGGCGAGCTGGCGAAGCCGTCGTCGATCTGCCTCGGCGCGACCGACTCCGAGACCGACGAGCTGGTCGGCTACCTGATCATCTCCCGCTACGTCGACGCCTGGCACGTGATGAACCTCGCCGTCCGCGACAGCCACCGGCGGCACGGCGTCGCCACGCGCTTGATGGAGCGCCTCTTCGAGATCACATCCGGCGACGGCCGTCGCGGCTACACGCTCGAGGTGCGCGTCTCGAACGAGGCCGCGATCAAACTCTACGAGTCCCTCGGCTTCCGCCCGCGAGGCATCCGCCGCGGCTACTACACAGACAACCGGGAGGACGCGCTCATCATGTGGCGAGACCCGGTCCGGGAACCTGCGAGCGCTTGATGACGGCGACCAAGTGGTGCCTCTGGGCGGAGCCGGGCTTTGCCCGAGCGCAGCCCGCGATCGGCCGGACTACGCAACGTGTGAAGGAGGGGGCCCACGGGGAACCATGGGTTCCCCCGTGCGATGATTCTTGGGCTCGAGACGTCGTGTGACGAGACCGCGGCCGCGCTCGTCACCGACGAGGGCCGCATCCTCGCGAACGTCGTTTCCTCCCAGGCCGAGCTGCACTCTCGCTACGGCGGGGTCGTGCCCGAGGTCGCCTCGCGTCGCCACCTCGAGCTGGTCATGCCCGTCGTGCGCGAGGCCCTCGGCGAGGCGGGTGCGACGCTCGACGACGTCATCCGCATCGCGGTCACGCGCGGCCCGGGCCTGATCGGCGCGCTGCTCGTCGGCCTCTCGGCGGCGAAAGCGCTCGCCTGGGCTCGCCGGCTGCCCCTCGTTCCCGTCGACCACCTGCACGGCCACGTGGCCTCGCTCTACCTCCAACCCGACCCTGTGGAGCCGCCGTTCCTGTGCCTGCTCGCGAGCGGCGGCCACACGCTCCTGCTCGACGTCCGCAGTCACGCAGAGTTCGACGTGCTCGGCACGACGCTCGACGACGCGGCCGGCGAGGCGTTCGACAAAGGAGCCCGGCTGCTCGGCCTCGGCTACCCCGGCGGGGCCGAGATCGACCGGCTCGCGCGGGCAGGAGACCCGCAGGCGTTCGACTTCCCCGTGGCGCGCGTTCCCGGCCTCGACTTCTCGTTCTCGGGCCTCAAGACCGCACTGCTCTACAAGGTCCGCGAGCTCGAGCCCCACGAGCTCGAGCGCCGGCGCGCCGACCTCGCCGCGAGCTACCAGCGCGCGATCGTGACCGCGCTCGTGCGGCAGACGCAGGCCGCGGCAAAGCCGAAGGGGCACGACCGGATCGCGATCGTCGGCGGCGTCGCGGCCAACTCCGAGCTGCGCGCCTCGCTGCCCGGCGCCGCCCTCGCACCTCTCCCGCTGTGCACCGACAACGCGGCGATGATCGCCTCGGCCTCGCGCTACGTCGAGGAGATCCCCTATCCCCGTTATCTTGCTGTGGATGCGTATGCGTCCTCCGCGGCGTGAGGCTCCTCAGCTCAGCGTGCTCGCGCTCGTTGCCCTCGCGGCGACCGTCCTCTCCGTCGCGGCTGGAACGGGAGGGGCCGGCGACGACGCGACCCGCGTAGCCGCTTCCGCGTGGCGCGGCCTGGTCGGCTCGCCACGCCAGGAGGTCGCGGTCGGCCAGCGCGTGATCGTCGTCCTCAAGACGCCGTCGCTCGCGGACGAGGTCGCCCGCGCCGGCGGGCGCGCGACCGAGCCCCAGGAGCGGCAGTGGAACACGGCCGCGCTCGCGGCCTCGCACCAGCTGCTCGCGCGGCTCGCGCAGGAGGGCGTAAGCGTGCGTCCGGAGTTCTTCTACTCGCGCGTCCTCGCCGGCTTCGCGGCCGCGATCGACCCGCAGGTGCTCGGCCTCCTCGAGCGGGCGCCGGAGGTCGCAGGCGTGTATCCGGTGCGCGTCACGTATCCCGCGTCGCTGTCCTCGCGGCTGATCGAGGACGGCCGCTTCGCCCGGACGACCTCGGACGGGCTCAGCCCCGGCCTTTCGGGCTACGACGGCAATGGCGTCACGATCGCGGTGCTCGATACGGGGATCGAGCCGACGCACCCGTACTACGTCGGCCAGCTGCTCGAGGGGCGTGACATCCTCGACGGCGACCGCGACACCGCGCCCGAGGCGAACCCGGCCGAGCCGTCCCGCGTCGAGCGGCACGGCACGCAGTTGACCGGCATCCTCGTCGGTTCGGACGGGCCGGGCGAGCTGGCCGGGATCGCGCCGGCCGCCTCGATCCTGCCGATCCGCGTGGCCGGCTGGCAGCAGAACGCGCACGGGTCGTGGGGGGTCTACGGACGCACCGACCAGCTCGTCGCCGGCCTCGAGCGTGCGGTCGACCCGAACGGGGACGGCGCGACGCACGACGCAGCT
>DASQWH010000040.1:0-2827 GCA_035640335.1 Gaiellaceae bacterium | reverse complement strand
TCGTTCATGTTCATCAAGATCGCCGTCGACGAGCTCGCGCCGACGACGACGATGTTCCTTCGCCTCGCGTTTTCGGCTCTGCCCCTCGTCGCGCTGGTCATCTACAAGCTCGGGCTCCACCCCGCGGTCGAGCAGATGCGGGCGATCACGAAGGCCGCGATCATCCTCGGCGTCGTCAACACCGCGCTGCCGTTCACGCTCATCGCCTGGGGCGAGACGCGGATCGACTCGGGCGTGGCGGCGATCGGGAACGCGTCGATGCCGATCTTCGTCACGCTCCTCGCGATCCGCTTCCGCGCGAGCGAGCGCGCGACGGGCTCACGCCTCTTCGGGGTCGTCCTCGGTTTGGTCGGGGTCGGCGTGCTCGCCGGCGTACATCCCGAGGGCGGCTGGTCGGGCGTGGTCGGCACGCTCGCCGTCGTCGGCGCGTCGCTCTCGTACGCGGTCGGCTCGCTCTATACGCAGGGACTGCTCGAGGACGTTCGCAACGACGTCCTCGCCGCGGCGTCGATCGCGTGGGGCGCAGTGCTGCTCGGGCCGCTCGGGGTGGCGCAAGGCCCCTCCGACGTACCGAGCTGGGGCGTGATCGCCTCGGTGCTCGCTCTCGCGCTCGGCGGGACCGTGGCCGGCCAGCTCATCTACTTCCGCCTCATCTACTCGTACGGCACCGCCCGTGCGAGCCTCGTCGTCTACCTGCTGCCCGTGACCGCGCTCTTCTACGGCGCGCTGCTCCTCGACGAGCCGATCACGGTCGCGGCTCTGGTCGGCCTCGTGCTGATCCTGACCGGCACCGCGCTCGGGTCCGGCGTCCTGCGCCTGCCGCGGCGGCGGGCCGCGGTCGCGACCGCGCCTTGACCGAAACGATCGCCGGCGACGGCTTCCGCCTCCGGCGCGCCGGGCCCGAGGATGTCGACTTTTTCTCCGAGCTCGTCTCGCACGACGACGTCGAGCCCTATCTGGCGGCCGTCGGACCGAAGGACCCGAGCGAGGTCCGCGAGGAGATCGACGCGTCCCTCGCGGAGCCGCGCAACTCCGGGCGTTTCGTGATCGAAGTCGAGCAGAACGGAATGTGGCAGCGCGCCGGTGTGATGGCCTTCGATCTCGCGAACCGCCGGAGCCGCATCGCCAACCTTCGCGGCCTCGCCGTGCACCCCGACTTCCGCGGCCGCAAGCTCTCGGACGAGGCGGCCCGAGTCTTCCAGCGCTACCTCATCTTCGACCTCGGCTTCCACCGGCTGCAGCTCGAGATCTACGGCTTCAACGAGCGCGCGATCCGGCACGCCGAGCGCGCCGGCTTCGTCCGCGAGGGCGTCAAGCGCAAGGCGTACCACCGCCACGGCGAGTGGGTCGATGGCGTCATGTTCGGCCTCGTCCGCGAGGACCTAGAAGGCTGAGAAACGCTCCTGCGTGCGGACGCGCGTAGCCCAATCGGCGACGCGTAGGATCGTGGTTGTCCGTTCACGACCGAATTGGAGGGGGCACATGGGAGTGAAGCCGATTCCGGACGGGTACGAGAGCGCCGCGCCGTACCTCGCTGTCGAGGACGCGGCCGCGGCGATCGAGTACTACAAGAAGGCGTTCGGCGCCACGGAGCGGGTGCGCATGGACGCGCCCGACGGCAAGATCGGGCACGCGGAGCTCGAGATCGGAGGCTCGCTGGTGATGCTCTCCGATCCGTTCCCGCAGTCCTCGACCACGCCGCCGAAGGAGCTCGGCGGAACGAGCGCGAGCATCTTCATGTACGTCGAGGACGTCGACGCCGTCGTCAAGCGGGCCGTCGACGCCGGCGCGACGACGACGATGGAAGTCGCAGACCAGTTCTGGGGCGACCGCATGGGCTCGATCACGGATCCCTTCGGGCACGCTTGGTCGATCGCGACCCACGTCGAGGACGTGCCGCCCGAGGAGATGGAGGAGCGCGCCAAGGCGGCCATGGCCGGAGCGACGAGCTGACGTCTTCGGGACGACCGCGTGGGGCGACGGCCTCACGCGGTCGCCCGGTCTCATCTCTCCGACTCCGGCGAAAGGAGACCCGCGCCGGAGCACTTTGGCGGCTGTCCGAAGCAGCCGGGCAAGGTGGAGCTCCCCGCGGGTCGAGCACATTTTCCCGGACCGGCGCATCGCGCGCCACCCGCCCGGCTTGGCGGTTCGCGAAGGCTGTGGGAAGATCAAGCGAAGCTTCCGCGTCGAGATAAATGGAGAGCGGCGCCGCCTGGCGCCGCGAAGGACTCGAAAGGAGCGGCTAATGGCGGAGGTAGGCGCACGAGCAGCACTCGTGCCTGCGCCTGACGTGGGCGAGGGGCTGCAAACGTCCGTCTCGCGTGAGGAGGTCAAGCAGGCACTAGAGGATGAGAGCACTCCTCTCGAGCTCATTCTCGACTTGACTCGCTTCTCCGACGGTGAGGCGACGGAGACACGGAGTGTCGCGATCGCGTGGGAGCGGAACGATCTCGAGGAGCTTCTACGCGAGACGGAGGACGACCAGGTCGTGCTCACGTTCGATCGCGCGACGCTGGAGGAGGCGATGGACCTCGACGTCGAGGCGCACGGGTTCCGCGAGAAGGTGCTCGTCCTCGCCGTCGCCGCAACCGCGGCGGGCGGGGCGGCAGCGAGCGCCGCGGCCGAGCCCGGCCCGTACTTCGGGGCCGGCAGCCCGACTGTTCAGCAGACCCTCGGCCCGGACGACCGGGCCGTCTCGAGGGCGACCCCGGCACCGGAGGCCACGCTCGGCGTGGACGACCGGGCCGTCTCGAGGGCGACCCCGGCACCGGAGGCCACGCTCGGCGTGGACGACCGGGCCGTCTCGAGGGCGACCCCGGCACCCGAG
>DASQWH010000039.1:0-10736 GCA_035640335.1 Gaiellaceae bacterium | reverse complement strand
GTCACCGGCCGCAGCCGCGGGCGCGGCGACAGGCGCGGGCTCGTCCTCCTCGACGCGACGCCGCACGATGTCGGCCGCAACGCCGCCAGCGGCGGTCTGCGCGCGCCAGAGGCGCTTCGCCAGAGCACGCGTACCGAGGACGTCCGGCTGCGCCCGCAGCAACGGCGACGCGAGCCGCTTCACCGCCGAGGGCGGAATCGTCAGTGCCGCGACGGCAGCCGTCGGCACGAGGATGCCGACGGTGACCGTCGACGCTGCCCCTCCAATCTTCCCTGCGAGCATCGCGCCGAGATGGCCGTGACCGCCCGGGGCTTGGCCCAGGAGGTGCCGCAGAAGTGAGAGCGTTCGCCACATGTCTTTCCCCGTCGCAGGCGGCGAACGACGGTTCTTCACCCAAGGTAGGGATGGCCCAACGCCACAACGTCCCCCCGAAGGGGGACGCCGCAGACGCGCCAGATGGCTTGCAGACTGCGTTTCTGTAGTTTGAAGGTCGGATGGAAAAGCTCTATAACGCTCGCGTGGGCGAGGGAGCCGAGCCGGCCGCGGATGCGGCGCTCGTAGATGCGGTCGCCGAGGCCGGACCCGTCGTGCGCGCCGAGGAGCTCCGGAAGAGCTTCGGCGACAACGTCGTCCTCGACGGCATCGACCTCGAGGTCGACACCGGCGAGACGCTTGTCGTCATCGGCCCGAGCGGCAGCGGCAAGAGCACCCTCCTTCGCTGCATCAACCTGCTCGAGCCGATCGACGGGGGCCGGATCTTCTTCGAGGGCGAGGAGATCACGCGAAAGGGCGTCAAGGTCGACCGCGTCCGTCAGCGGATCGGCATCGTCTTCCAGCAGTTCAACCTCTTCCCGCACCTGAAGGTGATCGACAACCTGACCCTCGGAGCCCGGCGGGTGAAGAAGATGCCGCGCAAGGAGGCGGAGGCCCGTGCGCATCACCTCCTTGCGACAGTCGGGCTACCCGAGAAAGCTCAGCAGTACCCGCACCAGCTCTCAGGCGGGCAGCAGCAGCGGGTCGCGATCGCTCGGGCGCTCGTCATGTCGCCGCACGTCATGCTCTTCGACGAGGTCACGTCGGCACTCGACCCGGAGCTCGTGGGAGAGGTGCTCGTCGTCATGCGCGACCTCGCGCGAACCGGCATGACGATGATCGTGGTCACACACGAGATGCAGTTCGCGCGGGAGGTGGGCGACCGGCTGATCTTCATGGACGAGGGCCGCATCGTCGAGCAGGGGATTCCGACCGACGTGCTCGACCGGCCGAAGGAGGAGCGGACGAAGCGATTTCTGCGCCGCTCTCTGCAAATGGCGCATTCCCTGGAAGAATTGACGATCACAGAGGCAGAGGAAGGAGAGGCGGAATGAAACGACTTGTGGTTTTCACGGCGCTGTTCGTCCTGGCCGTCGCGGCGATCGCGACGCTCGGCACGGCGGCGCCCGCGCGGCAGGAAGCCCAGCAGGTCAGGCTGCCGCCGAAGCCGAGGCTGCCGGCCTTGCCGGCAGAGGTGAGAAGCCGCGGCAAGTGGCAGATCGGCGTCAAGTGCGACACGCCCCCGTTCGGCTGGCAGGACACGAGCGGCCGGAACCGCGGCTACGACGTCGAGGTCGCCAAGCAGTTCGCCAGATGGGCGTTCGGCTCGGCGAACAGGGTCGACTACACGTGCGTCACGACGGCGAGCCGCATCGGCACGCTGACCTCGGGCCGCGTCGACATCATCATCGCCACGATCACGTGGACCGCGGAACGCGAGCAGCAGATCGACTTCTCCGTGCCGTACTACGGCGCCGTCGGGCGGCTGCTCGTCCGGAACGACACGGCCGTCGGCACGTTGTCGAGCTGGATGTCGGGCAAGCGAGTCGCCTCGACGTCAGGCTCGATCTACGACCGCTGGATCAAGCGGTGCTTCACGAACACGACGTTCCAGGTGATCTCGAGCCCCAGCGCGGGCGTGCTGGCGCTCAAGAACCGGCAGGTCGACGCGTTCATGTACGACGACGCGTTCCTGGTCGGCGTGGCTGCGAACGATCCCGACGTGCGGATGTCGAGCCACATCTTTCTCCGTGTGCCGTGGGGCATCGGCATCCGGAAGGGCGAGGCGAGCATGAAGCGCTGGGTCGACGCCGCGCTCCGCGGGATGAAGGCGCGGAACATGTTCTGGCCGATCATGCGCCGGACCGTGCCGCGGCGTTTCTATCCGACCTTCCGGAAGAACGTCCCCAGCCCGACGAACACGCCGGTCTACCCGCGCGCCAATCCTCCCGACCAGAGGTGCCCGCGCTAGATCTCGAAACATGCGCACGAGCGGCCGCTCTCGAGGCGGCCGCTCGTGTTTTATAGCCCCGTGGAGATCCTCGCGGCGTTCGACCTGTCCTTCATCTGGGACTACCGAGACGAGCTCTGGGACGCCTTCAAGGCGACGATGAAGGCGGCGGCAGTCGGGGTCGTAGGCTCCTTCGCGATCGGCCTCGTCTTCGGGGCGATCCGCGCGCACCGGATACCCGTGCTCAACCAGCTCGTCTGGGCCTACGTGGAGCTGATCCGGAACACGCCGATCCTCGTGCAGATCCTCTTTCTGTACTTCGGGCTGCCCCGGCTGGGCTACATCGTCGACACGTTCACCGTCGCCTGGCTTGCGATCACGATCTGGGGCGGCGCATTCAACACCGAGAACTTCCGCGCGGGGTTCGAGGCCGTCCCGGCGCGCCTGCGCGAAGCCGGCTACGCCCTGGGCTTCACGCCGCTGAAGACGTTCCTGAACGTGACGCTCCCGATCGGCGGGCGCATCGCGCTGCCGTCCTCGATCAACACGTACATCTCGGTCCTGAAGAACACGTCGCTGCTGACCGCGATCGGCTATGCCGAGCTGACGAACGTCGCCACAAACATCCAGGCGATCACGTTCAAGACGTTCGAGATGTTCGCGGTGCTCGCGGCGATCTACCTCACGATCGTCTGGTCGCTGTCGGCGCTCATCCGCCTGCTCGAGGCGCGGCTCGCCCTTCCGGAGAGGCTCTAGTGAACCCATTGCCCGAATGGTTCCGCCCGATCGCCGAGTACATCCTGCGCGAGGGCGTACCTCAGACGCTCAAGATGGCGGCGATCGCCGTGACGGCGAGCGTCGTGGTCGGCATCGTCCTCGGGACCCTGATCACGATCCGCTTCCTGCCCCTGCAGGCGCTGATCCGGCTCTACATCGAGGTCTGGCGCGGGCTGCCGATTCTCGTGACCGTTCTCTTCATCTACTGGCTGCCGGCGTACCACATCGGCTCACACGAGATCCGGCTGAACGCCTATGCGTCGGCGGCGCTCGGGCTCTCGCTCTGGGGCAGCGCTCAGGTGGCCGAGGCGGCCCGCGGGGCGGTGCAGTCGATTCCGCGCGAGCAGCACGAGGCCGCCGCCGCGCTCGGGTTCGGCTGGGTCGGGCGCCACAGGCACGTGATCGTTCCGCAGGCCCTGCGCAGGCTTCTGCCGCCGATGGTCGGGCTCCTCGTCAACATCATCCAGAACACGTCGATCGCGTTCGTGATCGGCGTCAGCGAGACGCTCGAGACCGCGAACCGGCAGTTCGAGAACGTGAGCTCAGGCGTCGCCGGGCCGACCGCGCCCGACTACGCCGTGTTCCTGATCTTCGGGTTCGTGCTCGCGATCTTCTTCGCGATCTCGTTCCCGCTCACGCGGCTTGCCGGTTACCTCGAGCGGCGCCTTGTCTAGCTTCGTACGGTGTCAGACACCGGCTTGGGGCTGGGCGGCGTGGGACGGGCACGCCTCCGGTGTCTGACACCGGCCAGTAGGGGTAGGCACTCGGCGTTCGGGTGCGCCGTGAAGACACCCAGGAGCTCGCCGATCGCCGCCAGTCCCGCTGCGTCCTCGGTCGCATGGTGGAGCATCACGCCGACTGGGCCGCCGCCGCGGATGGCCGCCGCGAGGCGCGCGACGCGGTCCGGCTTGCACCAGTCGACGCGCACGCGGACCTCGGTGAGCCCGTCGAGGCCGAGCGGCTCCGCCGTCGAGTCGCGCGCCAGCACCTCGAAGCCGAGCTCGAGCAGGCAGCGCCCCGTGGTCTCGGTGCAGCGGTTCCAGGGCGGGGTGAAGATCGGCGCGACGGCGTCGCCGAGCAGCTCTCGCAGACGTTCCGCGCCGGCCTCGATGTCACGCCTCTGTTGGTGGGCCGAGCGGCTCGGCCCGAACTCGTAGCGCCGGCCCTCCGGCTCGTGGTTCACGTGCGCGTAGCCGTGCTGGTGTAGCCGCAGCAGGTCCGGAGCCGTCTCGCGGTGCGCACGGAGCTGCGCGGCGAGCGAGGGGCCAAGCGCCGCCGGGATGACGGCCACGTCGAGCGGCACCCCGTGCGCGGCGAAGACGTCGAGCAGCGCGAGCAGCCTGTCGTCCGCCCAGCCGCCGTCGTCGTCCCGGAAGAACAGCGGCACAGGACCCACGGCAGCGTCGAGCTCACGAATGACGGGCCCGAGTGAGCTCATGTCGCGGCGACGCGTGCCCTCGGCGCAGCGGCGGCCTCACGTTCGAGCATCCACTCGAGCTCGGCCTGCAGCCCCTCGGCGAGCGACGTCCGCGGCTGGTAACCGAGGTCTGTCCCCGCGCGAGAGATGTCCGCGCCCGTGTCGCGCACGTCACCGAGCTCGCGGTCGATGTAGCGCACGTCGAGCGGACGCCCCGCGAGCGCCGCGATCAGCTCGAGCGCCTCGTTGACGCTCGCGCCGGACCCGCCGCCGACGTTGTACACGCCGCCGGCAGCCCGTGGTGCAGTCGCAGCGCTGCGCGTTGCGGCCACGACGTCGGAGACGAAGGTGAAGTCCCGCGTCTGGCGCCCGTCGCCGAAGATCGTCAACGGTTGCCCGAGCACCGCCGCACGGCAGAAGCGGTTGAACGCCATGTCCGGGCGTTGGCGCGGGCCGTACACGGAGAAGTAGCGCAGCGAGACCGTCTGCAGGCCGAAGTTCCCGTGGTAGAGCGTGCAGAGATGCTCGGCGGCGAGCTTGGTCACTCCGTAGGGGGAGAAGGGGCGCGGGATCGTGTCCTCGCTCGTGGGCAGCAACTCCGCGTCACCGTAGATCGAGGACGAGGAGGCGTAGACGACGCGCTTCTCCGGCCACGCCTTGGCGGCTTCGAGCAGGTGCTGGGTCGCGAGCACGTTGTTGTGCACGTACGACTCGAAGCGCGTGCCCCAGCTCGTCCGCACGCCCGGCTCGGCCGCGAGGTGGAAGACGACGTCGACCTGCTCGACGAGGCGGTCGAGCGGGGCGTGGCCAAGGTCGAGCGAGAGGAACCTGAAGGCAGCCCAGTCGGCGGCCGCCTCAAGGTTGGCGCGCTTCGTCTCGCGCCCGTAGTTGTCGGTGAAGCAGTCGACGCCCACGACCTCGTGACCGTCGGCGAGGAGCGACTCCGTGAGGTGTGAGCCGATGAAACCCGCGCAGCCCGTGACGAGCGCCTTCACCTTGCAAGCACCTCCTCGGCGACCGCGACCGTCTCGGCGACGCGGTCGGGCCAGCCGGGAACGAGCCGGTGGAACGGATGCGGAGCGCGCGTGAGGATCATGGCCGCGAGGTACCAGTCGAGCGCCGGCGGTCGCCGGCCGTAACCGACGAGCAACGGTTCCGCGACGTTCTCGATCGTCGCCAGGTCGCGGCCGCGGCCGCGCACGACGTCCGCGAGAAAGGTAGCCAGGTCGACGGCGCGCGGCGCGAGGCACATCCCGTCGAAGTCGACGACGACGAGACGGCCGCCGACCCGGAGCAGCTGGTTGACGTGGAAGTCGCCGTGGGCGGGCAGGAGGTCCTCCTCCGGCGGCAGCTCGCGCCTCAGCCGGGCGAGGACCTGATCGAGCTTCGCCCGCAGCTCGGGAACGACGGCGCGCACGAGCGCCGTCCGCCGCTCGGCCTCGTGCAGGAAGGCCGCCGGCCCGGCCGCCCGCGGCGGGTTGACGCGCTCGCGTTGCAGCCTTCGCACCAGCGCTCCCGCTTCCCGCGCGACCTCCGTCGGCGTCTCGGGGAGCGACCCGTCGACGGCGGGCTGTACGGTCAACCGCAGCTCCGGGCAGCACGCCTCGTAGCGGGGTGCCTCGACGGAACGGAAGCCCGAGGAGGCGATGAGGCCGTTCAGAGCGCTGCGGAACTGCCGCTCCTTGCGGTACGCCTTCAGGACGTGGTCTCCGAGGCGGAAGACGGCGCGCGTCCGCGGCTTGTAGCCGAGCAGCTCGATGTCGTCCACGCGCGCGCTGACGGAGATCCCGCCGACCCGCAGCCGGTCACGCAGCCGCTCGGGCGGCTCGCAGAGCGCGGGCAGGCCGGCGTCGAACGGCAGCCACGTCAGTAGCGCGTCGACGTCCGCGTCGTACGCGATCGGCACCCGGGCAGGCGAGCGGCCGTTGACCTGGCGCGCCGCGTCGAGATGGAGAGGGAGCTCCGCCGCTGCCTCGCCCTTCGTGTCGGCGCTCGCGACCGCGTCGTGCGGCTCCCCGTCGACGAGACCCCGGAAGTGCACCGCGACGCGGCGGCCGGGCTTGTAGAGGACGCGCGCGACGCGGAGGCCCTCGACGCGGGTGTCGCGGCCGAGCGACCGCTTGAGCACGGGCAGCATCGCCTCCGGCTCGAGCAGACGGTTGAGCTGCGGCAGCCGTGGATCGGCCGGGACAGAGGGACGTCCCCGGCCGAAGCGCCCGCGTCTCTCGGCGCCGGCTCGGTCCGCGAGCACCTCCTCGGGTGGGCCCTCGGCGACGATGCGGCCGCCCTCCAGCACGACGACGCGATCGGCGCGCCGCGCGAGGTCGAGCGAGTGTGTGACGAGGATCGTCGTCCGGCCGCGCATCAGCCGCTCCAGGCCCTCGAGCAGCTCGGCCTCGGCCTTCGCGTCGAGCGCGGTCGTCGGCTCGTCCAGGAGCAGGATCGGCGGGTTGCGGAGCAACGTCCTCGCGATCCCGATCCGCTGGCGCTGGCCCCCGGAGAGGCCGACGCCGCGAGGACCGAGCTCCGTGCCGTAGCCGTCCGGCAGCAGCGACACGAAGTCGTCGGCGGCAGCGGCACGGGCAGCTGCCGAGACGGCTTCGGGGTCGACCTCGGCGCCGTAGGCGATGTTGTCCTCGACCGTGCCGGTGAAGAGCGCCGTGTCCTGCAGGAGCAGTCCGACCTGCGAGCGCAGCCAGTCGAGCGAGCAGTCGCGGAGGTCGCGGCCGTCGAGCAGGACGCGCCCGGAAGTCGGGTCGTAGAGCCGCGCCGCGAGCGCGCCGAGCGTCGACTTGCCGGCACCGGACGGCCCGATCAACGCGACCCGCGATCCGGCCGGGATGCGCAGCGTGACGCCCTCCAGCGCCTCGCGCGCGCGCGTGTAACCGAAGGAGACGTTCTCGAAGACGATCTCGCCCCTCGCGCGCGGTCCCGCGTAGGCGTGCGGACCCTCCGGCAGCACCTCGTCCGCGGCGAGGATCTCGCCGATCCGCTCTGCGCGCGCCATCGACTTCGCGATCCGCGCAGCCTCTCGCGCGATATGTCGCAGCGGGCTGTCGACCTTGCGCGCGTACGAGGCGAAGACGATCAGGTCGCCGGGGGTGATCGCGCCGGCGGCGACGCGAAATACGCCGAGCACGACGACGGCGGCCGTGCCGAACGCGCTGAGCAGGCCGATCAGCGAGTTGAAGTGCGCCTGCAGCCGCGACGCCTCCATCCCGATCTGCATCCGCTCCTCGCTCCGCTCCTCGACGCGCTCGCGCTCGTAGCGCTCCGAGCCGAAGACCTTGACGACCGCCACTGCCGAGAGCGCCTCGTTCGCGAGCGAGGCGATCGCCCCCTCCTGCGCGCGCTGTCGCTTCGCGGTCGCCTTGATCTTGGCCCGGAACCGGAACGCCGTTACGCCGAGAAACGGGACGACTGCCAGCCAGACGAGCGCGAGCACGGGGTCGAGGACGAGGGTCACGACGAGCATTCCGACCAGCAGGACGCCGGCCTGGACGAGGTTGCCGAGCGAGGTCGCGAACATGTCGCCGACCGAGTTCGCGTCGCCGGTGACGCGGGTCACGAGGTCTCCGGTCTGGCGCTGCTCGTGGAAGCGGAGCGACAGCCGCTGGAGGTGGTCGTAGACGTTCGTGCGCATCTCGTGGCTGATGCGCTCACCGGCCCGCTGCAGCCAGAGGTTCGAGAGGTTCTCGCCGAGCGCCGAGACGAACGCGATCGCGAGCACGAGGCCCGCGGCGGCCCCGAGCAGGGTCAGCTCTTCGCCGCCGAGCTCGAAGGCTCCCTCGTGGCCGAGGATGATGTGGTCGAGGACGATCTTCAGCGGCCACGGCGCGGCCAGCTCGGCGAGCGCCAGCACGACGGCCATCGCTCCCGAGCCGAAGAGCGCCGGCCAGTGCAGCCGTACGTAGGGGCGCAGCATGCGGGTCGCCGAGCTCATGCGGTCACCGCCGCGACCGTCGGAGCTGCGACCTCGCGATCAGCTGCTGCGAGTGCGGAGAGGATGCGCGCGCTCGCGGCCGCGCCGTCGAGGTCGAGCGCGAGCGCCTGCGGCCGGTGCTCGAGCAAAAGCCGGATCTCGTCTACGAGCGTGGGCACGTCGAGGCACTCCGGCTCGAGGACTCGCACTGCCCCGAGCTGCTCGAGCCGGCGGGCGCGGCGGAGTTGCTCGTCCTCGCTCGGCTTCCAGAACGGGACGACGAGCGCGGGGACGCGCGTGCGGAGGAGGTCGAGCGCCGTGTTGTAGCCGCACTGGCTGACGGACGCGGACGCCGTCCGGAGCTCCTCGCCGAGGTCGGGTACGGAGCGACGGAGGCGCACACGGTCGAGTTGCGCGGCCTTCGCCTCGAGCGACGACCACGCAGGCTCCGGCAGGAACGGCCCGGCGACGACGTCGAGCTCGATCTTGCCGGGCAGCAGTGCTTGGGCCTCGAGCGCCGTGCTGAGCAGCCGCTCGCCGACGAGCCCGCCCCCGGCCGAGACAACGACGCGGTGCGCGCCTTCCACCGGCCGTGCGTCGGTCGCCCGCTCCGGGACGACGAAGCCGGTGTGAAAGATCGCCGGGCTCAGCGGAATGGTCGGCCGGAACGACTCCGCGAGCCCGGCGAAGGCGGGGTCCGAGTGGACCAAGACGGCATCGAAGTAGCGGTTGGCAAGCACGCAGGTGAGCGTGTCGTGCGCCTGCTGGTCGGCGCCGCGGCCGACGAGGATGTCGCGCACGCTGGATGCGACGACGGGGCGCGGCTTCGCCCTCCAGGCTTCCTCGAGCAGCAGCACGAGCTCGTCCGCGAACTTGCGGCGCCCGAACGGGAAGAGCTCGACGACGAGCACACGCGGACGAAGGGAGCGGAAGGCGTCGAGCAAGAGCTCGCGCCGTCGTGCGCGCGCTCGCTCGAGGCTGTGCGGCCCGCGGCTGACGAGGCTGCCGTCGTTCGCGGCCCCGAGCGGCGGCAAGGCGACGAGCTCGACTCCGACCGGCGGCGTCACCGCCTCGGGCAGCTTTCCGCCGCACGCGATCACGACGCGAAAGTGCTCGGCGAGCGCGGCGCCGAGCGCGAACGAGCGCACGGCGTGGCCGAGCCCGAGCGAGTGCTGGCAGTAGAAGAGCAGCGGCGGCTTCCTCACGCGAGCACCTCGTGGGCTTCGTCGAGCAGCCGCGGTAGGCGGGCGAGGCCGACCTCGCGCAGCCGTGTCACGACCCTCAGCGCGCGCTCGCCGAGCAGCGCAGCCGCCGTGTAGCTCCGCAGCTCGTCGTCGGCGGGCAGCCGACCGAGCTCCGCGTAGCCGGCGAGGAACGCTTCCTCGAGTCCGGCCACGTCCTCGTCGGGGAGAAGCTCGACGATGCGCGCATACCGCAGCGCGGCGAGGACGCTGCCGAGCTCCGCCGCGGCGGGCCCGCGCGCGACCTGGTCGAGGTCGATAAGCGTGACGCGGTCGCCCGCGAGCAGGGCGTTGCGGAAGTTGACGTCGCCGTGCAGGCAGGAGTCACCTTCGCCGCCGACGCGGGTGCGGAGCGCGTCCGCGAGGTCGTGGGCCGTCTCGGCAACGTCGTCGCGGACGGAGCCGATCAAGTCAGCCGCGCGCTCGAGCCGGTCCGGGTCGGCACGCACAAACCGCGCCGCGTCGGGCGGCGGCAATGCGTGCAGCCTGGCGAGCGCGCGGCCGAGCCTGTCGTACGCATGGGCGCCGAGGGCCGCGACAGGCCGGCCCGGAACGGCCTCGACCAGGATCGTCCGGTGACGCGGGGAGTAGCCGAGCGCGCGCGGCACCCGTAGCTCAGGGTCTTCTCCGAGGGCGCCTTCGAGCGAGGCGTGGACGAGCGCCGTGCGGTAACCCTCGTCGCCCGCATACGCCTTCGCGAACCCGAGCGTGCGCCCGGCGCGGTCGAGGCAGCCGACGGTGGCGGCCTTCTCCGGTGCGTACGCCACGAGCCTGCTCCCTGCCCAGCGAGGCTCGAGTGCGCCCGCAACCGCGCGATCGGGCCGGACGAGCGCAGGCAGGGCGCGAAGCTTACGGTCGTTCGGCAGCACCCAGAAGACGGCGCCGAGCTCATGGTCGCGGGCGACGGGCGCGACCGGGCCGCAGCGGACGGCTTCCTGGAGCGCTTCGCCGTACGCACGCTCGGTGCGCTCGGGAGTCGGGAACGTGCTGGCCGAGACGAGGAAGCGCCGTCCGAGCGCATGCACGACGTGCACAGTGCGGAGGCGCGCGCCGATCCGGTACTTGACGCGGAGTCGCTTGCAGCGGTCGATCGGAAGACGGCCGCGGCGTGCCAGC
>DASQWH010000038.1:0-8163 GCA_035640335.1 Gaiellaceae bacterium | reverse complement strand
CGCGCCGGAGAAGACGGTGTGGCAGGAGATCTCCGGCGGCCACGACACGCTTGCGCTCGGTTCGCGCGACGTGAACTCGCGGCAGTACGTCTCCTGGTTCAACTTCAAGGGCTCGGACCAGCAGAAGCGGGTCGGCGACCTCTCAGGCGGCGAGCGGAACCGGGTGCACCTCGCGAAGCTGCTGCGCTCGGGCGGGAACCTGTTGCTGCTCGACGAGCCGACGAACGACCTCGACGTCGACACGCTGCGGGCGCTCGAGGACGCGCTGCTGGACTTCGCCGGCTGCGCCGCCGTGATCTCGCACGACCGCTGGTTCCTCGACCGCGTGGCGACGCACATCCTCGCCTTCGAGGGCGACTCGCAGGTGACGTGGTTCGAGGGGAGCTTCGAGCAGTACGAGGCCTGGGTGCGCGAGACGCGCGGCGCCGAGGCGCTCGAGCCGCATCGGATCACGTACAAGCGGCTTGTCCAGCCCGGCGCCTAGACGGCCGGAGAGGCCCGCGTCGAAACGGGCCTCTCCGGTCGAGTTACCTACGAGAAGCGCTGGATCTGAACGTTCCCGCCCTGCAGCGGGTTGTCCTCGATGCCCGAGGTGTAGAGATTCGTGATGATCTGGTACGTGTCCGGGCCCGGCGTGCTCCCGGGCTCGTCCAGATCGCGGACCCGGATCCGGTAGACGACCGGGGGTGCGAGCCCGTCGATCGTCCCGCGCCCGTAGATGTCGGCGCGCTTACCCGGCTCGTCGCAGACGATCACGAGCACCTCGCTGGACTTGAAGGTGATCGGCGTCAGCGCGGAGTGGTCCTGGTACGTCTCCTCACCGCGCGTGATCGCTCCGTCGGCCTCGATCCTCGCGTTGCCGCCGAACGATCCCTTGCTGCCGGTGACCGTGTAGATCCACCCTCCGTTGTGGATCGTGATCTCGCAGCCCGGCGTCGACGGCGGCAGGATCCAGGTCTTCTCCGCGTTGTCCCGCGCCGGCTCGTTGGCGTCTTCCACGTTGTCCCCGTCGTTGTCGGCGTAGGCGTGGATCGTGTCGGCGCCGGGGAGGTCGGGCCCGGTGTAGCAGTGAGTCGCATGGCCGAACTCGTCCGTTGTGTCCGACCCGTCCTCGTCTGCCGGCTGGGCATCTTGCTCGGACGCCCCCTCGACGTCGAAGCGGACGACCTCATTCGGCGTCGGGTTTCCGAACGCATCCTTGACCTCCGCTTGCAGGCAATGCTCCGTCTCGACCTCGTTCTCGTCCGCCTTCGGGGTCAGGACGAGCGTGGCGGGGTCGCCTGGCTGCCAGAGCTTCATGGCCGTATCGACAGGCTCGATCCCGTCGCGCATGCCGTTCTCGTTCGTATCGGCGTGGGCGACGATCGTGTCGAGCCCGGCCTTCGTGCTCGTGTAGCAGAACTCGGCGATGCCACCCTCGTCGGTCCGGTCCGTTTCGTTCTTCGTCACCGTTCCCGTGACGGTGAACCGGACGAGGACGTCGGGGTTCGGGTTGAGGAAGATGTCGGTGACGTGCGCTTGCACGCAGTGTTGGGTGTTCACGATGTTCTGGTCGGTTTTCGGAGTCAGCGTCAGGATCGCGGGGTCGAGCGGGAGCCAGGTCTTGGTCGCTACGTCTCCGGGCTCGCCTGGATCCTGTGTCGAGTCCTTGTCGGTGTCGGCGTACGCGGTGATGACGTCCGCTCCGGCGGTCGTGCCGCCCGTGTAGCAGAACGTCGCCTGGCCGCTGCTGTCGGTCGTCTCCGAGCCGACCTTCGTGTTGACCCCGGTAACGGCGAACCGAACGATGACCTTCGGGACGGGGTTCTGGAACAGATCCCGGACGGTCGCCGTCACGCAATGCTGGCTCTGGACGTCGTTCGACGCTGCCTTTGGATCGAGCTCGAGACTCGCCGGTTGGCCCGGTTGCCAGAGCTTGGACGCCAGGTCGAACGGCTCACCGGCGTCTCGCGTCTTGTCGTTGTCGTTGTCGACGTACGCGACGATCGCGTCGAATCCCGCTGTCGTGCTTGAGTAACAGAACTCGGCCGTCCCGAGAGCGTCGGTCTGGTCGCTCCCCTCCTCCTCTGTCGTCCCTGTGACGACAAAGCGCACGGTCTTGCCCGGGACGGGATTGAGGAAGAGGTCCCGCACGGTCGCCGTCAGGCAGTGCTGGGTGCCGACGGGGTTCTCGTCCTCCTTGGGGTCGAGCGTGACGCTGTTCGCCGCTGCGGGAAGCCACGTTTTCGTCGCGTCGTCGAACGGGTCGGTGCCCGCGTCCTCGACGCCGTCGCGATCGTTGTCGGCGTAGGCGTGGATGGTGTCGGCGCCGACCGTTTCAGGCCCGGTGTAGCAGTGGACGGCGGTGCCGTTCTGATCCGTCGTCTTCGAGGCGTCCTCGTCGGCCGGGTTCTGATCCTGCTCCGAAGACCCCTCGACGTCGAATCGGACGACCACGCCCTGGGCCGGCCCGCCGGTTGCGTTCTTGACGGTCGCGGTGACGCAGTGCTGCGTGTTGACCTGGTTCGACGCCTCCTTCGGGAAGAGCGTCAGCGTCTTCGCCTGGCCGGGACAGGTGTTCGGATCGCCGAGCGTGATCACCCGTATCTGATCGATCGTGAGCCGCACGTCGAACCGGAAGACGACGCGGTTGGCGTCAAGGTTGATCGTGATCTCGTCGGTTTCGGTGTCGAGTTCGAGCCCGCGGGTCGGAGCGGGCTCGTACGTGACCGTCGGGGCAAGGCCGGGGTCCGCGTCGCTCGCCGTCAGGCTCGGCGTGAGCAGGATCACCCCGAGAATCGGCCGATCGAAGCTCACCGAACCCTCGTAGACGACCCCGCCGGCCGGCGCTCCCGGTGGATCTGCGTGGACGAGGTGGCTGTCGATGCACGTGTTCGTCGGAATCGAGCCCGCACGCAGGTCGCTGGTTTCATCGATTCGTCCTCCGCGCGGGGTCGGACACGTAATGAACGCCGACGTCGTCGTGGTGCAGACGTCGAGCACGATCGGAGCCACTGTGACGTGGTCCTGCTCCTCGTCGAAAGCGTGCGCGCCGCGAGGTGCAGTCCCAGTGTCGTCGTCGTGCTCGTGCTGGTTGAGCGCGACCGACGCGGGGGCGGTGCCTTCGTGAACCTCGCCGGTTGTTGCCGTGATCTCGGCAGATGCGCCGACCGCCAGGACCGCCAGTGCGGTGGCGGTGAGGAACGCTGCCGCAGGTGCCACTCCCTTCATCTCTTCTCTCCTCTTGGTCCGGGGTCCGCAGGGCGCGTTCGTGACGCACCCCGGAGGGCTCTTCCTCAACCATCACCTCCCGTCGTGCTCCCGATCACGGCCGCAGAAGCCCTCTCGTTACGCGGGTCGAAAGTCCAATTCGTTAACGCAAAGAGCTGAAAAAAGGTGCGGGCGAATTTCCGATTGACTCGTCAATCAGAAACGTCCCTCCGCGCGGTTGCGCTGAACGACTGAGGGCCGCGGTACGCGGCCCTCACGTTGTGAGGCGAGGCCCGCGCTACGAGCCTTCGGTCACCTCGTAGATCTCCTGTGCCACGAGCCCGTGGGCCTCACGGTGGACCTTTTGAGCGGTCTCGGCGTCGGGAGCTTCGACCAGGCAGAAGATCTTGCCTGCCTCCTCATCCACCCAGTAGCTCTTGTAGTTGACGCCGTACGCGCCCTGGGTCTCAACGTCCTTCATGTGCGCGTCGGCGACGTCCTTGGCCGACACGCCACCTTCGATCGTGTGAACGTCAAGGTACAGCGGCACCAGGTCCTCCTTTCTGGGACTGCGGAATCCTAAGCCGTCGCGGGCCCGGGTCGCTGGCGCAACAACATCTGTTGCGCTAAGCTCGGACTGTGCCCCTCGAAACTGCGGCCAAGGTGGAAGCACTCAGCGTCGATTTCCGCTCGCAGGCTGCACTCGCCGAGATTCTCGGCGTCAGCCGCTCGCGGGTGACTCGCTGGCTCAAGGGCGCGGGGATCGATCCGCTCAACGCGGAGAAGGTCGACCTGCTCGAGCTCGTCTGGTCGAACCTGCTCCGGATCTACGAGCCCGAGGCCGCTCGTTCCTGGCTCTGGGGCATCAATCCGCTGCTCGGCGACCGGCGTCCGATCGACCTCGTCCGCGCCGGCCGCGCAGAGGAGCTCATGCGGGCGATCCGCGCCGAGCGCGCGGACTCGTTCGCTTGATCCTTTACCGCTGCTTCGCCTGGAACGAGCGCGCCCGGGCCGACCAGCCCGACTCGCCGCTCTGGTTCCCGCGCGTCTTCCAGGGTGACGGGCGGCACGACAACCCCGACGTGTACGGCTGCCTGTACCTCGGTGACCGCGAGATCTCGGGCGTCGTCGAGCAGCTCGCGCGGTTCCGAAGCCAGCGGCTGATCGAGCAGCTCCTCTTCCGCCGGGGGCTGCCGCTCGCCGTCGCCGCGATCGAGCTTCCCGACTCGGCGGAGGTAATCGATCTCGACGATCCGGTCGTGCTCCGCCGCCGCCGCCTCCGGCCGAGCGAGGTCGCGACGCACCACCGCGAGCTCACTCAGCCCCAAGCGCTCGCCGTGTATCGGGACACGCCCGCGGTCGGCATTCGCTGGTGGTCGATCCACGAGTCGCTCTGGGCGAACTTCACGGTCTTCGACCGTGCGGTCCGCCGGCTGCGCGTTCAGGAGGTCCGGGCGCTGACACTCGACGACGGCGCGGTCCTCGACGCCGCCGAGTTCCTCGGACTGCCGCCGGGACGCTGATGCGGATCGAGCGCGAGCACCGGTTCGCCGTCCCCGTCGACGAGGGGTTTGCGTTCATCGCCGACCCGGCGAACTGGCCGCGCTACTGGCCGGGGCTCGTGCGCGTCGATCCGGCGTCGCGCTGGAGCGAGGCGGGAGACGAGGCTCGCGTCGTCACCAAGCTTCTGGGTCGCGAGGTCGAGTTGCGCATGACGCTTCGTACGTTCCAGGCGAACCGCCTCGTCGAGTACGAGAGCCGTCAACGCGGACTGCCGGACGCCCGTCACGAACGCCATTTCACAGCGGACGGCGGCGGGTTCCGGTACCGGCTCGTCGTCGAGTACGAGCCGAGGAAGGGGTTGCGCGGGCTCTACGACCGCGTGCTCGTGCGCCTCGGAGTCGAGCGCCTGCTTAGGCAGACGCTCGCCAACCTGGAAGGGACGGTCCGCTAGGGCTCGCCCGCCAAGACGGCGTGTCGCACCGTTGCTAGGTCGGGGCGTGAATCGCCTCGAGATCGGGCGGAGAGAGCTCCTCCACTGCACCGTTCGCCACCTTCGCAAGTGTCACGAGCTCCGTCGGGTCGAACGCGGTCGCCTGCGCAACGACCCGGCCGATCCGCCCCTTGAACTCCGGCGAGCTCTTCCAGGCGCCGACGGCCTCGGCATCGTCCCACTGGCCGAATGCAAGGAACCGGCCGGGATTGCGGATGTCGCGCAACAGGCGCAGGGTCTGGGCACCCGGCTGCTGACTCGCCCAGGCCGCGAACTCCGACCAGGCGGCGACGAACCCGTCCTCGTTTCCCGGCTCGACCTCGAAGCGGCCGTGCGTGAAGATCTCGTACATCGCCTCAGGCCGGCGTCGGCAGGCCGGAGATCGCGTCCAGGGCGCGCTGGATCTCGGCTTCGTCCAGCGCGACGTCCTCGAGCTCGCCCGAGAAGTACTTGTCGTACGCGGCCATGTCGAAGTGGCCATGGCCCGAGAGGTTGAAGAGGATGGTCTTCTCCTCGCCGGCCTCGTCCGCCTGCTGTGCCGTGAGGATCGCGCCGTGGATCGCATGCGACGCCTCCGGCGCCGGGAGGATGCCCTCCGACCGGGCGAACTGCACCCCCGACGCGAAGCAGTCGTTCTGGAGATACGCCTCGGCGCGGATCAGGTCGTCGCGCACGAGCTGCGAGATCAGCGGCGCGACGCCGTGATAGCGCAGGCCACCGGCGTGGATCGGTGCCGGGATGAAGTCGTGGCCGAGCGTGTGCATGGCGACGAGCGGCGTGAGCTGCGAGGTGTCGCCGAAGTCGTAGGCGAAGACGCCGCGGGTCAGTGTGGGGCAGGCCGCCGGCTCGCACGCCAGGACGTCGATGTCGCGCCCGGCGATCTTCTCGCGGATGAACGGGAACGAGAGACCGGCGAAGTTCGACCCCCCGCCGACGCAGCCGATCACGACATCCGGGAAGATGGCCGCCTGCTCCATCTGGGCCAGCGCCTCCTGGCCGATCACCGTCTGGTGCAGCAGTACGTGGTTCAGCACCGAACCGAGCGAGTAGGCGGTGTCGTCGCGCTGCGCCGCGTCCTCGACCGCCTCCGAGATCGCGATCCCAAGGCTGCCGGGCGAGTCCGGGTCCTTCTCGAGCACGGCGCGCCCGCTCTGCGTCTCCTCGGACGGGCTCGGCACAATCGTTGCGCCCCAGGCCTGGATCATCGACCGGCGGAACGGCTTCTGGTCGTACGAGATCCGAACCATGTAGACCTTGCACTCGAGGTCGAAGAGCGTGCACGCGAAGGCGAGCGCGCTGCCCCACTGGCCGGCGCCGGTCTCGGTCGCCAGCCGCGTCCGGCCCTCCTTGGAGTTGTAGTACGCCTGCGCGACGGCCGTATTGGGCTTGTGCGACCCCGGCGGGCTGACGCCCTCGTACTTGTAGAAGATCCGCGAGCGCGTCCCGATCGCGCGCTCGAGCCGGTGCGCCCGGTAGAGCGGGGTCGGGCGCCAGAGGCTGTAGATGTCGAGGATCTCGTCCGGGATCTCGATCTCGGCGTCCTGGCTGACCTCCTGCTGGATCAGCGCCATCGGGAAGAGCGGCGCGAGGTCGTCAGGGCCGACGGGCTGGCCGGTGCCGGGGTGCAGCACCGGCTGCGCCGCGTTCGGCATGTCGGCGGCGATGTTGTACCAGCGCCTCGGGAGCTCGGACTCGCTGAGCAGGAACTTCGTCTGCTCGGCCTTCACCTGTGCCACGGGGCGAGGATAACTCGTCCTAGACCCCTCCTACAATCGGGACGCCGTGGCCGCCGACTTCGTCCACCTTCACGTCCACTCCGAGTACTCGATCCTCGACGGGGCCTGCCGGATCCCGGAGCTCGTCGCTCGCGCCGCCGAGTACGAGATGCCGGCCGTGGCGCTCACCGATCACGGCTCGCTCGCGGGCGCCGTCCAGCTCTACCAGCACGCGCAGAAGGCCGGCGTCAAGCCGCTGATCGGGTGCGAGGTCTACGTCTGCGACGACGCGTCCAGGCAAGAGAAGGGCTACGCGCACCTGACGCTTCTAGCCGAGTCCAACGAGGGCTACGGGAACCTGATCAAGCTGGCCTCGGCCGGCTACCTCGAGGGCTACTACTACAAGCCCCGGGTCGACTGGGGTCACCTCGAGAGCCACGCGAAGGGGCTCGTCGCGCTGTCCGGCTGCCTCTCAGGTCGGGTCTGCAAAGCGCTGGAGGAGAGTCGTCCACGGGACGCCGCGGCCGACCTCGACCGGCTGACCCAGGTCTTCGGGCGCGACAGCGTGTACGTCGAGATCCAGAACGCGGGGCTCGACGAGCAGGCGCGGATCAACCCGGCGCTCGCAGAACTCTCGGCCCAGACCGGCCTGCCGCTCGTCGCAACGGGCGACGTCCATTACCTCCGCCACGAGGACGCGCAGGCGCACGAGGCGCTGCTGTGCATCCAGTCCGGCGACTCGATGAAGAACCCGGGGCGCTGGCGCTTCGAGACCGATCAGTTCTACTTCAAGAGCCCTGCCGAGATGGCCGCGGACTTCGCGGACTCTCCGCACGCGCTCCGTGCGAGCCTCGAGATCGCCGAGCGGCTGAACGTCGAGATCGAGCTCGGGCAGATCCGCCTGCCGAAGTTCCCGACGCCGGAGGGCCGCGACGCCTTCGACTACCTCGTCGAGCTCTGCGAGAAGGGCATGCAGAAGCGCTACGGGACCGTCACGCCCGAGCTTCAGGATCGCCTCAAGTTCGAGCTGAAGACGATCCGGGAGATGGGCTTCGCGGACTACTTCCTGATCGTCTGGGACTTCGTCCGCTTCGCCCGGCAGAACGGGATCCAGGTCGGCCCGGGCCGCGGCTCGGCCGCCGGCTCGATCGCCGCCTACGCGCTCGAGATCACGGACGTCGACCCGATCCGGCACGACCTGCTGTTCGAGCGCTTCCTCAACCCGGGCCGGAAGTCCATGCCCGACATGGACATCGACTTCGCCGT
>DASQWH010000037.1:0-6410 GCA_035640335.1 Gaiellaceae bacterium | reverse complement strand
CAGATCGTCTCGTCGTCGACCCGCACCGAGATCACCTGCCACCAGACCGGGTTGATGTTGACGGCGCTGTTCCGGATGACGTGGCTGTGGTTCGGCAGCGGGAGATGCCCGCCGGGCGCAGCTGGCCGCGGAGCGCGGCCGCCGCTTCATCGAGGTCGACGCGTCCGACGACAGCCGCCCGATCCTCGAACGCCTCGGCTTCGTCGCGGTCACGACCACGACGCCGTTCGTCTGGTCACCTGACCCGTGAAGGAGGGCCGCGGGCCGATGCCGGCGACACCGGCCCGCGGGACGGATAGCTAGCCGCTACCCGAAGACGAGCGCGGCTGGGGTTGGACCTCCTCCGAGTTGAAGAACAGCCAAGCGTTCGTCGGCGTGTCGGGCCCGGCTTGCCCCCGCCTCTGCGCGTCGCGCAGGGCCTCCTCGGAGACGAGGCACGGACGACCGCCGTTCGGGTTCGCGGGGCACCGGCCGTCGAAGTCCGGCCAGATCGTCTCGTCGTCGACCCGCACCGAGATCACCTGCCACCAGACCGGGTTGATGTTGACGGCGCTGTTCCGGATGACGTGGCTGTGGTTCGGCAGCGGGAGATGCCCGCCGGGCACGCTGAGACCGGCAAGCAGCGAGCTGACCACCGGCTCGACGTGGAGCGTCGACGGGTGCATGGCACACGTCGCGAACGGCCCCGTGTGCTGCGTGAACGGGGGCCCCGGCTCCGGGCACTGCACCGGCGTGACGCTCGCCGGGCCGGTTACCGTCGGATCGACCACGTCGAGGACGCCGTTCCGATTCCGGTCGAAGAACGGCAAGATCGCCCAGACCGGTTCGGCGTTCGCGATCGGACGCCCGGCCGGGTCGATCGTCGGAAACGACCCGCGGGCCGTCCGACCGACGATGCACGGCGACCCCGGCGGGCCGACGGACGGCTCCTGGAACTCGTCGGGATCCTGGGCTGCGACGATCCCGTCGCCGTTGTGCCCTGGACCGTCCAGGTCGTCAGACGGCTCGTCCGTGCAGAAGAAGTTCTGCGGATAGAAGAAGACCGTCACCTTCTCGTTGCCGAACCCCTCGTTGTGGGCGATCGGGTGCGGTCGTGACGGCGGGTCGTGCGTGCCCGACGTCGATGTCGTCCAAACAGCCGCAACCGCTGCAAGAGCCAGCAGCAATGCGGCAAGTAGAGCGCTCCTCGTGCGCATAAGCGACCCCCTTACGAGTTGCGATCATGGGGTCCTACGGCGCGCTCGTAGGATCGGATTCGTCAGGCGTTTGGCCTAGCGCTGCGACTGGCTGGCAAGACCTATGCGCCATCGCGGAGCCGCTCGAGCCCGTCGAGAATCAGGTCGAGCCCGAGCTCGTAGGCGTTGACCCCGTCCTGGCCGGGCTCCGGCTCGATGTGCTGGAGGGCGTGCTCTGTGAAGTGCGGGTAGTTCTCCGCGAAGTCCCCGCGCATGAAGCGAGCCAGCACGTCGTCGAACTGCGTGGGATCGACCGCCCGGTAGTTCAGGACGAGCGCGGTATAGCCCTGGATGTAGCTCTCGACGATGTGGTACGCGTGATAGGTCAGCTCCTTCGAGAAACCCGCGTTGCGGAAGCAGCCGAGGAGCGAGTCGCCGTACTGCAGCCGGCCGGGGCCGAGCTTCGCGCGCACCGCGAGGTCGGCCGCCCAGGAGTGCTTCAGCATCGTCTCGTGCGCGGAGACGGCGATCTCGCGGATCTGGGTTCGCCAGTCCGCGTCCGGGCGTGGAGCGGCGATCTCGGCCAGCGCCGCGTCCAAGATCCCGTCGAGCAGGTCTTCCTTGTTGGCGACGTGGTTGTAGAGCGACATCGCTTTCACGCCGAGCTCTTCGGCGAGCTTGCGCATGCTGAGGGCCTCGACCCCGCCGTCGTCCGCGAGCGCGATCGCGGCCTGCAGGACGCGTTCCCTGCTGAGCGGTGTGCGGGGCTCGACGGCTCGTCTCCTCACTCGGCTTGACAACTTACACCGTACGTTTTAGCTTACGCCGTATGCTTACAGCGTACATAGGGAGGACACGGAGATGAAGGCGATCGCCCACGTGCGGTACGGCAGGCCCAATTCGCTCGAGCTCCGCGACGTCGACGTGCCCGAGATGAAGGACGACCAGGTGCTTCTCCGCGTGCACGCCTCTTCGGTCAATCCGGTCGAGTGGTACGGAGTGACCGGATTCATCGCCGGCCGCATCGGACATGGGCTGCGCCGGCCGAAGAGGATGGCGGTGGGCGCCGACGTCGCAGGCCGGATCGAAGCCGTCGGGAAGACCGTTACCGCCTTCGGACTGGGCGACGAGGTCTTCGGGACATCCGGCTACTCGTGGGCGGAGTACGCGGTCGCCAGCCCGAACAAGCTCGCTCTGAAGCCGGCGAGCGTGTCCTTCGAAGAGGCTGCGGCGGTTCCGGTCGCGGGCCTGACAGCCCTCCAGGCGCTTCGCGACCACGGGCGGGTCGAGCCCGGGCAGAAGGTGCTGATCAACGGCGCCTCCGGCGGTGTCGGCACCTTCGCCGTGCAGCTCGCAAAGGTCTTCGGGGCCGACGTGACCGCCGTCTGCAGTACGAGAAACGTCGAGCAGGCCCGGTCGCTCGGCGCCGACCGAGTCGTCGACTACACGCGTGAGGACTTCACGAGAACCGGCGAGCGACACGACCTGTTCCTCGACATCGCCGGTAGCCGCTCTTTCCTCGCGTACAGGCGCGTGCTGACGCCGACAGCCACCGTCGTGCTGATCGGAGGGCCAATGACCTACCGAGGCCTCGGCCCTCTCCCCCACATCGGCGGGACGATCCTGAAGTCGAAGGGCCGCAGCCAGACGGTGAAGTTCTTCGTCGCCAAGATCCAGACGGACGACCTGACGTTCATGGCCGAGCTCCTCGCGGCCGGCAAGGTCAAGTCCGTGATCGAAAGGGCGTATCCGCTCAGCGAGGCGCGGGAAGCGCTGGCCCACCTGGGCACGGGCCACGCACGGGCCAAGGTCGTCATCACGGTCTGACCGCTACGCTCGCCCGTCATGGTGGCGGGCTTCCGAGACCGCGTCCTCTCCATCGGCGCCGACGCGTCCGACTCGTCGGACCTGCGCTTCCGCAAACGGCTGCTCGTCGGGATTGCGCTGCTCATCCTGCCGATCGGGTTCCTCTGGGGCTGCCTCTACTGGGCATTCGGCGAGGAGGCGGTCGCGCTCACGCCGTGGGCCTATTGCGCCGGCTCGATCATCAGCCTCGCGCTCTTCGCGCGCAACCGAAGCTTCCCGTTCCTGCGCACGGCGCAGCTCGCGCTGATCATCGTCCCGCCCACGCTCGGCGCGATCATGCTCGGCGGCCTCGACCCCTCGAGCGGCGTCATCGTCTGGTCGCTCCTGGCGCCGCTCGGCGCAGTCGCCTTCGACCGTCCCGCGCGCGCGTGGCCGTGGTTCGCGGCCTTCGTCTCCGCCATCGTCCTCGTGCTCGTTCTCTCCGAAGTCGTGCGGCCCGACGCCGCCGACCTGCCCAACGCGTTCGTCCGCACCTTCGACGTCCTCAACATCGTCGGGGTGTCGCTCGTGGCGCTGCTTCTGCTCGTGACCTTCGCACGCGAGCGGGACACTGCCCAGGCGCGAGTCGAGGCGCTCCTCCTGAACGTCCTCCCCGCGGAGATCGCGCAGCGCCTGCAGGCCGAGCCGAACGCAATCGCGGACCACTTCGACGACGCCAGCATCCTCTTCGCAGACGTCGTCGACTTCACTCCGCTGGCAGGCCGACTGGACGCCCGCGAGGTCGTCACGATGCTCGATCGTCTGTTCACGAAGTTCGACGAGCTCGTCGACCGCTACGAGGTCGAGAAGATCAAGACGATCGGCGACTGCTACATGGCCGCGGCGGGCGTGCCGCGGCCACGGCCCGACCACGCACACGCGCTTGCCGGCCTCGCGCTCGAGATGAAGAAGTGCGCGCGCACGTGCCTTCCGGGCAGCGAGCTGCGGCTACGGGTCGGGATCAGCTCGGGCCCGGTCGTGGCGGGGGTGATCGGACGCCGCCGCTTTCTCTACGACCTCTGGGGCGACACGGTGAACATGGCGAGCCGCATGGAGTCGCACGGGATCTCGGACGAGATCCAGATCACGCGTCCGACGTGGGAGCTGCTGCGCGACGACTTCGTCACCGAGCCGATCGGGCTCGTCGACGTGAAAGGCAAGGGCGCGGTGCAGACTTGGCGACTCGTCGCTAGGAGCGGCCGCTAGGCGCGGCGGGGGTTGCCCGTCTGCACCGAGCCCTGCTCTATCTACCGGGCGGCGCTCACGCCCTTGACGTCGCTAGACCGTACAGTGGGCGCCGATGGATAGGGACAGAGCCGCCGAGCTACTACGCCGTGAGCGCGAGAGGATCGAACGGGCCCTCGCGGAACGGGCGGAGCCGGACGACAGCGAGCTGGCCACACGCGATCAGCATCTCGGCGACCTGGGCACCGAGCTCTACGAGGACGAGCTCGACGAGGGGCTTCGTGAACAGCTCACCGAGGAGCTCGCAGCCGTCCGGCGAGCCGAGGAACGCCTCGCAGCGGGTACTTACGGTCTCTCCATCGAGAGCGGCGAGCCCATCCCGGACGAGCGGCTCGAAGCGCAGCCGACGGCCGAACGAACCGCCGAAGAGCAGGCGCGATTCGAGCGGTAGTCGCGCTCGACGCTCGCCCCCCGCTTGCGACCGGACGTCTTCAGGTCCGCATCTCTGGCAGACGCGATTCCGGCATCGCATCCGCTTGACATGTGACTTTTAGGTCACGTATTGTCAGGCCGTGGCGGATGATGAGGACAGGGTCTTCCGAGCCCTCGCCGACCCGACGCGGCGGCTCCTGCTCGACCGGCTCTTCGAGCGTGACGGCCGCACGCTCACCGAGCTCGAGAGCGAGCTGGAGATGACCCGCTTCGGCGTGATGAAGCACCTGCGCGTGCTCGAGGAGGCCCGCCTCGTGACCACCAGGAAGGCAGGGCGCAACAAGCACCACTACCTCAACCCGGTGCCGATCCGTCTGATCCACGACCGGTGGATCGACAAGTACACCGAGCACCGCGTGTCTGCGCTCGCGGAGCTCAAGACGAAACTGGAGGAGACAGGATGACCACGATGACGGCGCAGACCACCCAGGTCTACACCTTGTTCATCAAGGCGACGCCCGAGCAGATCTGGGATGCGATCACGAAGCCCGAGTTCACGGCGAAGTACTTCTACGGAGCGAGCATCGAGATGGCGGGCGACCGGCGGGTCTCGACGGGCCCCGGCGGCGAGTCCTGGGGCGACGAGGCGATCTTCGAGCAGGAACCGCCGCGGCGCCTCGTTCACGAGTGGCGCTCGCAGTGGGATCCGGAGCTCGCCGCGGAGGAGCCGAGCCGCGTTACCTGGGAGATCGAGCCGCAGGAAGGCGGCTACTCGCTCCTCACCGTGACGCACGACCAGCTGGAGGCCTCGCCGAAGACGGCTGCCGGCGTCGCAGGCGGCTGGATGTTCGTGCTCAGCGGGCTGAAGACGCTGCTCGAGACGGGCAAGCCGCTCAGCTGATGGAGTTCGACGAGTTCACGATCGCGCTGCTCGTCAGCGGACCGACGCCGAACTCGGACGTGCTCCAGAACGCGCACCTCGCGCACCTCGCGTCGCTCCACGACGCGGGCTCGCTGCTCGCCGCCGGGCCGCTCAGCGACCCGGCCGGCGAGCTGCGCGGGCTGAGCATCCTGAACGTCGGTGTCGACGAAGCGCGACGGCTGAAGGAGGACGACGACGCGGTGCGCGCCGGGGTCTTCAAGGTTCGGGCGCTGCCGTGGCAGGTCCCCGCGGGCGCGTTGTCGTACGCGCCGACGTTCTTCCCGCGCTCGATGCGAGACGTCACGGGGAGTTAGCGCGCAGGCGGCGTGTCCGTCGGATGCCGGCTTTGCCGGCGTCGGCTCACCGACGATCTCGGACGGCGAGATGATTCGCGCCGGAAGTGGTGATGACCCCTGGAGATTGCAGGCATCCGAAACGTCCGTGCCGCCTTCAGCCGAGCGGATTCCTCCCTTTGCTGACGCGTCGCTGAGTGCCCGTTTGCCGGCAGGACAGTGTTAGGCCGACGGCCTGCCGGCAGGAGGTGCTCAACGACGCGAGGCGGCGGCGCCAGCCGCCGCCGATCAGGGAAGCGAGGTGGGCCGAAGCGGGTATTGCGCGAACCAGGCCGAGTTGGACGGACCCCCGTTGAGCCTGCGCTAGGGCGCCCGAAGCCAAAGTTCCTAGTCGCCCGGACGAGTGACAATTCTTCACGTCACTCGCTTAGCCGAAAGGAGCACCCACATGAGCGGCGAGGAACAGCTCAAGGAGGTGTACCACCGCATCATCGACACGATCAGTCGAGGCGACGCCGACGGCCTTGACGAGCTCGTGGCACCCGACATCGTTGATCA
>DASQWH010000036.1:0-22594 GCA_035640335.1 Gaiellaceae bacterium | reverse complement strand
GTCGCCGCCGTTCGCGCTCGCCAGCATCTCCGCGGCGATGCGGCGGATCTGCTCGTAGCGCTCGCGGTCGTGGACGGCGGCGTCTCCGTACGCGAGACCCGACTGCGCAAGCGCCTGGAGCGTCCGCGCCCACTCGAGGGTTCTCCGCGTCACCACGTCGCACCTGCGACCGAGCGGCGCACCTCGGTCATCTCCTCCCACAGCTGCGGAAATTCCGGAGTGTGCTCTCCGCGTTGTCCGACGAGCGGCCGGAGCTCCTCGAGCGCGGCGAGGAAATGCGGCTCGTCCTGGAGCCGCTCGAACCACATCTGCGCGTGCATCCGGTGGTAGGTCTCCTCGCGGTCGATCTTGGCTGCGAGCCCGGCGACCTCGGAGTCGTCAGAGGCCATCAGCTCCTTGAGCCGCTCTTCGTCCGCTTGCTCGTAGAGACAGTGGCGCGCGATCGTCTTCGCCCAGTCGGGGACGAAGCGGAGCTCGACGAACACGGAGCAGCGGTACTCCTCGGGCTTGCGGTCGAACGCGAGCTCGTCCGCGGTCGTGCCGAGATCCTTCGCCGCGAGCTCGTACAGCGCCCGCGCGTGCCCGATCTCGTTCTGCGCGATCGAGGAGAAGGCCACATCCTCCTCGAGGAACGGCGCGATGCCCGTCCACTCGGAGTCGCGCCAGCCGAGGATCAGCTCGTCGTCAGCGATCTCCAGCAGCCGCTCTAGTCGCTCGCTCACGCGCCTCCTTCAGCTTCTCCTTCAGCGGGTAGCCATCGACGCGATGGTAGTTGCGCTCGAGCTCGTCGATGAACTCGCCGATCTCGTGGACCGCGCCGCGCGGAACGACCCAGAGCGCGACCGACTCGCCGCGGCGCCCGTACTGCTCCCGCGCGTACCAGTCGGCGAACTCGTCGTTCGGTGCCTCGACCGAGCCGGCGTGCTGGAAGGGCTGCCCCTTCCGCTCCTGACGAAAGACTTCGTAGATCAAGCCGCCTCGGCGAGCACGACGTGGCGCACCCACGCGGTCTCGTCACGCGTCGCCCGCCGCAGCCCGAGCCGGTCCTGCGTGCGCGGCCCGTGGCCGGTGACGACATGCTTCAGCTCGTCCCAGTCGGGCTCGGCGAACTCCCAGCGCCCGCTCTCCTCGTCCTTGCGAAGCTTGGGATCGGGCACCGTGAGGCCGAGCTCCCAGATCTGCGGCACGTAGCCGTCGAGGAACTGCTGCCGCGCCTCGTCGTTCCCCTGGCTCTTGATCCGCCAGACGTACATCGGGTCCTCGTCCTTGGGAATCGGGTTGCCGTGGAACTGCATCAGCGGGCCCCACCACCGATCGAGCGCCTCCTGGACGAGCTCCCGCTGCTCGTCGGTGCCGTTCATCATCGTCAGCACGACGTCACGGCCGTGGAGGATGTGGAACGACTCCTCCCAGCAGATCTTCTTCATGATCCGCGCGTACGGCGCGTACGAGCACTTGAGCAGCGCCTTCTGGCTGATGATCGCCGCGGCGTCGACGAGCCACGCGATCACGCCGACATCGCCCCACGTCTTCGTCGGGTAGTGGAAGACGTTGTGGAACTTGCTCTTGCCCGAGATCAGGTCCTCGAGGCACTGCTCGCGGGGCTTGCCCAGGTCCTCGACGACGCGGTAGATGAGCTGCGAGTGTCCGACCTCGTCCTGCACCTTCGCGGTCAGGGCGAGCTTGCGCTGCAGGGTCGGCGCTCGCAGGATCCACTCGCGCTCGGGCAGGACGCCCATCAGCTCCGAGTTGCCGTGCATCTCGATGAACTTGATCAGCTTCGCCCGGTAGTCGTCGGGCATCCAGTCACTCGTCTCGACCTGGCCGCCGCCCTGTACGTACTCGAGGAATTCCTCTTCTCGCGCGCTCATTCCCACCTCCGACCAAACGATCGTTAGGGTCTGCATCGTACTATGAGCAGCAGGCGCTCGCAGCTGACCCGGGAGGCGGCTCGGCTCTTCGCCGAGAAGGGCTACCACGGCACCTCGATCGGCGATCTCGCGAAGGCGATGGGCGTCCAGAAGGGGTCGCTGTACGCTCACATCGCGTCGAAGCAAGACCTGCTCTACGAGACGATGCGTGAGGGGGCCGACGCCTTCCACGCCGCCCTCGATTCGATCCCGGACGAGCTGCGGGCGACGGAGAAGATCCGCCTCGCGCTGCGCGCGCACCTCCGGGTCGTCGCCGAGCAGCTCGACGTCGCGACCGTCTTCGTCCGCGAATGGCGCTACCTGGACGACGAGCTGCGTGAAGAGATCCTCGCCGAGCGCCGGCGCTACGAAGAGCGCGTTCGCGCTCTCTTTCGCGAGGGCCGTGAGCTCGGCGAGCTGCGGACAGATCTCGACGACGCGACCGCGGCGCTGCTCACGCTCTCGGCCGCGAACTGGGCGTACACCTGGCTTCAGCCTGACCGCGACACCGACGAGCTCGCCGACCGTTTCTACGCCCTGCTCCTTGACGGGATGCGCGGGTACGCAACCGACGTGGTGAGGCCGAGCGGGATGATCGGCCGCTCGGGCGAAGCCCGACCGGCCTCTTAGGCGGCGTCGCAAGCGACCGCCGCAGTCGACGGCATGCGCGGGTACGCGACCCCGAGCCGGTAGCTCCGCTTTCGGCAAGTTTGAGGAGCTTCGGAGCGGGAATCTACGTGATTGACGGATCAGTCACGTAAAATCGCGCAGAAATATCGGCAGCGATTGACTCGTCAGTCATATCGCTGAACGACTGCTTTTCCTACGCCGATATCGATCCGCAAATTCTCGCTTGCTTTTTCGGCTAGGCGCTCGCATAATCCCGCGAGTTTCGTCCAGCTGAATAGCGGGAGCTCCCCTCGGGCTCCCCCTCGTCAAGGAGGGCACAGTGAGACTCTTCGCTCGCGTTCCGGGCTTCCTGGTTCTAGCGGCGCTCGCCCTGATCGGGCCGGCCACGATTCCGGCGGCGACGCCCGCCTCGGGGACGATCGGTCCCACCCCGGGCTCGTCGGTCAACTGGACCGGTGGCCCGTACGCCGGGTCGACCGCGCTCCCCGACGAGTGCCCTCCGCTCAGTGACCCTGCGAACGTTCGCTGCGATCACTTCTATCTCACGGTCAACGTGCCGGCGAGCCACTGGGACGCGAACCACGGCGGCGCCGATATCCAGATCACGTGGGCTAGCTCGGCCGACGACTACGACCTCTACGTCTACGACAACGCCGGCAACCTCGTCGGCCAGTCGGCCTCGGGCGGGACGACCTCCGAACGCTTCCTCCTCCAGAGCGCGAACGCGGCGCAGAGCCCGTACGAGGTCCGCGTCGTGCCGTTCCTCGTCGCGACCTCGCCGACCTACAGCGGCAGCGCGACGTTCATCTCGCAGCCGGGCGGCTGGCCGATTCCGCCGCGGTCGACCGGCGGCCTCGCCTTCTCGCCGCCGGCCACCGTGGTCGACGCGCAGCGGACCGAGGGCGAGCCGCTGAACTGGATCGACCCGCGCAACGGCGCGTACTGGGAGTCCGGCCCGTGGGGCATCTCGACCCAGCAGTCGTTCATCCACCGCTCGACCGACGGCGGGAACCAGTTCAACATCGTCAGCGGCGCCGGCCTCCGGCCCGACCCCGGCCCCGGGGGCGGTGACACCGACGTCGTCACCGACGATCAGGGGAACGCGTACTTCAGCGACCTCGAGTCGCTCGTCAACCTCGACGCGGCGGTCAGCAACGACAACGGCAACAACTGGCGTCGAAACTCGCTCGCCGTGCAGACGACGGGCGTCGACCGCCAGTGGTTCACGGTCGACAACGGCCTCACGTCCGCCGCGAGCGACAATACGGTCTTCCTCGCGTTCCGGCAGGAGCTCGGCACGTACATCTACTCGACGCCGGGCTCGACCGGGCCACTCGATCCGGTCGGCGGCCTCGTCTACCAGAACTCGTCGGCCGACCCCGTCAACCCGCTTTCCACCGAGCCGCGCTGCGGCCAGATCCGCTTCGACCCGGTGCGGCGAAATATCTACTACCCGTGCTCGGCCGACGACCACGTCGAGCTCACCGTCGGCCACGTCGCCCCCGGCCAGCGAACAGGGATCGAGTACCACAACGTCCAGCTGCCGACGTCGCCCGGAGGCGGCGGCGTCGACGACCTCTTCCCGGTCGTCGCCGCCGACCGGGCCGGCAACGTCTACATGGCCTGGGTCGACACGAACGACAACAACGTCTACTACTCGTACTCGATCGACGGCGGCGAGACCTGGTCGACGCCCGTGCAGGTGAGCGGCGGCGACTCGCACTCGAATGTGATGCCGTGGATCCAGGGCGGCCGCGCTGGGACGGTCGTCGTCGCCTGGTACGGCAACCCGTCGAACGTCGACAGCGACTTCATGCCGTCGTGGTACCTCAACCGCCAGTCCGCGACGCCGTACAAGTGGTACGGGTACGTCTCGTTGATCCGGAGCGCGACGACCGCGGCGCCGACGTTCGCGCAGGCGCGGTTCACGGACCAGCCGATGAACTACGGGCAGATCTGCACCGGCGGGATCGGCTGCACGCTCAACAACGGCGATCGCACGATGGCGGACTTCTTCGGCTTCGTGCTCGAGCCGAGCGACGGCGCGATCCGCATCGTCTACAACGACACGACGAGCCAGCACCACGGCGCCCACCTGTTCGAGGTGCGCCAGGTCGCGGGCCCGTCGGCGCTCGGCGGCAACGTCAATCGCTCGGTGCCGACGAGCCCGGTCAGCGACCCGACCGGAGACGCGCGCTCGCCGCACTACTCCGCGACCGGCCCCGGGCCGAACTTGCCGCAGTTCGACTTCACGCAGCTGCGGCTGAGCCAGCCGACGACGGGGACGCTCCGTGTCCAGATGACGCTCAGCAACCTCGGGCTGCTCACGCCGCCCGTCGGGAAGCCGAACTCGCTGTGGCTGACCCGCTTCCAGGCGCTGTCCGTCGGCGACGAGGGCGAGGAGTCGTACCGGATCTTCTACGTCGGCGCGGAGTCGGCCGCCGGCGGCCCGCTGACGTTCTTCGCCGGCAGTGGTGACTCGGCGCATGATGCCGTCGCGGGTGACGGCTGCCTGACGACGACGGCCGAGAACTGCAAGGTCGTGCAGTACCGGGCCGAGGTCGCGGCGTCGGGCTCGGTGAGCGGGAACGTGATCACGATCGACGTGCCGCTCCAGGGCGGCTTCGGCGCCAACCGGCCGATCTTCGGCAGCACGCTCTACAACGTGACGGCCTTCTCCGGCGGCCGCACGAGCGCTCCGTATGATGTCTATGCCGACCTCGACGCGACGAGGTCGTTCGACTTCCAGATCGTCGGCGGCAACCCGCCGCCACCTCCGCCGCCGCCCGGAGAGGGCTGCAAAGTCACCGGCGGCGGCACGATCCCGACGGGCGTCGCGACCGAGGGCACCTTCACGATCAACGCCCAGCCTGGCCTGAAAGGCAAGGCCCAGTTCCGTGACGGCTCTGCAGCCGACTTCCGCTCGACGCGGCTGACCGAGATCAGCTGCGGCGCCGGCGGCCACGGCACGGTCAAAGGCACCGGGATCAACAACGGCCACGCGGTCGACTTCACGATCGAGGTCGTCGACCACGGCGAGTCCGGCACCACCGACGCGTTCAGCATCTCGCTGAGCGACGGGTACACCGCGGGCGGGACGCTGACCCGCGGGAACGTGCAGGTGCACCAATGAAACGCATCGCCTCCCGGGGAGGCCGCCGTCCGCGGCCTCCCCACTCCCTCCAGACCGGCGTGCGCCTGCGCACGCTCGTTCTCCTCAGCTGGACGGCGCTCACTCTCGGCGCCGTCGGGCTCGCTCACGCGCAGAGCGGGGGCAGCGGCCTGAAACAGGCTCCTGCGGCCGCCCCCGCCTGCGCGCGTGCGGGCGCAGCGATCAAACGTCCCGGCGCCGTTCCGGCCGAGCTGCTGCCGCGCGGAACCGTGCTCACGTCGACGAGGCGGAGTGGGCGGGGCACGCTCGTCTTCGGAGTCGTCCCGCGCGAGTTCAGGCAGGCCGTCACGTTCTTCGTCACGAAGCTCCCGGTCGCCGGCTACCGGAACCTCTCCGGCGACGCGGAGATGGACGAGGCCGAGGCGTTCTTTGCCGGCGACGGCGTCCGCGGCAAGTGGAGGGTGAACGGGATTCCGAGCTGCCCGCGCGCCGTCACGCTCGCGCTCTACGTCGTTCACTGAGCCTTCGCCTCACCCCCGGGATGCCGGGCCCCCGCCCGGCATCCGCTTGGCGCTACGACGCTTGCTCGCGCCGCGGGTCGTCGCCTCCGCGGTAGGTGATCGCCTCGACCGTACGGCCGTCGGGGTCGCGGAAGAAGAGCCCGACGCCGACGCCGTGGTCGCGCTCCTCGGACTCGACGCCCTCGGCCGCGAGGCGCTTGCCGATCTCGCGCCGCTCATCCTCCGTGACTCGGACCGCGGTATGCGGCCCGGGACCGCCGGGCTCGTGGAGCGCGACGCCGGTGTTGCCCATGTACGCCATCACCGGATGCCCCTCGGCCTTGACGACCTTCGCGTCGAGGATGCGCTCGTAGAAGCGGGCGACGCCGTCGGGGTCGTCCGTCTCGAAGGCGACGTGGTCGATTCGTGCCATCCTGCGAAGCCACGATGGCGCGCCGCCTGCTGATCGTCAACCCGTACGCAAGCGGCGTCGACGAGGCGCGCGTGGCCGCAGTCGCCGAGGCGCTCGGCGACGTCGACGTCCGGCGCACCGAGCATCGCGGCCATGCAACCGAGCTCGTGCGGGACGCGGCCGACGCCGAGACGATCTACGTCTTCTCCGGAGACGGCGGCTTCAACGAGGCGCTGAACGGGCTCGAGCGGGACGTTCCGATCGGCTTCGTCCCCGGCGGCGGCGCCAACGTGCTGCCCCGCGCGCTCGGCCTGCCGAAGGATCCGGTTTCGGCGGCACGGATCCTCGCGCGCGACACGACTCGCCGCATCTCGCTCGGCCGCGTGAACGGGCGGCGGTTCGGCTTCTCCTCGGGTATCGGGCTCGACGCAGAGGTCGTACGCCGGATCGAAGGGCGTGGGCGCTCCGGCACCGGACGCCGGGCCGGGAACGTCGCCTTTGCGTTCATGATCGCTCGCGTCCTCGCCGAGCGTAGGGGCCGGTTGGGGCCGGTGCTCGAGATCGCGGGGCACGGTCGCGCCGCTTTCGCGCTCGTCGCGAACTGCGACCCGTACACGTACGCGGGGCCGCTGCCGGTCCACGTCGCGCCGCGGGCGAGCTTCGAGCTGGGGCTCGACCTCGTCGCGCCGCAGGAGGTCCGGCCCGGAGCGTTGCCGCGATTCGCGCGGTATGTCCTGCTCGGCCGCGGGCACGGCGGCGCTCGAGATCTCGTCTACGGCCACGACCTCGACCGGATCGAGGTCCGCGCCGACCAGGCGCAGCCGCTGCAGGCGGACGGAGAGGACCTCGGCGACGTGACGGAGGCAGTCTTCGAGGCCGAGCGGGACGCAGTGCGCGTGCTCGTGCCGTGATATAGTCCTGGCCGGAATATGCCGGTCGGGACTAAAGAGGAGACGCTGACGGCGACGGAGTGCGCTGTGCTCGGCCTGCTGACGCGCGGCCCGATGTCGGGCTACGACTTGAAGAAAGCGATCGACGGCTCGGTCGGCTACTTCTGGGGCCCGGCGAAGAGCCAGATCTACGCCGTGCTCCCGCGGCTCGTCGAAGCCGGCTACGCGACGAGCAGGAAGGTCGCGCAATCCCAGCGCCCCGACAAGCAGGTCTACCGCATCACCGCGCTCGGCCGTGAAGCGCTCCGCCGCTGGATCGAGGACACGCCGACTCCGCCGGAGCCCGACCGGAACACGCTGCTCCTCAAGCTCTTCTTCGGCGAGGTCAGCTCCCCGGACGTCCTCGCCGAGCACGTCCGCGAGCGCCGCGAATCCGCGCAGCGACTGAAGGACGAGTTAGAGGTGATCGACGCCGCGCCCCACGACGCCGAGCTCGACTTCTACTCGAACCTCACCCGGCGCTATGGGCACCGCTGGGCCGACGCAGTCATCGCGTGGGCCGACGAGGCGGAGCGCGAGCTGGTCAAACGGAGCGATTCGTGAGGCGAGCGGGACTGCTCCTGGTTGCGCTGTCGGCTGCGCTCTGGGTGCCCGCCGCCGGGACGGGCGGCACGGTCGACCGGGGCGCAGCGACAGCGCATTCGGCGAAGGTGCGCCCGCTCGTGCTACGCGAGCGCTGCGTGACCGCCGCGGAGCGACGGCGCATCGTCCGCTTCCGCGCGATCGACGGTGTGCGGCTGATCGGTGTCGAGTTCGGCCGCGGGACACGCGGCGTGATCCTGGCCCACCAGGGCGGTGCGCCGCCGAACCTCTGCGGCTGGGTCCCCTACGCGCGGGCGCTGGCGCGAGCCGGCTACCGCGTGCTCGTCTTCGACCACCGCGGCTTCGGCTCGTCGGGCCGCGCTTCGCACTGGCGGCGGACCGACCGCGTGGATTTCGACGTCCTCGGCGCGATCCGTACGCTTCGCTCCCGCGGCGCGCAGAGCATCGTGCTCGGCGGCGCATCGCTCGGCGGAGCCGCCGTCCTGGCCGCAGCGGCGCAGGCGACTCCCGCCGTCGACGGCGTGATCAGCTTCTCCAGCCCGCAGATCTACGTGAACGTCAATGCGTTCGCCGCGGTGCGGGCGCTGCGCGTCCCGGCGCTGTTCCTGGCGCAGGAGGACGACGAGCCCTTCGACGACGACGCCCGCGCGATGTACGAGGCGTGTGCGTCGACCGAGAAGCGGCTCGAAGTCACGGCGGGCCCGGAGCATGGCTTCCGCCTCCTGCAGACGGCTGCAACGCGCGGCCTCGTCGACGCGTTCATCGCAGGGCATTCGACGCCCTGATCAAGTAGCTACGGACTAGTCTCGCGCCATGAGCGAGCGCCTCCGCGCGGTCCTGGCGGTCGCGGGCGTGTCCGCGCTCGTCGCTCTCGTCGCGGTCGCGAGCCGTGGCAATGCGCCTCGGCTCGGTGAGGACGCGCCTGTCGGCAGGCCGCCGGCGCTGATCGCGGACTACCTCGCGACGCTTGCACTGCTCATCGTGCCGCTCGGCGCCGTGCTGATCGTCTGGTCGCTCCTGCAGAGGCGCATGGCGCCGCCGAGGAAGGGAGCGGCCGGTCGCTCGCCCGTCGCGTCGCTCGTTCTCTTCGCCCTGCTCGTCGGGCTTGCCTTCGTCGCCGTGCGTCACCTCAGCGAGGGCGAGGGGCCGCGCGTGCCCACGACGCCGACCCCGACTGCGACGACCGGCGCGAAGGGCAAGGCGAAGGGCGAGCCGGCGCCGCGCAAGGCGCAGTTCCAGTGGCTGGCGGCTCTCGTCGTCGGGTCGATCGCGCTGGCGTTCGCCGGCGCGCTTACGTACGGAGCGCTGCGGCGCCGCGGGATGCTCGCGTCGGGCCTTAGCGAGCGCGCCGTCGCGGAGGTCCTGGAGGAGTCGCTCGACGATCTTCGCGACGAGCCCGACCCGCGGAAGGCGGTCATCCGCACGTACGCGCGCATGGAGCGCGTCTTTCGGGCGCACGGCCTGCCGCGGAGGCCGTTCGAGGCTCCGCTCGAGTACCTGGAGCGCATGCTCGGAGCCGTCGAAGCCAGCGCGCACTCGGTCCGCCGCCTGACCCAGCTCTTCGAGCGGGCGCGGTTCAGCGAGCACGAGGTCGACGTGGGCATGCGCGACGAGGCGATCGAGGCACTCGTCGCGCTCCGCGAGGAGCTCGGAACGACGTGACGCGCGTCGTCCTCGGCTGGCTCGGCGGCGCCTTCCTCGCCACAATCGCGCTGCTCGTCGTCCGCCGCGTGCTGCCCGCGCACCGCGAGCTCGAGCTCGACGTCTACGCGCTCGTCCTCGGAGCGCTCGCCCTACTCGGCCTCGTCTCCTGGTTGCGCCGGGACATCCCGCGCGGCGAGTCGCTCCTGCAGCGCGCGCTCGAGCGGCATGAGGAGCAAGTGGAGACACCACCCGAGCTCGCGCGGATGGAACGCGTGGTCGTGATGAGTGCCGCGCAGGAGTTCGACCTGCACTACCGCCTGCGCCCGGTGCTGCGCGAGATCGCGCTCGCGCGGCTCGCGGAGCGCGGGCTACAGCTCGACGGCGGCAGCCCGGCCGTGCGCGAACAGCTCGGCCCGGAGCTCTGGGAGGTGGTGCGGCCCGAACGGCCCGCGCCCGAGAATCGTCACCAGCGCGGGGTCGGCCTCGCCAGGATCGAGCGCCTCGTGGCGCGGCTCGAGGGCAGTCGGTGACGATCGACGAGCTGCGGCGCCAGGCGCGGGCCGTGCTGGACGAGGTCGAGCGGGCGGTGGTCGGCAAGCGCGACGCACTCGAGCTGGTCCTCCTCGGGCTGCTCGCGGACGGCCATGTCCTGATCGAGGACTTCCCGGGCCTGGCCAAGACGCTGATGGCGCGCTCGTTCGCCCGCGTGACGACTCTCGGCTTCTCGCGGATCCAGTTCACGCCCGACCTGATGCCCGGCGACGTGACCGGCTCGTCGATCCTCGACCAGCGCGCGGGCCAGTTCGAGTTCCGGCCCGGGCCCGTCTTCACACAGCTCCTGCTCGCGGACGAGATCAACCGCGCGCCGCCCAAGACACAGGCGGCGCTGCTCGAGGCGATGCAGGAGCGCCAAGTCACCGTCGAAGGCACGACGCACCCGCTCGAGAGGCCGTTCTTCGTGCTCGCCACCCAGAACCCGATCGAGTACGAGGGCACGTACCCGCTGCCCGAGGCGCAGCTCGACCGCTTCCTCCTCCGCGCGAGCGTGGGCTACCCGTCCCGCGCCGCCGAGTGGGAGGTGATCGAGCGGCGGATGGAGCGAGGCGCCGACGAGGTCGAGCTCTCGCCTGTCGTCGGCCGGGAAACCCTGATCGAGATGCAGCAGACGCTCGAGCAGGTGCACGTCGAGGAGAGCGTGGGCTACTACATCGTCGACCTGGTCTCAGCGACGCGCGAGGCGTCCGGGGTGCAGGTCGGGTCGAGCCCGCGCGGCACGCTGGCGCTGATGAAGCTCGCGCGGGGCAAGGCGGCGCTCGCCGGCCGCGACTACGTCGTCCCGGACGACGTGAAGGCGGTCGCGGTGCCGGCGCTCGCGCACCGGCTGACGCTGCGGCCCGAGCTCTGGGTGCAGCGGCTGCAGGCCGACGACGTCGTGCGCGAGCTCCTCGACCAGGTGCCGACGCCCCCGGTCGAGCCACGCGAGTGACTCGCTCGTCAAGCCCAAAGGTGCACGCCTACCCCGGCCTGGCCGCGCTGGGGCTGATCGCGGCGCTTGCACTGGGCCGGCCGGAGCTCGCGGCGCTGGCGGCACCTTTCGCGGTCCTCGCAGCGGCGGCGCTCGCGCTCGCTCGCGAGCCGAGGCTGCGCGTCAGCCTGGACGCGGACGCCGAGCGGCGGGTCGAGGGCGGCGAGGTCGAACTGTCGCTCGAGCTCCGCTCGGAGGAGAGCGTCGAGCGACTCACCGCCCTCGTCTCGATGCCCGACGGGCTCGAGGCTGATGAGAACCCCGTCGTCACGCACCTCCGCGGCGGGGACGTCTTCGAGCACGAGCTGCGCGTGCGCTGCGCGCGCTGGGGCGGCTACCAGCTCGGTGAGGTGATCGTTCGCGCCGACGACCTGCTCGGCTTCCTCTCCTACGAGGAGTCGTTCGACCGGCGGCGGCCGTTGAAGGTTTACCCAGCGGCCGAGCCGCTCGCCTCGGTACTGCGGCCGCTGGAGACGCAGGTCTTCACCGGCAACCAGGTGGCGCGTGTGCGGGCCGAGGGGATCGAGTTCGCGGATCTCCGCCCGTACGTGGCGGGCGACCGCGTCCGCAAGATCAACTGGCGCGTCAGCGCCCGGCACGGCGGCGCGCTCTGGGTCAACCAGGCGCATCCGGAGCGGAACTCCGACGTCGTCCTCTTCCTCGACACGTTCGTCGAGGCGCGGCGCGGAGCGGTCGGCACGCTCGACCTCGCCGTTCGCGCCGCCGCATCGCTGACGGCGCACTATCTGCGCGAGAAAGACCGTGTGGGGCTCGTCTCGTTCGGCGGCGTGCTCAACTGGCTGACCGTCGCCACCGGGCCGGTACAGGTCTACCGGATCGTCGACTCGTTGCTCGACTCGGAGATCGCGCTCTCGTACGTGTGGAAGGACATCGACGTCCTCCCGCCGCGGACGCTGCCGCCGCGGGCGCTCGTGATCGCGCTGAGCCCGCTGCTCGACGAGCGGGCGACGGGTGCGCTCGCCGATCTCCGCGCGCGAGGGTTCGATCTCTCTGTGATCGAGGTGTCGCCGCTTCCGTTCATGGACGTCGGCCTCGAGCCACTCGAGCAGCTGGCGTTCAGGCTCTTCCAGCTGCGACGAGACGCGCTCCGCTCGCGCTACCGGAGCATGGGCGTCCCCGTCGTCGAGTGGCGTGAAGGCGTTCCGCTGCGGGCCGCGATCGAGGAGGTGAACGCATTCAGGCGCCACGCCCGGGTCGTGCGCGGGTAGCCACCGCGGCAACTGCGATCGCCGTCGCAGTCGGGCTCGCCGCCGTGCCGGCTGTGCAGGGGCCGCTGCGCGTCCTGCTCTACGTGCTCGGCGGGGCGGGGCTGGCCTCGCTCGCGGCCGGGCTCACGGGCGCCTGGAGCTCGCCCGTCGGCGCAGGTCTCGCGCTGCTCGGAGCGGAGTACGCGGTCTTCTTCGCGGCGGGGCCGAGCGGGGTCGACCTGTGGACGCCGCTGTACGCGGCGGGGTTCTTGCTGACGGCCGAGCTCGCGTACTGGTCGCTCGAACCGCGTGTTCCGGCGTGGGCCGAGGCGGCCGTGCTCGTGAGAAGGCTGGCGGTGCTCCTCGCATGTTGCGCGGGGGCGGCTGCCGTCGCTGCGGCGATGATCGTCGCCGCGGGCGCGTCCGTCGGCGGTGGCCTGGGGCTGGAGCTCGTTGGAATCGTGGCCGCTGTGGGAGCCCTGATGCTGGTGGCCGCGGTCGCCCGAATCGGCGGTCTGCTCCGGTAGATTCAGGCGCAATGGCGCAGGTGCTTCCCGCCGAGCGCGACCTTCGGCGCGTGATCGGCGACGGCGACACGATCCCTGACGGCGAGGTCGACGGGCTCGCCGACCACGACCTCGTCGAGCTGTACCGCAGCGTCGTCCTGCTCCGCACGTACGACGAGCGCTCGCTCGTCTACCACCGCCAGGGCCGCATCGGTACGTACGCGCTCTTCTGGAACCACGAGGCGATGCAGGCGGGCTCGGTCTACGCGCTCGAGGACGACGACTGGATCTTCCCCAGCTACCGCGAGTCGGCGATCGGGCTGCTGCGCGGGATGCCGCCCGCGACGGTGCTCTCCTGGTGGCGTGGGCATCCCGCCGGCTGGTGGAACCCGCTCGACTACAACGTCGCGTCGATCTGCGTGCCGATCGCGACGCACGTGCCGCACGCGGCCGGCCTCGCGTGGGGCAAGCGGCTGAAGGGCGAGCGCGCGTGCGCGATCGTCTACTTCGGCGACGGCGCGACCTCGGAGGGCTCGTTCCACGAGGGCGCGAACTTCGCGGCCGTCATGCGCGCGCCGCTGATCCTCTTCTGCAACAACAACCAGTGGGCGATCTCGACGCCGCTCGAGGCGCAGACGAAGGCCGAGACGCTGGCGGACAAGGCCGTCGGCTACGGGATTCCCGGCGTGCGCGTGGACGGCACGGACGTGCTCGCGGTCTACGAGGCGACGCGCGAGGCGGTCGAGCGCGCTCGCGCCGGCGACGGGCCGACGTTCATCGAGGCCGTCTCCTACCGGACTGCTCCGCACGCGACCGCCGATGACCCGAAGGCATACATCGACCTCGAACGCGTCGAGGAGGAGAAGAAGCGCGAGTGCCTCGGCCGGTACGAGGGTTACCTTCGGCGCGCGGGGATCCTGACGGACGAGATGGCCGCCTCGACGCGGGCGGAAGCCGAACAGGCGATGCGCGACGGGATCGCGGCGGCCGAGGCCGAGCCGCCTGCCGATCCGGCGCTCGTCTTCGAGCACGCGCTCGTCGACCCGCCGTCGTCCTTCGAGTCCGATCTCGCGGAGCTGCGGAGGATCCTCGGCGATGGCTGAGCTCACCCTGGTCGAGGCGATCAACGACTGCTTCCACGTGGAGCTCGACCGCGACGACTCCGTGCTCGTCATGGGCGAGGACGTGAGCCGGGCCGGCGGCGTCTTCCGCGCGACGGCGGGCCTGCGCGACCGCTTCGGGCCCGACCGCTGCGTCGACACGCCGCTCGCCGAGGCGGGGATCATGGGCACCGCCGTCGGGCTCTGCATGGCCGGCTTTCGCCCGGTCTGCGAGATGCAGTACGACGCCTTCAGCTACCCGGCGCTTGACCAGCTGATCACGCACGTCGGACGCTACCGGTGGCGGACCGGCGGCAAGATGGCGTTCCCGCTCACGGTGCGGATGCCCTACGGCGGCGGCGTGCGAGCGCCCGAGCTGCACGACGACTCGCCGGAGGCCTACTACGTGCACACACCCGGCGTGAAGGTCGCGATACCGTCGACGCCGGCCGACGCGAAGGGGCTGCTCGCCGCCGCGATCCGCGATCCCGACCCGGTCGTCGTGCTCGAGCCGAAGCTGCACTACCGGACGATGCGTGGCGAGGTCCCCGACGGCGACCACGTCGTCCCGCTCGGGGAGGCGCGGACAGTCCGCGAGGGGACGGACGTCACGCTCGTCGCGTACGGCGCGATGGTGCCGCTCTGCGAGCAGGCGGCCGACGCGCTCGAGGGGCGGGCGTCCGTGGAGCTCCTCGACATCCGGACGCTGAAGCCGCTCGACGAGGAGGCCCTGCTCGCGGCGGCCGCGAAGACGGGTCGCGTCGTAATCGTCCAAGAGGCGCCGCGGACCGCGGGCTACGGCGCCGAGCTCGCTGCGATCCTCGCCGAGAAGGCGATGCTCGACCTGCAGGGGCCGGTGCTCCGCGTCACCGGCTACGACGTGCCATATCCGTACTGGCAGATCGAGGACGCGTACATGCCCTCGGTCGGGCGGATCGTCGACGCGGTCGAGAAACTGCTCGAGTTCTAGGAGAACATGCCGATTTGCCCGGCCTGGTTGCCGTGGCCCGGGTTGAGGGCCTCGGCATCGTCGAGCGTCTCGGCGCGCTGCTCCGCGACTCGTTCGTCGGCCTGCTTCGACCAGGTCCCGGCGATCTTCTTCAGGAGCTTGCGGATCACACCCATAGTGTAGGCACGTGGCCTCGGAACGGCTTCGAATCTGGCTCGAGCGCGGCGAGTCGGGCTACTGGCTGCGCGACGCCGCCACGGAGGAGCCGCTCCGGTGGACGGACGAGCGGCTGCGGGTCGTCAAGGTGGCAGGCGCCTCCTACCGGTTGGACGCCTTGCAGGACGACGCCTTCGCGCCCGGCCGCCAGCTCGCGCTCGTCCCTGAGCCCGACAACGAGCACGACCCGAACGCGGTGGCCATCTGGGATGCGGAGCGGAGGTTGCAGGCCGGCTACGTTCCGGCCGAGATCGCGCGCGAGCTCGGCGGCGACGAGCAGGCGGTCGCGCTCTGGGAGTTCGTCGAGGAAGGCCGCCGCGTCGGTCTGCGGGTCTTGATCGTCCCGGCCACGGCCTGGGTGGGCCTGCCCCGGTAGATTCCGCCGCCGTGGCGTACGAGTTCAAGCTGCCGGACCTCGGCGAGGGCCTGACTGAGGGGGAGATCGCCCGCTGGCTCGTGTCGGAGGGCGACGAGATCGCGGAGGACGCGCCGCTCGTCGAGATCCAGACGGACAAGACGACGGTCGAGATCCCGTCGCCGGCAGCCGGGAAGGTGACGCGGATCCTGGTCGAGGAGGGCAAGGTCGTCCCGGTCGGGACCGTTCTGGTCGTGATCGGCGGCGACGGGGCGGTTGCGCCGGAAGAGGACCAGCCCCGCGCGGACCCCGCGCCGGCCCAAACCGCCGCGTCGCGGGGACAGTCCCCTGGCCCCGTCCCGGCGGGACGCGTCCGCGCGACGCCGCTCGTCCGGCGGCTCGCCCAAGAGCTCGGCGTCGAGCTGGAGTCCCTCGCGGGGACGGGGCCGCAGGGACGCGTGACCGAACAGGACGTGCGCGCTGCGGCCGCGTCTGGGGGACAGGCCCCTGGACCTGTCTCGGAGGGACGGCGCGAGCCGCTGCGAGGAATCCGCCGGCTGATCGCCGAGCACATGGCGCGCGCCCACCGCGAGGTGCCCGCCGTCACGTGGGTCGAGGAGTGCGACTTCAGCCGCGTCGAGCTCGACCTGCTCGTCCCGACCGTGCTCAAGGCCGTGGCCGAGTCGCTGCGCGAGTTCCCGGAGCTGAACGCGCGCCTCGAGGGCGACGAGATCCTCTACCTCGACCGCTACGACCTCGGCGTCGCCGTGCAGACGGACGACGGCCTCGTCGTCCCCGTCGTGCGCGGCTGCGACTCGTCCTCGATCGAGGAGCTCGCCGAAGAGGTCGCACGACTGGCCGAGGCCGCCCGCGGCGGCCGCCTGAAGCCCGAGGAGCTCCGCGGCTCGACCTTCACCGTCACGAGCGCCGGCAAGCTCGCAGGCCTCTTCCAGACGCCGATCGTCAACCACCCCGAGGCCGCCATTCTGAGCGTCGGCCGGATCGCCGACCGGCCGGTCGTCCGCGACGGCGAGCTCGCCGTTGGCCGCGTCGGCTACGTCTCCGTCACGTTCGACCACCGGATCGTGGACGGCGCCCGCGCGGCCGCGTTCGGCCTCGACGTCATCAGCAGGGTCGAGGGCCGCTAGCAAGCAGAAGGGCCCGGCGTGCCGGGCCCTTCGCGTCCAGCTTGGCGGACGGGACTACCGACCCTTATCGTGGCCGTGTCGATGGCCCTTGTTGATCTGCCCGCGGATGAGACCGGCGGGATTCAGCGTCGTGTGGACGTTCGCGTAGGTGTAGCCCTTGCGCATCGCCCGGATCAGCTCGCCGATCTCCGTCGGGGCGATCCCCTGCCCGGTCGGGCCGATAACGTCGCTGGCGTCGATGTCACCCTCGATTGTGCCCTCCAGCGGAGTGCAGGGGGGCTTGTCGCCGCCGCCGCACAGGAACGCGCTCACGCCACCGGCCACGCCACGCTGACCGAAGTGGATGTGGGCGAAGAGGGTGGCGCCCTCAGCCGCCTCGAAGTCCTCGTAGTGGAGGCGGTAGTGGATCACGGTGCCGCCGTTGGTCACGCGCAGCCGGATGTTGCCGTGGCCCGGCGTCGACTCCGACGGCGTCTCCTCGAAGCCGGTAAGGGTCGCTTTCAACCCGCCCCCGTTGTCGCCATGCGCGAGCGCGACCGCTCCCACGACCAGACCACCCGCGACGAGTATGGAGACGGCTAGAACGAGCTTCCGCATGTGCTCACTCCCTTCCCCTGGTTGTCACCTATTGGTACGGCGTTTCTAGAGGCCCGGATTGCGAGCCGCCGCGAGGGTACGTACTCGCCGGCCCTCAGTTGTTAGGACGTTGTGAAGCTTCGCCGTCGTCGCCCTCGAGATGCGGCTCGACGAGCCCCTCGATGTCCGCCGCCTTCGCACGCCCATCGAAGCGGCCGACCACGCGCCTGCCTTTCACGACCACGAGTGCGGGCACGTCCTTCACCTTGAAGTGCTCCGCGGTGTCCGGGTCCTCGTCCACGTCGACTCGCGTGACACGAAGGCGACCCCGCTCCTTACGCGCCAGGTGCGCGAGGAGGCTTTCCATCCGCCGGGCCGGACCCGAACGCCGTGTCCAGAAGAAGACGAGCAGCGGCTTGAACGCGTCCCGTTTCCGGCTTCGGCTCGACCGCGTCGCCGTTCGAGACATTCGCTCGGCTTATGCCCATGGGGGTGGTCGCCAAACGCGCCTCGGCCGGCCCGGAGGCGGCCACTACACTGCCCGCCGTGGCGGACCTCTATACGGTCGGCGTCTTCACGGGAGTCGGAGTCGCGGTCGGGGTGCTCGCGGCGGGGCTTCTCGCCGGCGTGCGGCTCGGCCTGCTCGCCGCGGTGCTCGTGGCCGTTGGTGTCGCCGTCGCCCTCGGGCTCGCGCTCGCGGACGTCGAGGAAGCAATCGGCGGCGGGATCGGAGGGCTCGCCGGTGCGGCCGGGGCGGGCGTCCTCGTGCGCGGAGCGCTCAGGCACGGAGGCGCGCGTGTCGCGACCGGTGCGCTCCTCGGCGTCGCCGCAGTCGTCCTCGCCGTGGTCGCCTTCATTCCCGTCCTGGGCTACCTCGAGGCCCTCGCGCTGCCGGCGCTTGGAGCACGACTGCGCCGGCGCGGAACCCGCCGCTTCGCCGGGCTGAGGACTCTGGCCCGCGACTGAGACTGTGCCTGCGAAGAAGCTCGTCCTGATCGTGATCGACGGGCTCACGCCAACGGTGCTCGAGCAGGCCGTCGAGGAGCGAACGGCTCCGGCACTCGCGTTCCTGGCCGCGCACGGCGACTACCGGCGCGCGGTGACGACGTTTCCGTCACTGACGCCAGTCTGCCTCTCGTCGCTGGCGACCGGCGCGCATCCGGACGTCCACCACATCCCGCACCTCGTGTGGTACCACGCCGGCGAGCGCCGCCTCGTCGAGTACGGCTCCTCTTTCGGCGCGATCCGTGCGGCCGGGGCGACGCGGTCGATGAGGGACGCGATCTTCAACCTGAACGCGGAGCACCTCTCGAAGGACGCGGTGACCGTGTTCGAGTCGCTCGACGACGCCGGCCTCGAGACGGCGACCGTGAACATGGTCTGCTACCGCGGCCGGAGCCGCCACCGGGCAACGCTGCCGGGGCTCACGCGGTCGGTGTACGGCCCGCGGCGGTTCTTCTACTTCAACCTCTTCGAGTCGGATGTGACAGGCGCGCCGCTGGCCGTCCGCACGCGGTCACGCGGCTCGGTCGACGAGTACGCCGCGCGCGTCGGACGCTGGCTCGTCACGCGCGACGGCTTCGACTTCTTCCTCTTCTACCTGCCCGACTACGACTTCGCGTCCCATGTGAGCGGGCCCGACGGCGCCCGCGCTGCGCTCGTGCGAACCGACCGCGCGGTCGCAGCGCTGCTCGAGGCTGCCGGCGGCCCGGACGAGTTCCTCGCGCGCTACGCGGTTCTCGTCTGCTCCGACCACGGCCAGACGAACGTGACGGAGGCCGTGCGGCTCGAAGACGCGTTGCGCGACTTCACGCTCTTGCGACCAGGGCGTGAGCGCGCGGACGTCGCTGTCACCGCCTCGAACCGTGCGGCGATGGTCTACGCCCTGCCCGGGTCGGAGCTCGCGCCGGGCGAGCTTGCCGACCGCCTCGAGGGCGCACCGGGCGTCGACGTCGTTCTCTTCCTTGACGAAGGCGAGGCGGTTGCGCGCCGGATGGGCGAGGAGGTCCGCTTCGCGCCGGCGAACGGCGGTTTTACGGTGCGCGGAGACGTCGCCGTACTGCCGTATCCTCACGCGTTCGAGCGCGCGTGGGCCGCGCTCGCCAACCCGAACGCGGGCGACCTGATCGCCGCCGCGGCGCCGGGCGTCGAGTTCGTCGACCTCGGCGGTCGCCACCACGCCGGCGGCGGCAGCCACGGCTCCCTCGAGGCCGGTGACTCGGAGGTGCCGATGCTTGCCGTCGGACTCGATCCTCCGGAGCGCCTCGTCGAGGTCGCGCCGGCGATCCTGCGCCACTTCGGCGTCGAGCCTCCCGCATACGCACGCAGGCCGATCCGTGTCGCCTGAGACCCCTACACAGGAGCGGCTGCGCATGGTCGACAGCCAGCTCCGCGCGCGCGACATCGTCGACGAGCGCGTCATGGCGGCGATGGAGCGCGTGCCCCGCGAGCTCTTCGTGCCGCCCGGGGAACGACGTCGAGCGTACGACGACGTCGCGCTGCCGATCGGCCACGGCCAGACGATCTCGCAGCCGTACATGGTCGCCCGGATCTGCGAGATCCTCGGGCTGACGGGCGAGGAGCGCGTGCTCGACGTCGGGACCGGGTCCGGCTACCAGGCCGCGGTGCTCGCGGAGCTCGCCGGCGAGGTGTTCACGATCGAGCGGATCCCCGAGCTCGCCGACCAAGCGCGCGCCAACCTCGCCGCGGCGGGCTACGACGTCAGCGTGCACGTCGGCGACGGGACGCTCGGGCTTCCCGAGCACGCGCCGTACGACGCGATCGGCGTGGCCGCCGCCGCACCGGAGCTGCCCCGGCGCCTGTACGAGCAGCTCGGCCCGCGGGGCCGCTTGGCGATCCCCGTCGGCGGCCGCTGGGGGCAGCGCCTCGAGCTCGTCGTCAGCAGCCCGGAGGGGCCTGCGGTCGCGCGCTCGGTTCCGTGCCGCTTCGTGCCGCTCGTCGGAGAGGAAGGCTTCGATCAATAGCGCTCGCGCGGAGGTGCGGGTGACCGGCTTCGTACAGGGCGTGTTCTTCCGTGCCGAAGCGCGCAACCGCGCGCGCTCGCTCGGCCTCTCCGGCTGGGTGCGGAACGAGCCGGACGGCAGCGTGGCGGCGGTCTTCGAAGGGGAGCGCGAGCGGGTCGAGTCGATGGTCGAGTGGTGCCGCCACGGGCCGCGCGGGGCCGGCGTCGAGGACGTCGGCGTCGAGTGGCGCGACCCGCAGGGCGAGCGGGGCTTCTCGGTTCGCTGAGTTTGACCGGGCCGCCCGCAGGCAAGATTCAGACGCCGATGGAGAGAGGCAACGGCAGCGACCTGCTGAACAGACCCGTCGTCACGCGCGGAATCGAGCTCGGCCGCGTCGTCGACGTCATCCTCGACGCGAAGGCCGACCGCCCGCTCGGGCTCGAGGTCCTCTGCCGCGACGGCTTCGAGCGCTTCCTGCCGATCGCCGCTGCGCGCGTCGAGCCCGATCGGGTCGAGGTTCTCTCGACGTGGGCGCTGCTCGAGGCGTCGGAGCTCCAGTTCTACCGCGACCGCGGGCGCTCGCTCAGCGGCCGGACGCGTCAGTAGACGCTGCTACGCTCGGCGGCCGATGGCGAACGAGCCCGTTGCCGCAGTCTCGACGCTGACGCACGTTCGCGACCGCGCGACCCGCGCCCTGCGCCGGCCGCACAACTGGGTGCAGCTGGCGAAGTTCTCGACCGTCGGGGCAACGGGGTACGCGGTCAACCTCGCGGTCTACACGACGCTCGTCCACGCCGGCCTCCACTACAACGTGGCCGCCCTCTGCTCGTTCCTCGTCGCCGTCACGAACAACTACACGTGGAACCGGCTGTGGACCTTCCGCGGCCAACGGGGGCACATCGCGTACCAGGGGATCCGCTTCCTGATCGTCTCGCTGTGCGCGCTCGCGGCCAACGAGCTGCTGCTGACGGCGCTCGTCGCGGTCGGCGTGGGGAAGATCGTGGCGCAGGCGATCGCGGTCGTGCTCGTCATGCCGATCAACTTCGTCGGCAACAAGCTCTGGTCATTCCGCAGGCGTTAGCGCTGTGAGGCGCGGTCTCGTCCTTGCCGGCGCTGCCCTGGTACTGGCCGGTTCGGCGGACGCGGCCACGACGCCGACCCGCCCCGTCTACGACGCGAAGGGCCGGCTCGTCCAGGCCCCGTTCGCGCCGCCGCGGGAGCAGCGGCTGACGGAGCGGCGGGCCACAGCGATCTTCCTCAGGAAGCCGAAGGTCGCCGACTGGCTCGAGCGCTACTCGCGGGAGGTCCGGACGACGGACGCCACCTACGACGCGAAGCGGCTCGACTGGAGCGTCAACGTCTGGGACCGGCGCGCGGGGCAGGTCGCAACCGGCCGCGTCGACGACGCCACCGGAGTCGTCACGGAGGCCTGGACCGGGCCGCAGGTCGCGTGGAGGATGGCACGCGGCTACCCCGGGGCGTTCGGGGGGCGCGAGCTCGAGCGCCCGGTCGTGTGGCTCGGCTTCTGCGTCATCTTCCTCGCCGGCCTCCTCGACTTCCGCCGCCTGCGCTCGGTGCGGAACGTCGATCTGCTCGTGCTCGTCTCCTTCACGGCCTCGCTCTGGTTCTTCAACCGCGGCGACATCTTCACGAGCGTCCCGCTCGCGTTCGTCCCACTCCTGTACCTGCTCGTGCGCATGGTCTGGACGGCGAGGGCAGGCCGTGCGCGGGCGGCGGCGCCGCTTTGGCCCGTGTGGCTGCTCGCCGCCGCCGCCGTGTTCCTGATCGGCTTCCGCGTCGGCCTCAACCTGCGCGACTCGAACGTGATCGACGTCGGCTACTCCGGCGTGGTCGGCGCGCATCGCATCGCCCACGGCGAGATGCCGTACGGCCACATGCCGGTCGAGAGGGGGCGCGAGTGCGGGCGTCCGGATGCCGACGGCCGCGTGCGCGAGCGCATCCAGTCGAACGGGCGCTGCGAGTCGGCGAACGAGCGCGGCGACACGTACGGGCCCGTCGCCTACGAGGTCTACGTGCCGGCGTACGCCGTACTCGGCTGGAGCGGAAAGTGGGACAAGCTGCCCGCGGCGCACGCGACCGCGCTTGCCTTCGACCTGCTGACGCTGCTCGGGCTCGCGCTCGTCGGGCTGCGCTTCGGCGGCACGCGGCTCGCCGCGACGTTGGCCTTCGCGTGGACGGCGTTTCCGTTCACGCAGTACGTGTCCAGCTCGAACACGAACGACGCGATCATGCCCGCGTTCCTGGTCTTCGGCTTCTGGCTCGTCACCTCGCCGTGGGCGCGCGGCGCGTCCGTCGCGCTCGCGGGCTGGACGAAGTTCGCGGCGCT
>DASQWH010000035.1:0-8199 GCA_035640335.1 Gaiellaceae bacterium | reverse complement strand
GCTGATGAGCGAGAACGGCAGCTTTCCGGAGCGCGTCGCCTACTACACGGGCTGCCTCGCCGCGCTCTCCGCGAAGGAGCTCAACTCGTCGACCAAGGCGCTCGCGCCGATGATGGGGCTCGAGCTCGAAGAGCTGGACGCCGTCACGTGCTGCGGAGCGGGCGACATCCACGAAGCCGAGCCCGACTACTACCTGCACCTGAACGCGCGCATCCTCGCGTACGCGGAGCAGACCGGCCTCGACACGCTGATGACGATCTGCAACGTCTGCACGCTCAATCTCCGCCAGGCCGACTGGCAGCTGAAGAACGACGACGACCTGCGCGCCCGCGTCAATGCGAACCTCGAGACGGTCGGCGTGCCGCCCTACTCGGGCAACGTCGAGGTGAAGCACTTCCTGTGGCTGATCGCCGAGGGCGAGGGCTACGACCGGCTCAAGGAGGTCGCGCACAAGGGGCTCAAGGGCCTGAAGGTGGCGCCGTTCTACGGCTGCCAGATCCTGCGCCCGTCGAAGCTGCTCGGCTTCGAGGATCCCGACCGGCCGTGGTCGCTCGAGGCGATCATCGAGGCGTGCGGCGGGGAGCCCGTCGACTACCCGGCCAAGATCAAGTGCTGCGGCTTCCCGATCATCCAGGCGCGCGAGGCAACAGCCCTCGGCGAGCTGCTGCAGCCGATCGAGCAGGCGACCGAGGCGGGCGCGGACGCGATGGTCACGCCCTGTCCCCTCTGTCACCTTTCGCTCGACGCCTGGCAGTCGAAGCTGACCGAGGCGACGGGCCGTCAGTTCGCGATGCCGATCCTGCACCTGGCGCAGCTGGTCGGCGTCGCCGCCGGGCTCGACGAGCCCGAGCTGAAGTTCAAGCGGCATGTCGTCCCGGTCACGCCGGTCGTCGAGAAGCTCGAAGTCTGAGCCGCGCTACTAGATGGGTTTGACGAAACGCTAGGCGAACGGCCGCGCTAGCTTGGCGCGCTGATGGCCTTCCCCTGGCCGCGTAGGAGCCCAGTCGAGATAATCGCTCCCGTGGAGCAGCCTGAGGTGGTGGCAATCGCCGATGCTCCGAATTGGGCGCAAACGAGGTTCGGTCTTGTCGAAGCCGAACTTGAGTTGCGGATTCTGCGCGGGGTCCTCGGATGCGAACACGTCGGTGTCAGCTACCTCCGCTTTGGCCCCGGCTGGCGTCTTACTGTCGGCCACCGCCACCCCGGCGGCGGTGAGGAGGTCTACGTCCTGGTTGAGGGGAGCGCGCGGATCAAAATCGAAGAGGAGATCCTCCAGATGCGTGCACCTTCCGCCATTCGTGTGCATGGCGATCAGTTCCGCGCTATCCGCGCCGACGGTGATATGGCCGCCGTGTTCGTAGCCGCCGGGACGATCGACGATCCGAGTGCGACGGAGTTCGCGCCGAACTTTTGGCCAGAGGACGAGTAGCTGCCGAGGGCTCGCCTGTTTTCGCCAAACCCTTCTAGGTGATCGTGCTCCCGGTGAGCGCGGCCGCGGCGGCGGCCGGCGTGGTGGCCTACGCGTGGTTCGAGGCCGGGTGGGTGCAGCTGCGCTCGCTCGAGGTCGGGCTACCGCGCCTTCCGCGCGAGCTCGACGGGCTGCGCGTCGTGCATCTCTCCGACTTCCATCTCGGCTTCCCCTCGCGGGGGACACATGCGGTCGAGCGCGCCGTGGAGTGGGCGGCCGAGCGGCGCCCGGACCTCGTGCTGATCAGCGGCGACCTCCTGGCACGGCCGCGAGCGGAGCCGAAGCTGCGTGCGCTCCTCGACCGGCTTCCGAGCTCGTTCGCGGTGCTCGGCAACCACGACTTCGCGCTCAGCCGCGACCCGTTCTCGAAGCCCGCCGAGCTGGCCGAGCTCGGCCGCACGACGCTGCTCGAGGACGACTCACGCACGATCGAGATCCGCGGCCGGAGCGTCCAGATCGTCGGCGTCGACCCACGGACGTACCGGCATGGCCGCTCTCAACCGCACCGCCTTGCCGACCCCGACGCCGACCTGCGCATCCTCCTCTGCCACTTTCCGAACGTGATCGACAAGCTCCCTCCGGGCGCGTTCGACCTCGTCCTCGCCGGGCACCTCCATGGCGGCCAGGTGTGCATCCCGTACGGCCGCGGGAAGCTGCGGCTGGCGCACCTGCGCTGGACGTACGCGGAAGGCCTCTACCGGCGGCCGGGCGGTGTCCTCCACGTCTCGACCGGGCTCGGGACGACCTTCGTCCCCTTCAGGTTCTTCGCGCGGCCTGAAGCGACGGAGCTGGTTCTACAATCCCCATCGTGAAGACGCGCGTCGGAGGATTGACCGGCGCGACTCTCGAGCAGGCTCCGAGCGTCTGCCACCGCTGTGTCTGGTGGCAGTCGCCGCGCGGCCGCGAGACGGGCAAGCGCCGCTGGATCGAGGAGGCCGAGACGTCGTGGGGAGCGTGGGGGGCGCTGTACCGCGACGACGACGGACGCCTGCTCGGCTCGATGCAGTACGGGCCGGCGGAGCTCTTCCCGCGCGCGTGGGAGCTGCCTGCGGGCCCGCCCTCCGAGGACGCGGTGCTGGTCACGTGCGCATACCTCGTCGACCGCACGAGCCCCTGGGTGCTGCAGTCGCTCTTCCTCGCTGCGATCGGCGACGCGCGCGACAAGCGGGCCCCCGCGCTGGAGGCCTTCGCGTACCGCTACCCGGAGGGCGAGTCCGACTACGAGCGCTTCCTCGTCCACCGCACGGTCTTCCCGCGCGACTTCCTCGCGGACTTCGGTTTCCGCACGCTGCGCACCGCAGGCCTCGTCGAGCTCGTGCGCCTCGAGCTCGGCGGGCTCCAGCCGGTACTGGAGGGGAAGCGCGCGCATGTGCTGCGTGTGCTGAAGGAGGCGTTCTCGCCGGCGCCGGCCCCGGTACCGCCCGGGCCCTAGGAGGGGTTGGCGGAAAACCGCTCGCCGTCGGGGCGCGATGGTCGTTTCGTGGGGATGGCGCTCGCTGCTTCGCAGCTCACGAGAGCGTCGTAGCCGGAGGCTACGGGCGCGACTGAGGACGCTGCCCCGGGGCGAGCAGCGCGGCCCGCCGGCTCAGTCTGTTTTTCGCCAAGCCCTCCTATTAGGCCGCGAGGCGGAGCACGACCGACAGCCCCGCCTCGCTTCCGGGCCAGTGGTCTTCGACCACGCTCGGCCCGGCGCGCTTCAGCACGTAGCGCAGCGCGACCGCAACGAGGACGACGTCGTCAAGCTGGCCGGCGATCGGAATGAAGTCCGGAATGAAGTCGATCGGCGACGCAAGGTAGGGGAGGAGCAGCGCGAGGGCGAGCTTCGCGCGCCGCGGCACCCGCGGGTCACGAAGGAGGCGTCGTACGAGGACGACGCAGTCCGGGAAGAAGGCCGCGAGCTCTCGGAGCCGGCTAGTAGCCGCCACCGCCGCCGCCGCTGCCTCCGTCACTGCTGCCGGTCACGAGGTAGATGACGACGGCCGCGACGATCACGGCGGCGACGAGCCCCACGACGATCCATCGTGGTGTCAGCGTCATATCCATCTGTCTACCCGGCACCTAAGGCCCCAAAACGCCGCTACTGGGGCTCGTCGGCCAGCAGGTCGTCGATCGTCTCGCGCCGCCTGATCAGCGTCGTCGCGCCGCCGCCGATGAGGACGGCCGCAGGCCGCGGCACCGCGTTGTAGTTCGAGGCCATGCCGAGCGTGTAGGCCCCGGTTCCGGGCACGGCGAGCAGGTCGTCGCGACGGGGCTCGGGCAGCTGGACGCGCTCGATCAGGACGTCGCCTGACTCGCAGTGCTTGCCCGCGATGGCGAACCTGCCTGCCGGCTCCTCGTCGGCGCGGTTCGCGAGCAGCGCGGCGTAGCGGGCTCCGTAGAGATGCGGGCGGGGGTTGTCGGACATGCCGCCGTCGACGGCCGCATAGACAGTGGCGTCGCTCACTCGCTTGACGGTGCCTACGCGGTAGAGCGTGAACCCCGCTCGACCGACGAGCGAACGGCCCGGCTCGAGGACGAGCGTCGGCGCCGGCAGGTCGTGGAGGGCCCACGCTCGCTCGACGCGCTGGAGGAGCGCGCCGACGAAGTCCTCGATCGCGGGAGCCGGCTCGTCCTCGACGTACTGGATCCCGAGCCCCCCACCGAGGTCGACGATCTCCGGCGTCCAGCCGAGCTCTGCTCGGCACTCGGCCGCGAAGCCGGCCAGCCAGTCGACCGTCATCCGCTCCGCGCCGAGATCGAGCAGCTGCGAGCCGATGTGAACGTGCAGCCCAACCGGCTCGAGGCTCGCGTCGCGCGCGCGGGCGATCGCCTCGAGAGCCTGGTCGGGCGGCAGCCCGAACTTCGAGCCGTGGTGGGCGGTCTTGATTGCATCGTGCGTCTCGGCGTCGATGCCGGGAGTAGCCCGGACGAGGACGCGCGGGACCCCTGCCTCCGCAGCCAGATTGATCTCGTCGAGCGCGTCGAGGACGACGAGCCCGACGTCGTGCTCTGCAGCCGCCCTCAGCTCCTCGGAGCTCTTGTTGTTGCCGTGGAACACGATTCCCGTCCCGGGAATCCCGGCCCGCACCGCGTACGCAAGCTCGCCGAGCGTCGAGACATCCGCGCCGAGCCCCTCGGCCGCGAACAGCCGCAGCACCGCGACGTTCGGGAAGGCTTTGACGCTGTAGGCGACGAGCGCGTCGGGAGCCGAGCGCCGGTACGCCTGTGCGGCCCGGCGCAGCGCAGGCTCGCTGTAGACCAGGAGCGGCGTGCCGAACTCGTCCGCCAGCGCCGACGCCCGAATCCCCTCCACGGCCAGCTCCCCGTCCTCGACGGCTGCGCTATCCGGAAAGAGCTCCAGCACTCAGGCGGCGAGCGCCTGGCGGGCGAGCAGAAGCTCGGCGATCTGGACGGCGTTGAGCGCCGCGCCCTTGCGCAGGTTGTCGCACACGCCCCAGAGCATGAGCCCGCCGCCGACCGGGTCTTCGCGGATCCTCCCGACGAGCACCTCGTCCCCGCCGACGGCGTCCCTCGGCGTCGGACGCTCGGTCACGCGCACCGAAGGCGCCCGACCGAGAACCTCGCGCGCGTGCGCCGGAGTGAGCGGCTCTTCCGTCTCGACCCAGATCGACTGCGAGTGGCCGATCAGCACCGGCACCCGCGCGCACGTGACGCTGAACGGCAGGTTCGGCAGGTCGAGAATCTTGCGCGTCTCGGCGCGCAGCTTGACCTCCTCGTCGAAGTCATCGCCCTCGAGCTCCCAGTCGCCGACGACGTTCCCCTCGCCCGGAGCCTGAGCGCGAAGGCGCTCCATCGAGCTGAGACCCGCGCCGGAGGCCGACTGGTAGGTCGCGAGCCGCACGCTCTTGAGACCGGCTGCGTCATGCAGCGGCTTCAATAGGCAGACGAGCTGGATCGTCGAGCAGTTCGGGTTCGCGACGATGCCGTCGTGCTCGAGCGCGCGCTCGCCGTTGACCTCGGGGACCACGAGTGGGATGCCGTCCGCGAGCCGGAATGCCGAGGACTTGTCGATGCACAGCGCCCCGCCCGCGACGGCGGGCGGCACGAGCTCCCGGCTCGCCGCCGTCCCGACCGAGAAGAAGCAGAGGTCGAGCCCGTTGCCGAGCGCATCCGGCGACGCCTGCTCCACCTCGAGCTCGCCGTCGCCGAAAGCGACTCGCGTCCCTGCGGAGCGCGCCGACGCGAAGGCGCGCACGTGCTCGAACCCGCGCTCGGCCAGCACGGAGAGGACGACCTCGCCGACAGCGCCGGTCGCGCCGACGACGCCGATGCGGGGTTCAGGCATGCCTGCGTTCCGCGTCGGGGCTGTGCAGCTCGAACGCCGCGTGCAGGCCCTGGACGGCGCGTTCCACGTCGTCGCGCGAGACGAAGCACGCGATCTTGATCGGCGACGTGTTCACGATCTCGGGAACGATGCCCAGCTCCTCGAGGGTCGCGAACATCTTCGCCGCGACTCCGGGGTGCGTCTTCATGCCGGCCCCGATCAGGCTGACCTTCCCGAGATCCTCGCGCGCCGACCACGTTACGCCCAGGCCGTCGAGCGCGGACTCGGCCTCCGCACGGTCGGTCGCCGGCGCGGAGAAGACGATGCCGGTGCTCGTCTGGAGGATCGTGTCGACGTTGACCCCGGCGTCCGCGAGCGCGCTGAACAGCGTCGAGGCCGGAACGCGGTCGACGCTGAAGACAGTCTCCTCGGTCGTGTGCGTCACCCCGGAGATGAGCGCCTTCTCGAGCATGCGTTCGTCCTCCTCCCGAATCCAGGTCCCGTCTTCGCCGGAGAAGCTCGACCGTACATGCAGCTTGACGTCGTGGCTGCGCGCGAACTCGACCGAGCGCAGCTGCAGCACGCGCGCCCCGGACGCGGCCATCTCGAGCATCTCCTCGTAGCTGACCGCGTGCAGCTTGCGGGCTTCCGGGACGATTCGCGGGTCGGCTGTGTGCACTCCGTCGACGTCCGTGAAGATCTCGCACGCCTCCGCGCCGAGGGCGGCGGCCAGCGCAACGGCTGTCGTGTCGGAGCCGCCGCGGCCGAGAGTCGTGATGTCGTAGTCGGTCGACACGCCCTGGAAGCCGGCGACGAGCACGATCCTTTCCGCGTCGAGCGCCTCGTGGATGCGGCGCGCGCGGATGTCGACGATCTTCGCCTTGCCGTGCGCGGTGTCGGTGACGATCCCGGCCTGCGAGCCGGTGAGCGAGATCGCCTCGTGGCCGAGGTCGTCGATCGCCATCGCGCAGAGCGAGCAGGAGATGCGCTCGCCGACCGAGATCAGCATGTCGAGCTCGCGCGGCTTCGGGCGCGGTGACATCTCGTAGGCGAGCCGCACGAGATCGTCCGTCGTGTCGCCCATCGCCGAGAGGACGGCGACGACTCTGGTGCCGCCCTCGCGGGCAGCGACGAGGCGGCGCGCGACCGCCTTCAGCCGTTCGGCGTCGGCGACGGAGGTGCCGCCGAACTTCATGACGATCGTGCCGGCGCGGGGACGCGTCTCCTCGGCTGCGAGAGCCGGAAGAGACTCGTATTCCGTCGTTGTCACGGAGCACATACTAGGAGTCCGGTGCCAGACTTCAGTCTGGCTCCGGCGTGCCTAACCTCACATCTCTCGGCGGCCTGCCAGCGCGCGCCCGAGCGTGACTTCGTCGGCGTACTCGAGGTCTCCTCCCACCGGCAGCCCGCTCGCGAGGCGCGTGACGCGGACGCGGCCGCGAAGCCGGTCGGCGAGGTAGGCCGCGGTCGCCTCGCCCGTCATGTTCGGGTTCGTCGCCAGCACGACCTCCTCGATGCCGTTGCGCTCGACGCGCTGCATGAGATCGGCGATGCGCAAGTGCTCCGGCTCGACCCCGTCGATCGGCGATAGCGCACCGCCGAGCACGTGGTAGAGGCCGCGGTACTCGTGTGTCCGCTCGAGCGAGACGAGGTCGGCCGGCTGCTCGACGACACAGACGACGGCCCGGTCGCGGCGCGCGTCGCGGCAGATCTCGCACGTCTCCTCCTCGGTCAGGTTGCCGCACTCGCTGCAGAAGCGGACCCGCTCCTTGACCTCGCCGATTGCGCCGGCCAGGGCGAGAGCCTCGTCCTTGGGCACGCGCAGAAGATGGAACGCGAGGCGCTGGGCGGTGCGCGTACCGACGCCCGGAAGCCGCGTCAGCTGCGAGACGAGGTTCTCGACTGCAGGCGAAAACACCTGCTCAGATTAGCCATGGCGGGCGGATGCTTCGCCCGCGCTGCGCGGCTCCGAATGGTCGTTTTCGACCGGCGCGACGAACTCGAATCGGGAGCCGTTCGGACGGAGCGGCACGTAGACGAGATCGCCGCCGTGCGCCTGCGCGTACGAACGCGCGATCGCAAGCCCGAGGCCCGAGCCGAGGCCGCGCGCCCGCGCCTCGTCGCTTCGGCTGAAGCGCTCGAAGAGGTCCTGGACGAACTCCTCGGGCACGCCTGGGCCGTTGTCCTCGACGGCGAGCCGCAGGTGACGGTCGTTGTTCGTCGCCGTCACGACGACGGGTGCATCTCCGTGCCGGAGCGCGTTCGTGACGAGGTTCGAGACGACGCGCTCGAGGACGCTCGGATCGACGACGGCCTCGAGGTCGTGGTCGATGCGCACCTCGATCTCGCCGGCGCGGGTCCCTGCCGAGGCCGCGACGAGGTCCTCGACCTGGGCCCGGACCGGGACCGGCACGGGCTGGATCGGCACGCGGTCGGCCTCGAGGCGGGAGAGGTCGAGCAACTGCTC